>JBMZAP010000072.1:0-18632 GCA_049611445.1 Phycisphaeraceae bacterium | reverse complement strand
ATGGACGTGAAGTGGTGGCCGAAGACGACGGACTTACTCGTCGGGACGTAGTCGTTGTCGTCGCGCAGCTTCACCGACGGACAGACCGCACCGGCAGCGAGGTTAAAGACCTTGGAGCCAAGCCAACGACCATAGGTGTGATACGCGACGATGAAACCAACGCCGACGGCCAGAGCGATAAGCAGGACTTGCATGGGGAGAGTTTACTGGGGGTTGGGGTTTTGAACCACAGAGACAGGGAGGTCACTGAGACCCATCCACAATCAGGCCTCCTTGCTCTCTGCGTCTCTGTGGTTCAATCCCGCATCGACTCGGCAAGTTCGAGCCTGAGGGCTTCGACTTTGTTTTGGAGATATTCCAAGGCTTCTTTGGGCTTGCGATCCTTGAGCAGGTCGTCGGTCTCGATAGGCTCGCCGTAGATGCAGGCGATGCGGCCGAAGGGCTTGGGCAGCTTCCTGGAGCGCGGCCAGGCGTCGTAGGCGCCCTCTAGCGCGACCGGGATGATGGTGGGCCTGGCACGCTTGATGACGAGCATGGTGCCGGGCTCAAAAGCCTCGGTCTTGCCGCTGTGGGTGCGGGCACCCTCGGGGAAGATGAGCAGTGCATGGTCCTGCTTGAGGACCTCGATACACCGCTTCATCGTCGAGGCATCGGGGTTGTCCTGATCAACGGGGATCGCATTAAGCGAGTCCATCACCCAGCCAAGGGCTTTGCTGTTCCACAAGGTCGCGCGGGCCATGGCGTAAAACTGCCGATGCGACGCGCCCAGCCCGACGATGATCGGGTCGAGCATGGACTGGTGATTGGAGACGAAGAGGACGGGCCCGGTGCGCGGGATATTACTCTGGCCGAAGAAACGGAAGCGGTAGCTGAACGCAAACCAGACGACACACAGCGCATGGCAAAAGTGCCACCATATGATGCGGCGGAGCGAGTGGCCGGGCTGTCGTTGCTTGAGGTCGCGAAGCATGGGCAACTCAATCGGCGAGCTGTTCTCGTACGGTTTTCTCCAGGAGTTCGAGCACCTCGCCCAGTGTCATGTCCGAAGTGTCGATACGGATCGCATCATCAGGGCAGATCAGCGGACCGTCAGACCGGCTCGAATCCTTGCGGTCACGCTCAATAATATTCTGGCGGATCGCTTCGAGTTGCACGGGCTTACCCATCTCGCGCAGTTGAGCAGCGCGACGGTTCGCTCGAACGGTTGGGGAAGCGTCGAGGTAGAACTTCACATCGGCCTGGGGGAAAACGATCGAGCCCTGGTCCCGCCCCTCTGTGACGAGGCGCGGATGCTCCTGGCCGATACATCGCTGCTCATCGACGAGCACGTTCCGAACGCCGCCTAGCGCCGCAATGTCGCTGACCGCACCGGTCACGTCCCGGTCCCGCAAGCGATCTGTCACGTCCGACTCTCTTGCGTACAGCCTTGGCGGGTCGGTCGCCCAGTCAAACCGCAGCGGACAGTTCCGGGCCAGCTCAACGACGTAGTACGGCTCCTCGACGATGTTGATGCCGCGCTCGATCGCCTTGGCAGCGACGGCCCGGTACATCGCGCCGGTATCGAGGAAGTCCAGGCCCAGTCGAGCGGCCAGTTGCCGGGCCAGGGTGGACTTGCCTGAGCCGGCTGGGCCATCGATCGTGACGATCAGGCGTGTAGGCGTGTTGTTGGCGTTTTCAGCGGTCACGGCGGGAGGATACGCGATTTTGGCGTGGTCGTCGGGCCTCTGAACTATGGCTTGCCCTGCAGCTGGTCGTACCAGCCCTGCACGAGGTCGCGTTTCAGGAAGAAGTAGTACATCGTGCCTTCGACCGCGAGCTTGCCGGCCTCCGCCTCTGCGGCAGGGCCAATCCCGAAGTAGAAGTCTGCTCGGCCCGGCGCACGGATCGCTCCGCCCGCATCCTGATCAAAGACAAGCTGCTCGATCGGTGCGATCGGTCCCGTGCGGTTTTGCGTCCCGGTCTTGACGAGCACCAACGCACCGGGCGGGTAGACCTCTTTGTCTGTCGCCAGCGAACGCATGGCATTCACACGGACACCCAATGCACCGCCAGGCCACTGCTCAGGATTCTCATACTGCTTGAAGAACACGAACCGGTCATTTCGAGCGATGTATTTCTCCAACTCGTCCGGGTTGTTCAGAAAGAACTGCCGGATGGTCGGCATCGAGACCGTGTTCTTGTCGAGCTTGCCGTCCTTGATCAATTCCCGGCCGATGGAGGTGTACTTGAGACCATTGGTGCCGGCATGGCCGATATAGAGGGTTTCGCCATTGGTCAGATCAAGCTTCGCGCTGCCGTTGACCTCGATGGTGTACGCGTCGAGTCGGCGAGGCAGGTAGACGAGTTCTTTGCCGTTGAGGATGCCCTGCGACTCGATCTCGCTGCGGGTGTAGTACGGCACGGTCTGGCCATTGCCAGTGTCACGACCGAACACCTCGCCGGTAATCGGATCGGACCGCAGATCGGCAGGACGCGTGTAGAGGGGGAATTGGAACTCGCCCGTCCGTTCGAGTGATGCGGTGAACTGCGGCGAGTAGTAGCCGGTGAAGAGAACGACGCCCTGCTTGTTCCAGCCCACGGTCTGGTAGACATCGAATTGACTGTCGATGTGCCCCGCGGCTTCGGCCGGCGTTGCTGAGCTTTCGATCAGGTACAGCAGCGTTTGCGCACTGACCTTGGCGTGGACGTGGCTGATGCCGCTGACATCCGGGTTGAAGTAGGTCTTGCTCGATGGCTTGTCATACCAGCCCGCACTCAGTCGCAGCGACTCAAGGAAGCTTGGGTCGGAGAATTGCGTGGCCAGCAACTTGATATCCGGGCGTTCGGATGGATCGGTGATCAATCGTAATGCCCGCTCACCCGGACCAAGCGGTCGCGTGTAGTCCGGTGGCGGTGGCGGCGGTGTGACCGGGCTGGTGTTGCCCTTGCACCCCACGACGAACAACAACGCGCACACAAACAGCACGCGCAGCACGAGCGACTTCTCAGATAACCATTCACCAACCATCACGGGCATCCTTTCCCACGCAACGGGAATCAGTTCCTACCGTCGATCCTTCACGGCAGCGTGATCTGCTGGCCAACCATCAACTTCTTGGGGTCGAGCGAGGGGTTGGCCTGGGAGATGGCTTTCCACTTCTGTCCGTCGCCGTACTCACGCTGCGCGATCGACCAGAGTGTGTCGCCCTTCTGGATGGTGTAGGTGCGTGCGACCGGTTGAGCAGGTTGCAGCGGCTCGGGCTCGTAAGTGCCGGGTCCAGTGGCGGGGCCTACGGTTGAAAGGTTCGATGCGTCTCCAGACCCGGCGGCGTCGGGCGAGCCCTCGTTGATTGAGAGCGGCGGTAGCGGCTCTGGCTCGGCCGAGTAGTTCGGCGGGGGGACCTGCGAGACCGGTTCGGTATCTGACTTGCAACCTACCAGCGCAACGGCGGCGAGCGGGAAAGCGATCCATGCCTTATTCATGACGATGTGCTCCTGCAGCAAAGTGTGTGGTGATCGAGCACCTATTATGCGCGAGGAAAGGCCCGTTGTGTTGCCCAACGCAACAAACCGACCAATAAAACCTGATTCACTCAAACCAGCTTCTGGCCTGGAAGCAGCGGCGGCATCGGTACAGCCAGAGAATCGGCCACCGCACGCATCAACTCACCCTCGCCCCGCGTCACTTCGCCATCGGCCGCGATCGTCTTGGCACAGGCCCGGATGACCTTCTGCTTCTCCTTGCCGCTGGCCAGCATCAGTTTGTCCAGCGCCTTTCCAACGTTGTTGAGCTTGACCGACTTACGGTCCGCGAGCGAGATCGCCCCAACCCCCAGTTCCCCGGCTCCAGCATCGAAGGCACTCTCAGCTTCCGATGCCTCGCGTTGGCCGAGATGTGCAAGTGCCGAGAGCACGGTCCCGCAAGCATCAGTCAAGCCGCGGAGGTTGTAGTACTGCACTTTCGGCTCAGGACCCTGCACGAAGTGCAAGTCAAGGTGACGCACCAGCAGCCGCTGAAGCACCCACTCAAACAGGTCAACGCGTCCATCAGCCTTGATCAGCGCGTCAACCTGCTTCTTAAACAACTGGTATTCATCGTCCGACATCTCACGCAATGCGGGCACCGCCATGTCGATCAGTGGCAGGCGGGCTTCCTTGGGCATATCGCCGGTGATGCCCGCAAGTTCTTTGGTCTTCTCGGTGACGGCAGGGTCGGCGTGCTTAGCGACAAATTCGAGTTGCGTACTGCGAACCGAAGCATCCTTGTCGAGCAACACGGTATAGATCACTGCGCGAGCGCTCTGCGGGTCGTGTGCCGCGTCCTTCAGGTCCTGAGGTATCGCACCGAGTAGCTCGTGCATGTAGGCGACATGCGTCGGGCTGACTTGCCCGATCTGATCGACGGCTGCTTCTGTTGCTGGCGAGCCACCGCCGCCCATCGCATCTGCAATCACCGCACCGCCAATCGCTGCCCCCAGCATCCCACCCGGCATACCGGGCAGCCCTTCGACACCTTCTTCGCCGGCCATGGGAATCGGTGCAATCTTCTCTGGCTCACGGAACTTCGCCTCCGACTGACGCTGCTGAATGGCTTCAAAAGGATCAGGGAACGTGCCGTCCCACGATGGGTCAATGCGCTTGATGCGTTCTTCTAAGGGCGGGTGCGTCGCGAAAGGACCAAAGCCCCAACTGGACATCGCGTTGGCGATACACATGTGGCCGACCTCCGCAGAGTGGCCACTGGCCAGACTCGACCCCACGCCACCGATCCGCTTGAGTGCCCCGCCAATGGTGTCAGGGTTGCGCGTGAACTGCACGGCCGAAGCATCGGCTAGGTATTCACGCTGGCGAGAAACCGCGGCCTGAATCAAGCGACCAGCGAGCACGCCAACGCCACCGATGATCATGAGTCCCAAGCCGACCAATGCCATGGCGATGGCCGCGCGGGCGTCTTTCTTGCGGCCCCCGCTACTGTAAAAACCAATCCGCAGCAGGACACGACCGATCACCGCGATCGCGATAATGCCGAAGATCACCCCCATCAGGCGGATGTTCAACCGCATATCGCCATTCAAGATGTGACTGAATTCATGGGCGACCACGCCCTGCAGTTCATCACGAGAGAGCTTTTCGATCGCCCCGCGCGTGATGCCGATCACGGCATTGTCCGGCGAGTAGCCCGCGGCGAATGCATTGATCGAGTTCTCCTGCTCCATCACATAGACCGGCGGCACAGGTGTGCCAGAGGCCAGGGCCATCTCTTCGACGACGTTCATGACCTTCCGCTCGTCGAGATCTGAGGTCTGGGGGTGTAGCAGCGTCCCACCGAGTGCCTGCGCGACGGCCTCTCCACCGCCACGACGCAGCGACATGATTTTGAACAGCGAGCATCCGCCAACGACGACGAGAACGCCAATAAAGGTCATGACGAATACGCCTACGTAGACCTCTGCGCCGATGCCTCCGCTGCTCGAGTTTTCGTCTTGCCCGGCAATCGCGACGAGCAGAAACAGACCGTAGATCAACAGCGTAATACCGAGGACGGCCAAGCCGAAGAGGAAGACCAAATAGCCCGACTTTTTACGAGCCTCATCCTGCTGTTCAAAGAAATTGGTAGCCATTCAAAACCCCATGAATTGAATATGTATGTCGGCTGAAGGTCCAGCGAAAACCCCCGCCTTTCGACGGGGGCTCTCAGGTTCATCGCATTCGACTTAGAACGACACCTTGGGTGCTTCCTTCTGAGATGGCTCTTCGATCTCGAAGTACTCGGCATTATCGAAGCCGAACATGTTCGCGAAGATCACGGGAGGGAATGTTTGCTTATAGGCGTTGTACTGATTGCACGAGTCGTTGTATGCCTGTCGTGAGAAGGCGACCTTGTTCTCGGTGCTGGTCAGTTCTTCGGAGAGCTGCATCATGTTCTGGTTGGCCTTGAGGTCAGGGTAGGCTTCGGCGACAGCCATCAGGCGCCCCAGCGCGCCAGTCAGTTGACCTTCCGCAGCAGCAAGCTTCTGCATATCCGCACCCTTGGTCGGGTCACCGTTCACGTTGATCTGCGCCTGGGTGGCGGATGCACGGGCCTGAAGGACAGCCTCAAGTGTCTCCTTCTCGTGAGACATATAGCCCTTGGCGGTCTCGACGAGGTTCGGGATCAGGTCGTGGCGACGCTTGAGCTGCACATCGATCTGCGCAAAAGCGTTCTTGCAGCGCTCGCGGAACTTCACGAGCTTGTTGTACATCCCGATCACCGCAAACACGATGATGGCCAGGATGACGAGAATGACAATTAGTGCGATTAGGGGTCCAGTCATTGAATATCCCGTAAAAAGAGTTCGAGCGAAGGCCTGAGTTTGGCACAAAGATTATGCCGCCGAATCCACCCCTAGGGGCGGGAATTACATACTGCACTATCCCACAAGCGGGAAAGGGATGCAAAGCAGGCATGGAACCTGGCATGAAACACGCTTTCTTGGTCCTTGCTGGCATCTATAGAAAACTTCGGTAAATACTTTCACGAATGCATGGACACGTGCCACAATTAAATAAAAAGAACTTTCAAATTTATGAAATTTTAATCAGAGCAAAGTAGTCTGTTGACGTATAAATAAGACCTGCGGAAACTAGTAAGGCGACCGCCGGCAACTCAGATACCGCTGCTAAGCCGGCTAAATACAGCCATCTGGCCCGCCGATAAGATGAAAGAGAGTCGGCGTAAGACGCAATTGGGCGCACCGACAAAGGTTCAAATGCAAACCATATACTCGCGTTAGTAAGATGAAACTCAGCCTAATCCTTCCGGTCCACAACTCCGAAGCTACGCTCGGCGACCAGCTCGAAGCACTCGCCGCAGAGACCTGGCCGGGTGACTGGGAACTGATCATCTGCGACAACGGCTCAACCGACGCATCGCTGGACATCGCGCGTAGATACAACGGACGAATCCCTAACTTGCACTTTGTTGACGCGTCAGGTCGACGTGGAGCCAGTTACGCAAGAAACAAAGGCGTGGAAGTTGCCCGAGGTGAGACAGTCGCATTCATTGATGCCGACGACGTAATAGGTAGAGGCTGGATCGCCGCGATCGCCGAAGCCTCTGAGTCACATGACTTCATGGCCTCACGATTTGAATACCAGAAACTGTGCGAAACACCCGAGCAGGACTACGGCGGCGGCACACAGACCGACGGCATTCAGCACATGTGGTGGCCACCGTTCTACCCCTACTCAGGAGCGTGCGGCATCGCGATCAGGAAAACTCTGCACGAAGAGATCGGCGGGTTCGACGAGAAGTGGCCGCGCCTTCAAGACGCGGAATACTGCATCCGGCTGCATCGGCACGGCGCGCGATTGCAATTCGTACCCGACGCATTGATGCACATCCGCAACCGCGCAACTTACAAGGGCATCTTCCATCAGGCCGAGTTGTGGGGGCAATACAACGTCCTGCTCTATAAGCACTATCGGCAGGAAGACAACAAACTGCCACACCCCTTCAAACGATATATTCAAGATGCATGCAAGGCTTTGAAGCGATGGATTCGTGGCCCAGTCAATTCCCGTGTCATGTACCAGTTGGGCTGGCACTACGGACTGCTCAAGGGCGTGCTGATGTACCGCGTCGCGCCGCCCGTGGTTGGACTGATCCCACTTCCTGAAGACACTCCGACCGATGACACCACCACACCCAAGACGGGTGAAGAGACATGCGAAGGCCGGCCACCCCAATCCGAAGTATCAAGTCCCGCCTGCTCGATCCACTGATGGGCACGATCACGCGCGTCCGGACCCAGGAACCCGTGATCGCACTGACTTTCGACGACGGGCCGCATCCTGAGTACACACCCCGGGTCCTGGACCTGCTCCGCACATACAAGGCCCGGGCCACGTTCTTTGTGATTGGACAAGCGGCAGAGCGGCACCCAGATTTGATCCGGCAGATTCGATCCGAGGGGCACGTACTTGGCAACCACACCTACAGCCACGCTAGGATGCCGACGATCAACCGCCGAGAGCGGCGCGAAGAAATACATGCCTGCGAACGGCAGATCGGGCAACAGTCCTTGAGGCTGTTTCGTCCACCGTGGGGAGCGCAGACACGTGCGTCACGAATGGACTTGTTATGGCTTCGCTATAAAGTGATCACGTGGAACGTGGTGCTTGAAGACTGGCTGAAGCAGGAGCCGACAGACTTAGCCCAGCAGATGGTGAATCAGGCTAAGCCGGGCTGTATCGTTTTGTTGCATGACGCGGTACGACCCACCTCACCAGACAGCCCCACCTCTCATGACCGCGACTATATGATCAAGGCATTAGAATTGGCTCTCCCAAAGGTTACAGCTGACCTCAGATGCGTGACCGTGCCCGAGATGCTGTCGCTGGGGCGGCCCGTATATCGCCCCTGGTACGAGAAGCATGCAACACAGAAAAAGTCAGGCGGCGTGTAGAGCCGCGAGCCACTGTCCAGCCCGCGTGCATGGAGTTGATGTGTATTGCAACTGTCTTGGCTAAATCATTGCTCTCGCAGAGATAGAAAAGGCAACATCGCATATGAACTCTCATCCCACTACGCGTGATGGCGACGACTCTGCGTTCGCGAACAATGAATCCATAACGCACACCAGAAATTCTGATCGGCCAAGAGTACGAGAGAAATAACCGCGAGAAATACACGCGCGGTCAGATGCAAAAAAGCCCGCGTGATGCGGGCTGTCAAGCGTTTTAATTCTGTAAGCGGCCTTAGCCATCCATTGACATGGTCAGTAGGAACTCGGCATTGGTCTTCGTCTTGCTCAGTCGGCTCTTAAGCAGTTCCATGGCCTCGACGACGTTCATGTCCGCAAGGACCTTTCGAAGGCGATAGACAAGCTTGAGTTCCATGTCGTCCATGAGCAGTTCCTCACGGCGGGTGCCGGAGGCTGCGATATCGATCGCGGGGTAGGTCCGCTTCTCGACAAGCCGGCGGTCAAGGTGCAGTTCAGAGTTACCCGTGCCCTTGAATTCTTCAAAGATGATGTCGTCCGCCTTGGAGCCGGTATCCACCAGTGCGGTTGCAATGATGGTCAACGAGCCGCCATTTTCGATCGCACGAGCACTGCCGAAGAACTTCTTGGGGCGTTGCAGGGCATTCGAGTCCAGGCCGCCGGTCAGGATCTTGCCGGAGTGCGGCATTTCGGAGTTGTATGCCCGAGCCATACGGGTGATCGAGTCCATGAGGATGACGACATCATCGCCGTATTCAACAGCTCGACGGGCTTTCTCCATCACCATCTCACAGACCTGCACGTGGCGCGTGCTGTTCTCATCGAAGGTCGAGGCGACAACTTCGACTTCCGCGGGAACGTTGGCCTTGAAGTCGGTCACTTCTTCGGGCCGCTCATCGATGAGCAGCACAAAGACCTTGCAGTTCGGGAAATTAGTGATGACAGATTTCGCCATCTTCTGCAGCAGGACCGTTTTACCAGTACGCGGCGGAGCAACGATCAGAGCACGCTGCCCCTTGCCGACGGGGGCGACGAGGTCAACAACACGCATGTCAATATTGTCCTCGGTCGTTTCCATAATGAAACGATCCTTGGGGTGCAAAGGCGTGAGGTCTTCGAACGGGATCAGGTCATTGAGCTTCTCGGGCGATTCGCCGTTGATCGCATCGACGCGCAGCAATGCGAAGTAACGCTCCGACTCCTTGGGCGGCCGGATGGTGCCCTGCACAACGTGACCAACCTTCAGGCCGAAGCGTCGAATCTGCGAGGGGCTGACGTAAATATCATCCGGACAAGCGAGGTAAGAGTACTCGGGACTACGGAGGAAGCCGAAGCCGTCGGGCAGGATCTCCAGCACCCCTTCGCCGTACATCAGGCCCTGGCCTGCGATGTGAGTCTGAAGGATCTTGAAAATCAGTTCCTGCTTGGACATACCCGAGAAATCGGTGATGCCTTCAGTCTGTGCGACCTCGTGGAGCTCTTCGACATCCATCTTCTGAAGGTCTTTGACCGTGAGGTCAGCGTGCTTTGCTTCGTCATATCGCGATTGAGCCTCTGCGTCGAGCTCCTCGTCGGTTTGCACGACCGGCTCCGCGGACTTGGTTTTTTTCTTCGTGGTTTTTTTCTTTTTTGTGGACTTGGTGGCCATAGGGATGGCACTCCTGATGCGTTTGCCGTGCCCGGTAAACAGGGGCAGGTTGGGGAGGGAAAATTGCCCAAGGGTCCTTGAGCAGAAGAATGGGTAATACGGGAGGCAGGCATATTGCCTGAGTGTTTAGCCTTGTGTTTGGTTGGGGTGGCCTTGTGTTGTGACAAATGCAGTGCTGTCACGAGGCCTTGGTATCGGTGATGCTTTGGAGCACGTGCCTTACCTGCGTACGCAGATGGTCGAGGTCAAGGCCGTTGCTGATTACATAATCGGCTGCTTGGCGCTTGGTGTCAAGCGGAAATTGCTGTTCATCTCGCTTTTTGAGCTCTGCGGCATCCCAGCCACGCGAAGCCAGCACCCTTTGAAGTCGAATTTCGTCAGGGGTATCTACGAAGACGAGAGCATCGCAGTTCTGGTCGAGCTTGCTTTCAAGCAACAATGGGCAATCCTCGACGATCGCGACAATATCGGGGTCCGTCTGGTGCTGCTGACGCTCGCACGCACGGCCTTCATGGACCCTTGGGTGAATGATGCCCTCCAATTCACGCAGCGCGGCGGGGTCTGCAAAGACAACATGCCCAAGCGCGGGCCGATCGATGGTGCCATCTGATGCAAAAACAGAGTCCCCCCACTTTTGGCGGACCTGCTGTCTCACACTTTCCTGACGAAGCGAGTCATGCGCGAGCCGGTCCGCGTCAATAATCGCGCAGCCGAGTTCTTCAAAGATTCCGGCAACGGTACTCTTGCCCGAACCCGGGCCGCCCATCAGGCCAATCACGGGCTTGTGTTTTGATGCGTTGATGTCAGACATAATCGTTTCGGAGAAGTGTCAGCCGCCCAGTTGCTTGCTCAATTCACGGTCCAGATGCTGCTTGTATCGTTGGGTAAGCTTGGCCGGTGACATACGGTAGACCTGTTCAAGGGCATCTTCTGCAGGCGTCCCTTCTTTTAATAAAGCAATGAACTTTGGATAGACCTGCCTGCCACGTTTCAGAAGATAGCCGGTCAATGCCCCAGCGATATCGTACTGCCAGGAAGCCAGATGCTGGCCATAAAACTCTTCACCCAACCCCTGCTTGCCTTCAAGGGCGAGACGAGATTTCAGATTGAGGTTTGAGCCCGGCGGCGGCTCGATCGCATGGGCGATATATTCCGCCAAACCTTCATTCACCCAGTCATCCAACGGCTGCGGAGTTTGATAGCGGTGCAGATAAGCGTGGACCATCTCGTGTGCAAGGATGTGCCTGGTCTGCCGCTCATTGCTGCGCTGATACGCGGCGATATGGACGTGCCCATTGCCAAAACCGTGACAGAGGCCGCCAGTGCCTCGGGCATCTGTTTTATGCAGCTGATCCTGAAAGCGGATGTAATCAACCCGTTTTTTAAATAGGACGACCAGGCACTTTCCAACAAATATATTGGCATCCGGGTCGTCACCAAGCAGCGTCGCAACCGCACGATACGACTGGACCAAACCAAGCGAAGCTTCTCTTGCCGCATCAGGGCCCAAGTCTGTTACCACGATGAATCGGTCGGACTCGTACAGCTTTAATTCCATCTCGAGCACGCGTTGCGTTCTCTCGGCAAAGCCGCGTAGCGATGCGACGCCCTGCTGCATAGCCTGCTCAGAAAGCTCTCCCCACATCGCGGGATCTGCCGTGCCGATATACCTTGGCGTGCCGTCTGGGTCACGGCCGGCTTTCGACTGCTCGATTAATTCATTGAGTGACTCATCCAGTTTCAGCGCCTGATTAAAGGCCAACTCAGCGAGTTTCTCTCCTTGAGAATGCCGGATGAGGATGTCGCCGAGCTCAAAAAGCCCCTTCGCATCAGATTCCGGTTCTTCGAGGTATCGCCAGTACTGATCGACCTTGTTTGCGGGAATCGCATTCCAGAGGATACGGTGCCTCTCACCTGCTTCCGACGTCAGGGTAAAAGTCAGCTTGGAGTAGCTGGTGACTGTTCCGGTGACTTGGCCCGAGTCCAGCGGGAGCGTGAGTTGGATCACGCGGTCCTCACCCGGCGTCCGCTCTTCGGCCTCACGACACGGTGCAAACAGCAACATAAAGGCTATGAAAGCGGCAAAGCACAACCATCGAGCTGACAAGTCTGGTCTCATATGCGGCCCATCACCGGAGCCTACAGCATAAGCCAGATCGCCGGGGCATCCGCACTCCCTATTGCTTTTTCTTATGGAAGCAACCCTTTTGCAACTTCCTACTTGCCAATTCTTTGCATACGAGGGATAATTCATATGAACACCGACCCCCTCGGTGTGTGTGTGAATTCATTCCCGTATGCAGCAGAGGCCTGGATGGCAAAACGACGCGATCAAGTCGGCGAGTTATTGCAGAAATGGGGGATCGTCAACGAGCAACAAGTCGCCGAGGCCGCCAAGATGGCCGAAGGCTCCCGAGAGAAGGTCGGCGATGTGCTGGTCAAACTCGGGTATGCCGGTGAGAACGATGTCGCCAAAGCGATGGCCTCGCAAATGGGGATGGAATACGTGGACCTGGATCAGCCGGGCGTCATCGACAAGACGCAGATCCCGCTGATCCCGGAAGACATGATCCGTAAGTACACGATCCTGCCGCTGGGCAAGGATGGCAACAAGATCAAGGTGCTGGTTCACGACCCGATGAACCTGGCACTGGTCGATGACCTGCGCTTCCGCCTGGGTACGGATATCGACATGGCCCTGGGCGCCAAGTCGAAGATCAAAGAGTTCATTGATAACGTGCTCAGCAGCGAGTACCAGAAGTCAATCGACCAACTGACGCAGGACATGTCCGTTGATGCCTCAATGGACATGTCGATGGACCAGTCGATCGATATTGACGCGGCGGCGAAAGCGGCGGCTGCGGAAGATGAGGGCGATCAAGGCCCGATCATCAAACTGGTGAACCAGATCATTGGCGAAGCGGTGACCGGCCGTGCTTCGGACATCCATATCGAGCCCTTTGAAGACCGCGTCCGACTGCGCTACCGCATCGACGGCGTCTGCCACGAACGCGACCGAATCCCAAAGAAAATTCAGGGATCGGTGACAGCCCGTATGAAGGTCCTCTCGGGTGTCAAGATCGAAGAGAAACGCATCCCGCAGGACGGCCGCATCAAGATGCGTATCAGCGGCGAGACGATCGACTTCCGCGTCTCGTTCTGCCCGGTGTACCACGGCGAATCGATCGTCCTGCGTATCCTCCGCCCCGACGCGGCAAAGATCGGCCTGGCCAACCTGGGTATGCAGCAGGACACGCTGGATACCTTCCAGGAGATCATTAACCGGCCCAACGGCATCTTCCTGGTCACCGGCCCGACTGGTTCAGGCAAGACGACCACGCTCTACTCAGCGCTGCAGGAACTCAACCGCCCCGACCGCAAGATCATCACTGCCGAAGACCCGATTGAATACAACTTCAAAGGGATCAACCAGTGCCAGGTCAATATGAATATGGACCCACCGATGAGTTTCCCGGTGATCCTCAAGTCCATGCTTCGTCAGGCACCGAACATCATCCTCGTTGGTGAGATCCGTGACATGGAAGTCGGTGAAGTCGCCGTCCAGGCTGCACTGACCGGCCACATGGTCTTCTCGACCTTGCACACCAATGATGCGCCTTCGGCCATTACACGTATGCTCGACATGGGGCTCAAGCCCTTCCTCGTCGCCAGTTCGATCCAAGCGATCCTTGCACAGCGGCTGGTCCGTATCCTCTGCGAGCACTGCAAGACACCGGACGACAGCCCGGATTCAAGATTGATGGCCCTCTGCGGCATGACACGCAGCGACCTTGAAGGCAAAACAATCTACAAGCCTGCTGGCTGCAAACGCTGTGGCGAAACAGGTTATCGCGGTCGACGCGGCGTTTATGAACTGATGAAAATGAACGCCGAGATCCGCGAGATGGCCTTCAACCGCTCCACCGTCAGCGATATCCGAAAAGCCGCACAGGCCGCAGGGATGCGTAACCTGCTCGGTGACGGCAAGCTGAAAATCCTCGAAGGAAAGACCACGCTCAAAGAAGTCGCCAAGATCGCACAGGTCGAAGGTGTTGTTGAGGCCGAAGAAGAAACAATCGAATAGCCAAATGGCTTTTCACCCCTGAGGTGGCCAACGCCGCCAGACATTCAATACCGCCACCCGCCTTTGAAATGGCGGGCGAACCAGAGTTCCGCTTATGTCCAGCTTCCACATCGACCGCCTGCTTGATACCGTGATCCGCCAAGAGGCAAGCGACCTGCACCTGACGGTCGGCAAGCCTCCCGCCGTGCGTATGCGTGGTCGCATTGTGGAACTCAAAACTCGCTCGCTCGAACCTGCCGACACGACCAGCCTGATGAAGGCGATCACCCCCGAGCGATCACAGAACGAACTGCAGGAAGAAGGCGGCAGCGACTTCGGCTTCGCCTACGGCGACCAGAGTGATGAGGACAACTCGGCCCGCTTCCGCGTCTCCGTCTTCAAGCAGAAAGGCAACATTGCCCTGGTCCTGCGGCGGATTCCCAACAAGCTGCTGGATATTGACGAAATCGGCATGCCGCCGATCATCAAGGACCTGATCCGTCGGCCACGTGGGCTGTTCCTCGTCACCGGCCCCACGGGTTCAGGCAAGACGACCACGCTCGCGTCGATGATCGACTACATCAACATCCATCTCGACCGGCACATCATCACCATTGAAGACCCGATCGAGTACTACCAGCCGCACAAGACCTCTATCGTCAACCAGCGTGAGGTGGGGGTAGACGTCCCGTCATTCTCCGAAGCTTTGCGTCGTGCCCTGCGTCAGGACCCTGACTGTATGCTCGTCGGCGAGATGCGTGACCTCGAAACCATCGAGGCCGCGATCACCGCTGCCGAGACCGGCCACCTCGTCTTCGGAACGCTGCACACCTCTGGCGCCGCCTCGACGATTAACCGCCTGATTGACGCATTCCCCGTGAGCCAGCAGGCACAGATCCGTATTCAGCTCTCCACCGCGCTGATGGCCGTTCTATCGCAGCAACTGCTGAAGCGTATTGACAAGAAGGGCATGGTCGCGGCTTACGAATTCATGGTGGTGACGCCCGGCATCGCACACATGATCCGTGACAACAAGTCCTTCCGTATCGACTCGATGATCCAGACTGGTAAGAAGTTCGGCATGCAACTGCTCGACGACCACCTCTGGGGCATGTATGAGAAGGGCATGATCAGCCCTGAAGACATGATTGACCGCTCGAAGAATGCCGAGCAGCTGGCCGAGAAGGTCCACCGTGCCGGCGGTCAGGTTGGCCGGGCAGAACTGGATGAGGCCGAAGAATCTTGATGGGACAGCAGATTTGCATTGAGTACGCCTGACGGCAGGCTTAAAATAGGTAAACAACCGCCCACAACGACTGGGCATGAAGAACGACCATGGCAGAGATGGATTACAGCCAACTGAAGGGCAAGCGGATCGGCCGCATCTTGACCAAGATGGGCAAGATCACGCGTGAACAGGTCCACGAAGGACTTGAACTGCAGAAGCAGCGCCGTGGTCCACTTGGCCAGATCCTCATTGATCTCGGTTACGTCACCGAAGACGACGTCACATTGGCGCGTGCCGCACAGGACGGCATGCAGATCGTCGATCTGGAAGACTTCGATATCCCGAACTCGGTGCTGAGGCAGATCCCTGCTGAGATGGCCAACGCGTACCAGGTCCTGCCGTTGATGTTCGACGAGCAGATGAACACGCTCACAGTTGCACTGAAGACAGCGGACAACTTCCGTGCGGTCGACGACCTTCGTCTATTGATGGGCTTCCAGGTCGAGGCGATGGTCGCTCCTGCCGAACAGATCGCCAAGCGGATCAAGAAGCACTATGGTGACGACGAAGAGTCGATCGCGGACCTCATCGGTGAACTGAGTGAAGCGGACGATATCGAGAACATCGATGCCAGCGATGAATCGGTCGACCTTGAAGAGCTTGTGCAGATGGCCGAGGACAACCGCGTCAAGCGGCTGCTGAACCTCGTGCTGCTGCAGGCCATTAAAGACAAGGCGTCGGACATCCACTTTGAGCCGTTCGAAGACGAATTCAAGATGCGTTACCGCATCGACGGGGTGCTCTATGAGATGATCCCCCCGCCGCTGCACCTGGCGACCGCGATTGTCAGCCGTATCAAGGTTATGGCCGGCCTGGACATTGCAGAACGTCGCCTGCCGCAAGACGGCCGTGTTGAACTGGTTGTCAATGGCGAGCCGGTCGACCTGCGTGTCGCGGTGCTGCCGACGATGTTCGGCGAGTCGTGCGTCATGCGTGTGCTGGACCGTTCCAACGTCAACCTCGACCTGGAACAGGTCGGCTTGCGCGAAGACGACCTCAACACCGTCCGCCAGCTGATTAAGAAGCCCAACGGGATCGTGATCGTCACCGGCCCGACCGGCTCAGGCAAGACGACTACGCTCTACTCTGCACTGGCCGAGCTCAACACGATCAGTGAGAAGATCCTTACCGCTGAAGACCCGGTTGAATACGACATTGATGGCCTCTGCCAGGTGCAGGTCAACCCCGCTACGGGATTGACGTTCGCAAAAGCCCTGAAGAGCTTCCTGCGTCAGGACCCGGACATCATCCTCGTTGGTGAGACCCGTGACCTCGAGACCGCACAGATCGCTGTGCAGGCATCACTCACCGGCCACCTGGTCTTCACGACGCTGCACACCAACGACGCGCCCAGTTCGATCGCGCGTCTGGTCGATCTTGGCCTGGACAACTTCCTGGTGACCGCGACGCTCGAGGGCATCGTTGCCCAGCGGCTCGTCCGCAAGATCTGTTCAAAGTGCAAGCAGGAGTATCAGCCGACTGAAGAAGAGCTAATGCGGCTGGAGATTACACCCGAGGAGATCGGCGGCCGACCGCTGTATCGCGGTGCGGGCTGTGACTTCTGCAATCACTCCGGCTTCAAGGGCCGGCTGGGTATTTTTGAGATCATGGTGCTCAACGACGAGCTCCGCGACATGATTATGAATAACGCATCTTCGCAGCAGCTGATGATCAAGGCCCGCCGGGTCGGGATGCGGACGCTGCGTCAGTCGGGGATGCTGGCGTTGTTTGACGGTCTGACAACTATTGACGAAGTCGTACGTGAAACGTTGGTGGCCGATTAAGCCATCAATGGTGGATGTTCTTCCCTAAGCCTATGGGTGGGCTAAAGGAAACAAAGTTATGCCAACCTTTCAATTTGAAGCACTGAACGACGCGGGCAAGCCGCAGAAGGGGACGATCAACGCCGCCAACAGCGACGAAGCGATCGCCCGCATCCGCAGCCAGGGGTTCTTCCCCACGTCGGTCCGCGAACAGAAGACCAAGAAGCGTGGCAGCGGCCCCGCCGCGGCCGGCCCGGCCTCCTCGGGCGGCTCAGCCAAGAAGAAGAGCGCCCTGGACATCAGCATCAACGTCGGTGGGGTCAGCCAGAAGCAGCTCATGCTCTTCACTCGGCAGCTCTCGACGCTCCAGGACGCGGGCCTACCCATCCTGCGTTCGCTGGCGATCCTTGAACAGCAGCAGAAGCCGGGCCTGATGAAGTCTTCGCTCCAAGGCATCCACGAGGATGTCTCCGGCGGCTCCTCCCTCTCCGACGCGATGGGCAAAAACCCCAAGGCCTTCAACACCCTCTACACCAAGATGATCGCGGCCGGTGAAGTCGGCGGTGTCCTTGACCTCATCCTGCAACGCCTCTCTGAGTTCCTCGAAAAAGCCGAGAAACTCAAGAAGCGCATCATCTCGGCCATGATCTACCCGATCGCAGTGATCTCGATTGCGACGATTATCGTCCTGGGCATCATGATGTTCATCGTGCCCAAGTTCGTCGAGATCTTCCAGGACTTTGACACCCAACTCCCCGCCCCGACGCTGTTCCTGATCGAGGCGGCCAAGTGGCTCGCAGGCCCGCTGCTACCCGTAGACAAGGGCGGCAACGGCTCGTGGTTCCCGGGCTTTATCCTGATCCTCGTCGCACCTTTTGCGTTCTTCTTCTTCCTGAAGTTCGCACGTAAAACAACCAGCGGAAAAGCAATCATCGACCGCGCCATGCTCCGCACTCCGGTCATGGGCCAACTGATCTCCAAGTCCACGATCGCCAAGTTCACCCGTACGTTGGGCACGCTGATCAACGCAGGCGTCCCCATCCTCGACGCGATCAAGATTACGTCCGACACGACGGGCAACGATGTCTACGCCCGCGCCCTTACCGCGGTGCATGACTCGGTCCGCCAGGGCGACTCGTTTGCCGAGCCACTGCGTAAGGCCAAGGTCTGTGACTCGCTGGTCGTCAACATGATTGACGTCGGCGAAGAGACAGGTGACCTGGACAAGATGCTCGAAAAGATCGCGGATAACTACGACGAAGAAGTCGACAACACGGTGGCGGGCCTGGTCTCTCTGCTCGAGCCGATCATGGTTATTGTGCTCGGCGTCATCGTCGGCGGCATCGTCATCTCGCTGTTCCTGCCGATGATCACGCTGATGGAATCGATGATGTAGACAACGCCAAAC
>JBMZAP010000071.1:0-18877 GCA_049611445.1 Phycisphaeraceae bacterium | reverse complement strand
CGCATCCTCTTCCTTAATCCGCTCAATCCCCGCCTGCCAGTACTCCCGGAACTCCTCGGCCGTCTTCATCGGCTGGACGTTCCGTCTTAACCCCGGCCAGGGCTGGACGTGGGCGGAATACTTGCTTGTGCGGAAGCGGATCGTGTTGACTGCAATCCGTTCGCCTCGGTGTTGGAGCAAGTGCTCGAAGTGATCCAGTACGAGTTGGGCACGCTGGTAACGCGGCAAAGGCTCGGCAAGTTTGCCGGTCTTCAGGTGGTAGGCGATGTCGCGGAACAGCCAGGGCTGGCCGAACGCGCCGCGGGCGACCATGACGCCGTCGCAGCCGGTCACATCGATCATGCGTCTGGCGTCCTCCGGGGCCTTGATGTCGCCGTTGCCGATGACGGGGATGTTCGGGTGGTGCTTCTTGACGCCCTCAACGGTCATGGCGATGCCTTCGAGCCGAACGGACGGGCGGAACTTCATCGCGGTCGTTCGGCCGTGCACGGTGATGGCCTTTGCCCCGACGTCGCACAGTTTGCTTGGCAAGGTGTCTGCGATGATCTGATCCTCGTCCCAGCCCAGCCGAATCTTGCAGGTCACCGGCGTGTTGACCGCGTCGACCACGGTCTTCGTGATCGTCACCGCGAAATCAGGGTCGCAGAGCAGCTTAGATCCGCCGTTCTTTTTCGTGACCTTATCAACGGGGCAGCCCATGTTGATGTCGATGATCGCGGCACCCTGTGCTTCCGCCCAACGCGCGGCCTCGGCAAGGATCGCAGGCTCGGCCCCGTACAGCTGCATCGCCACGGGCCTGTCCTCCGGCGACGTCGCTGCCAGCCATTGCGTCTTGTGCGACTCGTTCAGGATCGCCTGTGGGCAAAGTAGTTCCGTGCAGGTCAGCCCGACCGCGCCGTAGGTGCCGTCCCCGATGTCGTAACGATCGTCCCCGAGATGATCGCTCTCACATGCAACGCCTTTGACGCTGCGCACGACAAGGCGGTTGGCCAGATCGTAGTACCCGGCCACGGGAGCAAGCAGCAGATTGGTAGGCAGCGCGACGCCGCCGATGTTGAGCTTCATCAGGTTTAACTACTCATCGTCGCTGTCCCGGTTCAACAGTCCGCCAAGGCCTTCACGGAGTTTGTCGGTGATATCGCCTTCACCAGACGTGTCATCGTCTTCCTTGGATGGGTCGTCCTTGTCCTTCTTGTCTCCGCCGAGGATACCTTCCAGCAGGCCGCCAACCTCGCCACCCAGTTCGCCGCCCAGTTCTTCGCCGAGCTTGGCTTTGAGTTCATCGGAGGCCTTGCCGACGTACTGGTTGAGGATCGCGTTGCCTGCGTTTTCCTTGAGTGACTGAATGAGTTGCTCGTGGTCGATTGTCAGGCCCGGCGAATCCATCGGGCCGGTGATGCCGAACGACAGCGGCATGCGTTCGATCGGCGTCGGATCGATGCCCGGCAGGGCGAGGTTGGTGTTCTCAAGGATCAGCGTCAGCGGCAGGTCCAGCCCGCTCAAGTCCGACCAGTCTCCGTCGATCCCCGCCAGCCAGGTCCCGCCAGAGAAAGCTGTGTCGCTGCCGACGTCCAGGTCGTCCAGCGTCTCGTCGATGGATTGGTTGCGAAGTGTCAGTTTGAGCGTGCTCTGCAGGTCGGGCTTTGCGCGTGGCGCGATGGCGATGTCCAGATCGAAAGTCTCCGCACTGGACTTCACCGTAATCCGTGGCTTATCTGGTGCGAGCTCGGGGTGCGTGGAGAGGTTCGTCGCGTGGAGGTCCAGTGTCTCCTCGTCCGGCCACTGCGCACGCAGCTTGTTGATCTTTGTGTCGCGCACCAGCACGGTCGGCGTGTCTTCGACGAGGTGGGTTGCGCGGACGTCCGCGTGTCCATACAGGTCGGCCCACTTTCGCAATCGGTCTTTCTCTTCCTCGTCGGCTGCGCCTTCTTCGGCTGATCCACGCAGCTTTTCTAGCCAGTTGCGGAAGGTGTCGAGTCGTTCCTTCCAGACCTTTGCCCTGGCGAACCAGTCCTCGATGGACTTCGCCTCCTCGGGCACGCTTGGCTCGGGGCGTTTGCCAATCAGTACGCCCGGTGTATCTCTCGTCGCGCCTTGCACGGCGTCATCCACCACAATCGTGTCGATCACGATCCGCTTGCGCAGAAGGTTGGCGGTAGAGATCTTGGCCTGTACCTGTTTGGCACGGATCAGGTCGGTCGCGAGATTGTCCGGGTCGGCCATGGCCAGTTGATCAACCGTGAGTTGGCCGTTGGCCAGGTCCAGTTCAACACCCTGGACATCGACGGTCGCGCCGTGGAATTCTTCGAGTTGGCCCTTGAGCAGGGTTGTAATCAAGTTGCTGGCAAAGAACTGCTGCACAACGAAAAGTAGCCCCACCAGCAGTACCGCAAATACAACACCCAGCGGGCGTACGGGGTTGCCGATCTTGCTCTGCTCGGTCAGTTCGGTGTAGGTCATCTTGGCCTTTCCGCCGAAGAGTACCCACATGACGATGCGGACAACACGCTTGGAAGCGAAGTCCGCGTATTTCTCGCTGTGCGCTTCGACGTCGGCCATCTTCTTTCGAAAGCGCCCAATTAGCGTGACGTACCCCACACCGATCAAAGTGCCTAGCACGAGGGCCAGCACGGTGCCCCCCGCGGTGACGTAATAGTCGAAGCCCATCAGTGCGGTGACCGGTGCATTAATCAGCGTCGCAAAGAAACCCTGCAGTGGGCCATCAACAAGGATCAGCCCGAGTTCAAAAGAGACCGGCATCAGTGCGAGCGCGAGCAGTTTGGCGACACCTGCGGTGAAGGTGGCGATGAAGAAGTTGGCGTTGAGGATCGCCAGCAGGATGACGACCCCGACGAGGTAAAGCGGTGCATTGCTCAGCGGCGGGGCGAAACCGATCAGCGTGCCAAGGATGGCCGCGGAGATGATCTGGTAGGGCTTGGCCTGGCCACGGAGTGTTTTGCCGATCTTGCGGATGATGAACATGGCGGTCTCGCTGGTGCAGGGGCGTGTCCCTATTGTAAGACGGCGGCGCGCATGAAAAAGCCCCGCGATGAACGGGGCCTGGGTTATTTTGATTCCGGTGATTTATGGCTTGTTGTTGCCGCTGTGCTTGGCCTGTTTGGGCTGATACCAGCTGTTGAGCAAACCAGTGAGTGCCTTGACCTGATCCGGGTGATCCTTCGCGAGGTTCTTATTCTCTAAGGGGTCCTTTTCAAGGTCGTAGAGCTGTGGCTCAAATGTCTTGGGCGGGTATTTCATCTTGCCTGGGATGCCGTCGTAGGTGAGCAGCAGTTTGAGGTTGTCCTTGATCACCCAGCGGTACAGCAGCGAGGCCTCGGGGTTACGGATGTCGTAGATGTCGTGCGCAAACGACTCACCGAAGATCGTGTCGCGGTCGATCGCCTTGCCGGTCGTCAGGTTCTCAAGCAGGTTGAGCCCGGGCCGATCGCCGGGGATCTTTGCGCCGGCAGCGGCGAGGATGGTCGGGTAGATGTCGATGCTGGTGGCCAGTTCTTTGCGGTCGGCAGGTTTGATCTTGCCCGACCAGCGGTACATGATCGGGTTTCGGGTTCCGCCTTCGTTGGGGCTCCGCTTGGAGCGTTCAACGTAGCCCCCGCCATTGGGGTTCTGGACCCAGCCGTTGTCGGTCACATAGATCACGAGGGTATTGTCGTCGATGCCCGCGTCTTTGAGCTTGCCCATCAGATGGCCACAGCTCTCATCGAGCCAGTCAACCATCGCGTAGTACTTGGCGATTGAGAGCGGTCGGCCTTCCTGTTTGTACTTGTCCAGCAGTCGAGCCGGGGGGTTGTGCGGGGTGTGCGGCAGAAACGGTGCGTACCAGATGAAGAACGGCTTGTCCTTCTCAACGGCCATGTCGATGAAGTCATCGATCGGTTTCATTGAGGCGGGGATGTCCGTGCCTTCGCTCGCACGCGGGGCGTCACCGGGGCGTCGGCCGATGTTGAGGCCGTCGTCGCCGTGCCGACCACCAGGCTTGGGGTAGCCACGCGTCATGCCGTGGGTGAAGCCGCCACGCTGGTAGCTGCCTTCCCACCATTTGCCGCTCTGGTGGCTGAGGTAGCCCAACTCGCCGAGGGCTTGTGGCAGGGTCTTGTAGCGATCGACATTTTCGATCAGTTGTTCCTTGGCCGTCGTGTTTTTGGCCTTCACGTAGGCCTCGTTGATTTTATTCCTGGCCGGGTCGTTGCCGGTGATCAGGTTGACGTGCGAGTACGTACCGGTCGCCAGCGTCATCAACGCGGGGCGGCACAATGCGGTGGGGACATAGCCGCGGCGGAAGAGCGCGCTCTCGCTGGCAAGCTTGTCGAGGTTCGGCGTCTTGATCACGTCGTGGCCCATGAAGCCGTAGTCCGTGAACGAGTGGTCATCGGAGATGATCAAAACGATATTGGGCTTATCTGCGGCATAGGCGCTCGTGCAGAGCAGCAGGGCGGTGATCACGAGTAAACGCTTGAGACTGTGTTGAAGCATGAAGTGGTTCTCCTTCCAGAGAATCGGGCTCTCGCCTGGGCTTGAGGTGAATAGCGTGGGGGTAGATTGATATTTTTATCAAATTCCGCCGATATGTGAAATAAGACTGCGCTTTCGCCATCTACCATTACACTCTGTGGACTTGATGGCCACAAAACGAGAAAGAATATGAACTTCCGCCTGCTGACTGTCCTGGCGATCTCAATGATCGCTCTCTTGATCGCTCCAAACGCATCGGCCGCCGCAAACGGCAATGCTAAGAACCCCGATCTGACCAAGGGCGGAACAATCCCCGAAGGTTATGACAAGGATTGGGCACTTGGTGCGACCGGTGCCCGCGGTTGGATGTACCCCAATCGCCTGACGACAACGAGTGCTCGCCAGATCGCGATCACCAAGATCGAGCCGGGCTCGCCAGCGGACGGCGTGCTGCAGTTGGGCGATGTGATCCTCGGTGTCCATGGCAAGGCGTTTTCGACGAACGCACGCTTTGAGTTCGGCAAGGCCCTGACCTACGCAGAATCTGATGCAGGCAAGGGAGACCTCGTGCTGAGGGTCTGGCGTGATGGCAAGACCCATTCGGTCACCGTCAAACTGCCAGTGCTCGGCACCTACAGCGCGACCGCGCCATACGACTGCCCCAAGTCCAAGCGTATTCTCGAACAGGGTTGTGAAGCGCTGGCCAAGACGATGGCGGACGAGAAGTACAGGCCCAACCCGATCGTACGATCTTTCAACGCGCTCGGGTTGCTCGCAAGTGGTGAGAAGAAGTACTTGCCGCTGCTCAAGCGCGAAGCGGAATTTGCGGCAGCATCCAAGCCCGGCGGATACGTGTCCTGGTGGTACGGGCCGATCCTGATCTACCTCTCAGAGTACGTCATCGCGACCGGCGACACCTCTGTCATGCCCGGTCTCGAACGCCTGGCGATGGAGTGTGCCAATGGGCAGAGCATCGTCGGTTCGTGGGGCCACCGTTTTGCACAGCCCAACGGCATCCTCATGGGCTACGGCATGATGAACGCACCCGGTGTGCCGATGACCATCGGCCTGGTCCTTGCACGGGAAGCCGGCGTCGATGATCCTGCACTGGACGAAGCGATTGAAAAGAGCACTAATCTCATCCGGTTCTATGTCGGCAAGGGCTGTATCCCCTATGGCGATCACCATCCCTGGACCCAGACTCACGACGATAACGGCAAGAACGGCATGGCGGCCGTGCTGTTCAATATCCTCGGCGAGAAGGAAGCAGCCGAGTACTTCTCAAGAATGAGTGTCGCGACACATGGCAATGCACGCGACACCGGCCACACCGGCAATTTCTTCAATATCCAATGGGCAATGCCCGGGATTAACCCTTCAGGCCCGAACGCCACTGGCGCGTGGATGAAAGAGTACGGCAGCGGCTACTTCGATATGGCCCGTCAGTGGGACGGCACGTTTATGCACCAGGGCCCACCCGAGCCGAGGTACGACAAGTACAAATTCTGGGATACGACCGGCGTCAAACTGCTCGCCTATGCCATGCCGCTCAAGGAGTTGCGCATCACTGGCAAGGGCAAACAGGTGGTCCCGCAGATTTCCGCGAAAGAAGCAAAGGGTCTGATCGAGGACGGCCGGGGCTGGAACAACCTCGATCGCAACAGCTACTACGATGCATTAACCGAAGCGCAATTGATGGAGCGGCTGAGCAGTTGGTCCCCGATCGTGCGCGAGCGTGCAGCGATGGCGCTTGGCCGAAAGAAGGCGCAGGTGCAGGCGCAACTGGTCGAGATGCTCAAGTCAGATGACCTTTACACGCAGTACGGTGCGTGCCACGGCTTTAAGCATGTAAGAGGCGGAAACGAAGGCGCGGTGCCTGTCTTATTAGAGACATTTAAGGCCGAGGACCTATGGCTGCGAATTCTCGTGGCCGATGCGTTGGCCAGTATCGGAGATCCCGCTCGCGAGGCAATCCCAGCACTGCTGACGCGATTGGCACAGGCGGATCAGTACACGGATGTCGATCCGCGGAAGATGGAACAGCGCTATCTCGCATTCGCATTGTTTAACCGAAACGGCCTGCTTGGTCGGTCGGTCGATGGGGTTGACCGTGACTTGCTGATCGAAGCAGTGCGAGCCGGTTTGCAGAACGAGGACGGCCGGGCACGCGGCGCGTTCAGCTCGGTCTATGACAAGCTCACGCTTGAAGAAATTCGACCGCTGCTCCCGGCGATTTACGGGGCGGTTGTCGAGTCGTCCCCCAGCGGCATCATGTTTAATAAGGGAATCCGCACCGCAGGGCTCAAGCTCTTGGCGAAGCATAAAGTCGAGGAAGGCATGGACGCAGGCGTCACTTACCTTGCCGCTGTGTTTAACGCCCACGGCGGATCGCGTGAGACGCCAAAGATTCTGAACTACCTCGTCGGGTATGGCGCGCACGCCCAGCGGATCATCCCACAGCTTGAGCAGGTCGCCGAGGAGATGGAGGCAAACGACGCGAAGCGACGTGAACGAGCCCGGCGGCATGATGGCAAACTTGTTCGCGAGGCGATCGAGAAGATCAAGGCTTCAACTGACAGGCCCGATTTGATCCAGATCGATGTGCCGCGCGTTGGCCATGGTGTCTCGAACTGATGTCTCAGCCCGCCCGGTACTCGCCGGGTGTCATCCCGATCTGTTTTTTGAACTGCTTCACAAAGTGGCTTGCGTCGTGGAAGCCACAGCGCTCCGCGATCGATGTGAGGTCCAGATCGGTCCGTGTCAGCAGGCTGCAAGCGGCATTGATTCGGATTCGGGTCAGGTACCTCGCCGGTGTCATCTGGAACAGGCGGTTGAACTGTCGTGTGAACTGGCTGGTCGAAAGGTGTGCGAGGCCGGCCAACTCATCGACCGTGATCTTCTCGGCGTAGTGCTCGGCCACATAGCGCACCACATCGCTCATTTCCTCGTAAGGCCCCAGAACTGAACCGGTCTTTTGTATGTCCTGCATCGCCCCGGCGATCCCGATCGGCTCGCCCTTGCGATTTTTCAAAGGTGTCTTGGTCGAGACATACCAATTCAATGCCCCTCCTCGGTCCGGTACAAGCCAGACCCGGTCCGAAATCGTCCGACCATAGCTCATCACTTCCCGGTCTTCCGCCCGATAGGCATCCGCCAGTTCGGAGGAGAAAAAATCATCGTCTGTACAACCAATGATCTGCTCGTCAGACCGGCCAAGCACTTTTTTAAGTGCCTCGTTGACGTAAATAAATCGTCCGTCGGCGTCCTTGATGAAGAAGTAAACCGCGGGCAGGTGATCGAACAACTGCACGAAGTCCTGCTCATCACCAAGCCTCTTGAAGAAGGCTTGTCGTATCTTTTCAAATTGTTGGGCACGCTTCGAGATGCGCGTATTTTACAATAAATAAGTCGTCATATACATTGCCCAGATTGAGGTAGGCGTGAAATAATGTTGTTATGGATTATGTAATAAAGCAATGTCATTTCCTCGTCCTGCTTTTGCTTTTCACTTGCCCGGCATTTGCTGAGGATGATAAGCGGATTTCATACAACCGCGATATCCGACCGATTCTGTCGGATAAGTGCTTCTCCTGCCACGGGCCGGACAACCAGCACCGCGCCGCGGAGTTGCGTCTGGACGTGACTGAGGACGGCGAAGATTATGCCGGTGCCTACTTTGCGATTGAGCCGGGTAAGCCAGAGTTGAGCGATCTGGTCTCTCGGATTAATTCGACGAAGGCCAAGCTCGTGATGCCCCCGCCCAAGTCTCATCTCGAGTTGTCGGACAACGAGAAAAAGCTTCTCATCGAGTGGATCAAGCAGGGGGCGAAATATGAATCACACTGGTCGTTTGTTGCCCCTTCCATGCCAGACTTGCCTCAAGTCAAAAATAAGGACTGGCCGCGCAACGACATTGATCACTTCGTACTTCGCCAACTCGAAGCCAACCAACTCAAGCCGAGCGCGGAGGCGGACAAGGCGGCGTTATTGCGTCGTCTGACACTGGACCTCACCGGCCTTCCGCCGACGATCAAAGAGATCGATACGTATCTCGCGGATAAGAGTGGCAACGCATATGAGAAAGCGGTTGATCGTCTGCTTGCCTCGTCGCATTTCGGAGAGCGCATGGCCCTGACCTGGCTCGACGCGGCGCGGTATGCGGATACGAATGGCTTTTCGATCGATGACCACCGAGACATGTGGCTCTGGCGTGAGTGGGTGATCGACGCGTACAACAAGAACATGCCGTACAACCAGTTCGTTGTCGAACAGTTGGCCGGGGACCTGCTTCCAAATACGACGGATGAGACGCGGCTGGCAACCGGCTTTCTGCGCAACAGCATGAACACGCACGAGGGTGGCACGATCGCCGAGGAATACCGCGTCACCTATATCGCCGACAAGATCGACACGGTTTCGACGGTATTCATGGGCCTGACCATGCAGTGTGCCCAGTGCCACGATCACAAGTACGACCCGCTGTCTCAGAAGGACTACTACCGGTTCTATGCGTTTTTTGATACGGGGGATATCCGCGGTAAGGGCGCGACCAACGCGAATACACCGCCGGTGATTCGCGCGACGGGCAAGCTGACCGGTGACGAGCAATTCAAGCGAGATGTCGAGGCTCGGATCGCTACGCTCAAGCGTTACCAGATCCATCCGCCGGAACTGATTGAGGCCCGTGCGAAGTGGGAGGCCTCGGCCAAGGATACTGCCCAAGGTGCATTGGCCCAGGCGTTCGCGGTGCCTGCAGCGGAACGCAGCGATGCGCAGTGGGGCGAGATCAACAAGGCTTTTGGAAAGACAACCCGTCTGTTTAATCGGCACGTATCGACGATCAAACGCGAGATCATCGTGCTGGAAAGCGACCTGAAAGCCGGGCGGGCCTCAGTCATGGTCATGCAGGAGAAAGGGCCGAAGCAGACCTACGTGCTGACGCGCGGAGAATACGACAATCCGGACAAGAGCCAGCCGGTCAGTGCGGGTGTGCCCGGCATATTGCCGCCGCTGGATCTTGAAGCACCTGCGATCAAGACAGGCAAGGAACGCAATCCGAGCGTGACGAATCCATGGCAGGCGGCGAGTTGGGTGTGGGATCATCCGAAGGCCGCGGCGAAGGAGCAGGACAACAAACCGCGCTATTTCCGCTACATCCTGTATCTGAAAGAAAAGCCCGCCAAAGCGATCCTGCGAGCCACCGCTGACAATAAGTGCACGACCTATCTCAACGGAAAATTACTGGGTAGTAATGATCCCTGGATGACGCCTGCGACCTATGACGTCAGCAAGAACCTCGTCAAGGGTAAAAATGTCATCGCGATCGAGGCGGTGAATACCGGTGGCGCCGCCGGACTATTGGCCTCGCTGGTGATTGATGATAAACAGGTGATCGGAACCAGCAAGGAATGGAAGGTCGCGCAGCAAGCGCCTAAGCAATGGGCTGCCATTGATTTTGACGACAGCAAGTGGGCTGAGGCTTCAGAGCTCGGCCCGGCATCGATGGCGCCATGGAGCATCGGCCCCGCCTCTGCCGCCCCAAAGAAGACGACCGGCCCATCACGACTGCACCTGGCGCAATGGCTGGTTGAGCCGTCGCATCCACTGACTGCACGTGTTGCGGTCAATCGGCTCTGGCAGATGTTCGTCGGCCAAGGCTTGGTCACCACGCTCAATGACTTCGGCATGCAGGGCTCATACCCGACGCACCCCGATCTGTTGGACTACCTCGCGACGGATTATGTCGAAAGCGGTTGGGACACGAAACGCATGATCAAGCAGATCGTGATGTCTGCGACATACCGTCAGTCCTCTTCTGCATCACGTGAGCTGTACCAGCGCGACCCGGGTAACGCCTTGCTTGCACGTGCCTCTCGTTATCGTCTGTCTGCCGAGGTCATCCGTGACAATGCGTTGGCCATCGCCGGCAAGCTTGATGCTCGCGTTGGTGGCCCCAGCGTCTACCCCAGCCAGCCACATGGCCTTTGGCGCGAAGTCAGCCACTTCGGCTACGGCAACGCCTTTACCGCTCAGGCGTTTTACCCCAGTTCGGATGCCGACCTGACTCGCCGAAGCATGTACACGTTCTGGAAACGGACCAGCCCGCCACCGTCGTTGATTGCGTTCGATGCCCCATCGCGAGAGGTCTGTACGGTTCAGCGGTCGCGTACCAATACGCCACTGCAGGCGCTTGTTCTACTCAACGACCCGGAGTATGTCGCGGCAGCCAAGGGGCTGGCAGAACTGGCCGCAAAGGGCGGTTTGCTCGATAAGTCTTCTCCAATCACCTACATGTTCCAAAGAGCCACTGGCCGAGCGCCTTCGAAAACTGAACTTAAAGCTTTGATGGCTCACTTCGAACAAGCGCTCGCACGCTTCGAGAAGGATGCGGATGCAACTGCCGCGTTGGTGGGCAAAGATGATGCCTTTGTTGCTGCACTGACCTCCACCGCCACCATCATTCTCAATCTCGATGAAGTCATCACACGGGAGTAGTCATCATGGACCCGATTACTGAATACCACCGCGGGCTGACCCGCCGACAACTTTTCAATCAGGTACGCAACGGCGTTGGCGCTGCTGCGCTTGCCTCGTTATTGGGTCCAAAAGCTTTTGCCGCGGCCCCGACCAAGCCTACGCCAGTTGCCGCCGACCCCGCCCTCGGCCTGCCCAACCTGCCACACTTTGCGCCCAAGGCCAAGCGTGCGATTTACCTCTTCCAATCGGGCGGCCCAAGCCACATCGATCTTTGGGACTACAAGCCTCACTGGGACAAGATCCATGGCAAGCCCCTTCCCGGCGAGGTTCGAGGTAACCAGCGTGTCACCGGCATGACCGCAGGACAAAAACAGTTCCTTACAAATGCGCCGATCAAGCCCTTCAAGCAGCACGGCAAATGTGGCCGATGGGTTGGCAGCGAACTGATCCCACACACCGCAGAGATCGTCGATGACATCGCGGTTCTGAAAGCAGTGAACACTGAGGCGATCAACCACGACCCGGGGATCACCTTTATCAATACCGGCAGCCAGCAGGTCGGCAAGGCTTCGTTGGGTGCATGGCTCAGCTATGGCCTGGGATCTGAAAATGACAACCTGCCTGCATACATGGTTCTGATCAGTCAGGGCTCGGGTAAGAACCCGGGCCAGCCGATCTTTTCGCGGCTCTGGGGCAGCGGCTACCTGCCCAGCGAGCACCAGGGTGTGAGGCTTCGCTCCGGCAAGAACCCGGTCATGCACCTGAACAACCCGCATGGTGTCGATCGTGAACTCCGTCGGGATCAACTCGACGCGTTGGCCGAACTCAACGCCAAGCACGCCGCCGCCACCGGCGACCCCGAGATTGAGGCCCGGATTGCCCAATACGAGATGGCTTACCGCATGCAGACTTCGGTCCCTGACTTGACCGATTTGTCGGACGAGCCCGACAGCACGTTCGAACTCTATGGCGAGGACGCGCGGAAGCCGGGCACGTATGCGGCGAACTGCCTGCTGGCCCGCCGGATGATGGAACGCGGTGTCCGCTTTGTTCAGCTCTTCCACCGCGGTTGGGACCAGCACCACTCACTCGTCACCCACCTGGCTAACCAGTGCAAAGACACCGATCAGGCCTCTGCGGCACTGGTGACCGACCTCAAGCAGCGTGGCCTGCTCGATGACACGCTCGTCGTGTGGGGCGGTGAGTTTGGACGCACCGCCTACAGCCAGGGTAAGCTTAACTCGGGGCGTGATCACCACGGCCGATGCTTCTCGATGTGGATGTCAGGCGGCGGGATCAAGGGCGGTGTCGAGCACGGCGTCACCGACGACTACTCTTACAACGTGGTTGATGGCGGCGTCCACATTCGTGATCTCAATGCCACGATCCTGAACCAGATGGGTGTTGATCACAATCGTTTGAGCTTCAAGTTCCAGGGCCTGAGCCAGCGTCTGACTGGCGTCGAACCTGCAAAAGTGGTCAAGGAAATCCTGGCATCCTGATCACCTTTGCTTCTTGTAGGCCTCGGATCAGACTGCAGGAAGTGAGCGCAAGTCAATCGTGCGTCTGATGCGTCGCATGGACCTTGCGTATGATGTGTGCAGACCGATGTAAATGGATGCGCTGCCCATGAATGCCTCTCGTCGTTACTTGTCTGTACTCGTACTTTGTTTGTCTCTAGGTGGCCTTTACGCCTGCCAGGGGTCGGATGTGGCGGGCCAGCCTGCACAGGGCCAGGTCGAGCAAGTGTCTCAGACATCAGAGCCAGCCGGCGAGGTCGATTTCGCCCGCCAGATTCTGCCGATCCTCTCGGACAAGTGCTTTGCATGCCATGGTCCCGACACGAAGCGTAAAGATCTTGTTCGCTTGGACTCTTACGAGGCCGCAACGAAAGAACTCGCTGGCTACAAGGCCATCGACCCGGACAACCTTGATGACAGCGAGTTGGTCTTTCGTATCCATGATGAAGATGATCCGATGCCGCCCAAGGAGTCCAAACCCTTGTCGGATGAGGAGCGTGCGTTACTGACACGCTGGGTGAAGCAGGGCGGGGGTTATGCCAAGCACTGGGCTTTTGTGCCGCCGAAGAAGCAATTGCCCGCCAAGTATGTCGGCAGCGACGCGATCGACTATGCGGTCGGTCTGCAGTTGAAGCAGGCTGGGATAAGTTTTGCTCAAGAAGCTGACAAGGCGACGCTTGCCCGGCGTGTCTCGCTCTTATTGACAGGCCTGCCACCAGAATTAGAGAAACTCGACGCATTTCTGAAGGACTCAAAGCCCGGGGCCTACGAGCGCTTTGTTGAAGAGCTCTTCAATAGTCCGCGCTACGGCGAGCATCAGGCCCGCTTCTGGCTCGATGCAGTGCGCTATGGCGATACGCACGGACTGCACCTGGACAACCGGCGCGGCATCCATCCCTACCGCGACTGGGTAGTCCGCGCCTTCAACAGCAATCTCCCGCTGGATGAATTCATCACGTGGCAACTCGCTGGCGATTTGCTGGAGACCCCGACGCTCGAACAACTCGTTGCGACGGGATATGTCCGTATGAACCCGACGACGGCAGAGGGTGGTGTGATCCCCGCCGAGTTCCAGGCCAAGAACAACTTTGACCGCGTTGAGAATCTGGGTACGGTCATGATGGGTATGACGCTCGAGTGCGCCCGCTGCCACACGCACAAGTACGATCCGATCACGCACACTGAGTACTACGAGCTCTTCGCTTTTTTCAACAACACGGCAGAAAGCCCGCTGGACGGCAACAAGTTCGACTACAAGCCGGTGATCAAAGTACCGGCGGATCAGGTGGCATGGGATCAGTGGCACGGGCTCGAGGTGGAGGCATCACTTCTCCTCGCAAAGGTCGAGCAGACGCCCAATGGTGATGGAAAGGCTTCTGGAGACCTTGTCGAGCGAGTTAAGGTCCTTTCGGAGTCGAAGGATGAGCGACATGCTGCACATAAAAAGGCCGCTCAAGATTTACATAAGCGTATGACTGAGGCACAGAAGTCCTTTACCACCACGCTTGTGGCGAAGGAGTTGCCAAAGCCTCGCGAAACAAAGCTGCTGGACCGAGGTGAGTACAACCTGCCAACCGGCGATCCCTTGTCGCCCAGCACGCTGGATGTGCTCGGTGAACTGCCAGAGGGTGCAGCGGTCAATCGGCTGGGGCTTGCTCAGTGGCTGACCGCACGCGAACATCCGCTGACCTCGCGTGTTCTCGTGAACCGTATCTGGCAGCGGGTCTTTGGCTATGGCCTTGTACGGACGCCCGAAGACTTCGGCCTGCAGGGCGAGCAGCCGACACACCCCGAGTTGCTGGACTACTTAGCGGTTGAATTGCAGGACAGCGGTTGGAACCTGCAGCATATGCTCAAGCTGATGGTGACGAGCAAGACATTCAAGCAGCGCTCTGCACACCGAAAAGAAGTGGAGGATCCTGAGAATCGCCTGTTTGCGCGTGGCCCGGGGCATAGGCTGGATGCTGAAGAGATCCGTGATGTTGCGTTGTGGGCTAGCGGGATGCTACGTGACGAGATGGGTGGGCAGGGGATCAAGCCTTACCAGCCGCCGAACATGTGGAAGCAGCTCGCGCACCCGGCGTCGAACACAAAGCAGTACAAGCAGGATACGGGTGACAAGCTCTATCGCCGGTCACTCTATGTGTATTGGAAGCGGACAAGCCCGCACCCCATGATGACACTGTTTGACGCTCCAAGCCGAGAGGTGAGTTGCGTACGGCGATCACGGACGAATACGTCGCTGCAGTCGCTTGGTCTGCTGAACGAAACACAGCGCGTCGAGTTGGCGCGTGTGCTTGCCCAGCGGTTGATCCAGCATGAGAAAGAGGATAAAGATCGCTTGGACCGGCTTTTCCTTTTGCTGGCAAGCCGTCAGCCGAGCAAGGTCGAACGAGAGGCATGTATGGGCCTGCTAGGACAAATGACACAGCGTTATGCCGATTCAAACGAGGATGCTCAGTCGCTGCTTTCGATCGGCGAAGCGTCGCGTGATGCTTCGTTGGATGCCGCGGAACATGCCGCATGGACGAAGGTATGCGCGACGGTCCTGGCTTCGGATGTTGCCATCCGACTTTACTAATGATCAAAACGAAGTAAACCAGCAAGAGGCTTAGTGATGCAACACGACCCGTACTGCGAATCGCAATTGAATTGCACCCGCCGACAGTTCTTCGGCAAGACCGCGCTTGGTCTTGGCACCGCAGCCATGGCAGGCATGCTGTCGCCCGAACTCTTTGCTCAGGGTGCCGAACAAGCCTCCGGCCTGCACCACAAGGCGAAGGCGAAACGCGTCATCTATCTCTTCATGTCTGGCGGCCCTAGCCACCACGACCTCTGGGACTACAAGCCCAAGATGAAGGAGATGTTTGGTAAGGACCTGCCTGAGTATGTCCGCGATGGCCAACGCATCACGGGGATGACCAGTCGACAGAAAACGCTGCCCGTCTGCCCGACCAAGTACAAGTTCACGAAGTACGAAAATAATCAGGATGGCGTATATATCTCAGAGCTTTTGCCGCACACTGCTACGGTGGCCAAAGAACTCTGTGTCATCCACAGCACCTTTACCGAAGCAATCAACCACGACCCTGCGGTGACCTATATCCAGACCGGCTCGCAAATTCCTGGCCGTCCTTCTCTCGGTGCATGGCTGAGTTACGGCCTCGGGCGGATGAACGAGAACCTGCCCGGCTATGTCGTGATGCACGCCAAGTCGAGGTTTGCAGAGCAGTCGCTCTTCGCACGTCTATGGGGCACCGGATTTCTACCTTCCGATCACCAGGGTGTGCTGCTTCGCAGCGATGGCGATCCGGTGCTGTATCTGAACAACCCCAAGGGGGTCAGCAAAGATGATCGCCGTAAGCAACTCGACGCACTCGCCGCGATCAACCAGGCTCAGCATGACGAGTTCGGCGATCCAGAGATCCTCGCGCGGATCAAGCAGCACGAGATGGCCTATCGCATGCAGACCTCCGTGCCCGAATTGATGGATTTCTCAGACGAGAACGAAGAGACTTTCAAGCTCTATGGCGAGGAGGCAAAGGAGCCGGGCACCTTCGCCGCCTGCTGCCTCAATGCGCGACGCCTGGCTGAGCGTGGCGTCCGCAATATCCAGATCTTTCACCGCGGATGGGACGCGCATGGCAATCTTGCCGGCGAGCACGAGAGCCAGTGCAAGGACATCGATCAGGCCTCCGCAGCATTAATCAAGGACCTCAAACAGCGGGGCATGCTGGAGGACACGCTGGTCGTCTGGGGCGGCGAGTTCGGGCGTACTGCCTACTGCCAGGGCAAACTGACCAAGGACAATTATGGCCGTGATCACCACCCGCGCTGCTTCACCGTCTGGATGGCAGGCGGAGGCGTCAAGCCCGGGATTACCTATGGCCAAACCGACGATTTTGGTTACAACATCGCTCACCCCGATGGCACACCGATGAAGCCGATCCCGAACAAGGACAAATGGACGCCCGGCACGATGCACATTCATGATCTCAATGCGACCATCCTGCACCTGCTGGGCATCGACCACCGGAAACTGACCTACCGATATCAGGGCAGGGACTTCCGGCTGACCGATATCCACGGGCATGTGGTCAATGACATTCTGTCATAGATCGCCGCCGTTTTTGGGAATATCTCATCAGGCATGAAGCGTTTTGGGCCGATCCATTCAGGGTCGGCCTTTCCGTTAGACTGACCGCACCGTCGCGAGATTGATCTTGAACATCATCCAGGTCCACAATTACTACCAGGTGCCCGGTGGAGAAGATTCGGTCGTTGAAGATGAGCGGGCGCTGCTGACTTCGCGTGGCCACCGCGTCACGCAGTTCACTCGGCACAATGACGATGTTGGGAATCTCTCATCCCTGCGACTCGCCGCGCGTACGATCTGGAGTCGATCCGCTGCGCGTGAATTGGAGAAGTTGGTTCGGCAAGAGAATGCGGAGATCGTGCATTTTCACAACACGATGCCGTTGATCTCGCCCTCTGCGTATTACGCTGCCCATCGCGGCGGGGCGGCGGTCGTCCAAACGCTGCACAACTATCGACTGCTCTGCCCGAAGGGGACGTTCTTCCGAGAGGGCAAAATCTGCGAGGAATGTGCAGGTAAGTCGGTAGCCTGGCCTTCGGTGAGGCACGCGTGTTACCGCGATAGCCGAGCAGGCAGCGCGGTACTGACTGTGATGGGGGCGACACATCGACTGATCCGAACGTATGGCCGCAGGGTCGATGCATATATCGCGGCGTCCGAGTTTACACGCGAAAAGATGCTTGAGAATGGCTTGCCTGAAGATCGCATGCATGTGAAGCCTAACTTCGTCGTAAAAGACCCGGGTGTTGGATCTGGAGAGGGAGGCTATGCGCTTTACTTGGGGCGGCTTTCTCCGGAGAAGGGAGTCGACACGCTCATTGCTGCGTGGAATCGAATGGACCACGCGGTGCCATTGAAGATAGTGGGTAGTGGCCCGATGCAAAAGCAAGCCGAGGAGTTGGCTCATCGGCATGAGCACGTTCAATACCTGGGATGGGTGGGTCAGCCCGAGTTGGGGGAGGTCATCCGCCAAGCAGCGGTCCTCGTGCTGCCATCGGTCAATTACGAGGGTTTCCCCAAAGTGATTCCCGAGGCGTATGGCTCAGGTCTGCCGATCGTCGCGTCACGCCTTGGCTCGATGCAGTACGCCGTGCTCGAAGGTGAGACCGGACTGCTGTTTGAGCATGGAAATGCAGATGATCTGTCGATCAAAATTACTTCTCTCATTCAGGACTCTGACCTTCTCGCTTCGATGCGTTTGGCAGCTCGTAGTCAGTATGAGCTGCGTTACACCGCAGATGTCAACTACAAACAACTGATCCATATCTTTGAGCGTGCCCTGTTAAGGCGTATGCAGTGAAATGGGTATCGCTTTGAGTCGATCAAAGCCTCATCCTGGTCGTTAATTTGGGAAGAGTTGGCTCTGATCTGTTGTCCCAGATTTACAGATCGATATAGGCCGCGCACGGTAATTGATTAATCTTGTTTTCGTATGTCATCGCCCATTGCAGTGGTATACTTGGCGACTGGCTTGTCTTAGCGTGGAAACTGGGATAAGTGGAGGACGTTGGGTTTTGTTTAGCCTGACGATAGAAAACGGAGAGTTACGAGATCATGCTACGTCGATTCCTATCGCGTCGGAAAAACCGGCGTGTGGCAGCACTTAATGCCAGTACAGTGAATGGCTCAAGGTCATTTGCACCTGTACTTCAGCGTGAGCGTGCCCGTGCCGACCGAAGCGGGTATGAATTGTCTCTCGTCCTGCTGGGGCTCGATGACAAGCCTTCCAGGACAGAGCTTGCCCTTGAGAAGCTGGTCGACACGATCCGTCACCGTTGCAGGATCACCGATGAAATCGGCGTTTTCGATAAGCAGACTGCTTTTGCCCTTCTGCCCGATACGGACGCCAAGGGCGCACGTCACTTTGCTGACACGATACAGGCGGTCATGAAGCGGCACAGCATCAAGACCTCCTACGCTGTCTATAGCTACGGGACATCGCAGTCTTCGAAACGAAAACCCCCCAAAGACGGCGATTCCGGACATGGTGGTGGATCAAGGCAAGGCGATACGGATGTTGCCGTTGCAAGGCGAATCCCGAGGAACCGCCCAGCTCGCCCGACGGTTCCGATGGCCGCCGAAGCCCGCCGCGAAGAACCGATTCAAGACCTCAAAACCGCATTCGTCCGCCCGCTACCTCTATGGAAGCGCGTCATCGACCTCTCCGTCGCTGGGCCGATGCTTGTCATTCTCTGGCCTCTGCTCGTCACCATCGGGCTTGCAATCAGACTTGAGTCGAAAGGTCCCGCTGTCTTTAAACAGGAACGTACCGGTCTCGGTGGTCGGCCGTTCTGGATCTTTAAATTCCGCA
>JBMZAP010000070.1:0-19170 GCA_049611445.1 Phycisphaeraceae bacterium | reverse complement strand
AGTTGGCCAGTGCCTGGTCATACTGCGCCTGCTTCTCGACGACCATCTGCTTGAAATCAGCATCACTAGGCATCGCGCTGGGCGGGCGGAACGGTTGGTAGATACTCTTGCCGCCCCATGCGGTCTTAATAATCAGGACAGGTTCATCGTATGCCTCACCGACTGCGTGACCGAAGCCGAACTCTGGCCCGATCGAATTCAAACCCTTGGTACCGTAGCCCGCCGTCAAGGGACCATGCTTTGCGCCGCCGGCTTTAGAGGGGTAGGTGATGAACACATCATCCCGCTCGGCCCAGCCGTCGCCGTCTTTCACGATGCCGTACCAAGGCTTAATGAGCGGGTCGTCTTTGTAGGTGTCCAGGTGCGTCGGCAGGCCCTTGCCTTCCATGTTGGATTGCCCGGCCAGAATGAAGACCTTGACCACCTTCTCCGCGAAGGCATCGGACGTGACCAGGCCAAGACACGTGGCCACAAGCAGAGCGAGTACAGTTCGTTTCATTTCCATCACCTTTCAGATTTATCGTAATTGCTTTATTTGCGATACAGGAACGAATCACTGGTCAACAGCGAGACGAGTAGTTCATTGAAGCTGCCGTCGGATTCCTGATACGCCTTGTCGGCGGCAATCAGGGTGGGCGAATCGTCGAGTGTCTCGTTGCGTCCCATCCAGTAGCGGAAGGCGTGCCGTATAAAACTCTGCCGGGCGATTTCGCTCTTGGCAAGACGGTGCATCAGGTCGATCGCGTCGGTTACTTCGCCATCGAGTTCGGGATCACCTGTGCCGTCGAGATGGCCCGCGGTATTGACCAGACGGGCGGTGAGCAGGACGTCCGTCTCCCGTCCCTGCTCGTGGTCACGATCGATTTTACGGTGCAGGTTCTCCAGCTCTCTCGGGCTGGGGACAACATTGCCGTCCTGATCGTAATGGTGTTCGGTTCGGAACTGGCCAAAATCATCGTACATCTCGAAGGGGTAGCCCAGTGGATTCATTTTTTTATGACAGCGCCAGCACTCGTCGTTGTAAACCTTGAGCTTGAATTTCTCACGCAGGGTCAGCGTCGTATCTGTCGTGAGTTGCGCATCAACACCGATGGGAAGCTCGGGCACAACACCGGCCAGAAGATGCTCGCGGATCCACTTGCCCCGCCGGACGATGTCGTTGTCGAAGTTGCCAGAGTGTGCCACCAGCCACGCGGGGTGGGTCAGCATGCCCGCCCGGGGGACAGGCTGCTTGAACGGCTGGATCGGCTCATAATTCCATTCATGGACAGGGAGGTTGTAAGCGGGCAGGTGATTGGTCCGCTGTCGGGAGGGCAGTGTCACTCCCCTGCCACGCAGGCTCTCGACATGCCGACGATCGCGTTCGCTTTGAGGGGCAAAAACCTTCTCAAGCCACTTGTTGTATTCCTTGGGATCGCCGTAGTACGAGACAAAGTAACGATCGGTCGTCAGCAGGAACTGAAGGACCTGCCTGTCGTGCTCGAGTGCATAAAGCACGAGTTGGTCGGCATCACGCACGAGATACAGTGGCCTGTGCCCCACCGCTCGCGAATCATCCTTAAAGACATCTGGCGCGGCGTAGTAACCAAAATACTCACGGAAGAAGCGCAGCAGCCGAGCCTTCTTAGGCTTAAAGCCATACCACTTGTGATCCATCTGGTACAAGCGGTTGCGCGGGTCCTCTTCAGCCGCCAGCAGCCGACGCACTTCACGCTCGACGTCCGCCCTGGTAGCGAGTCGGCCTTCTTCCGCCGCCTTGAGGAGGTCATGGTCGGGCCCCGTATCCATGATCGCAAAGCCAATCGCGTAGGCCAGCTCCATCGGCGAGAGCATCCGCCGACCATCCGGTAGCTGCTCGCCCAGACCCAGTTCCATGCGGAAGATGAACTCGGGCGACATCATCATTGCCCGGAGCATCGTCTTCACGCCGATGCGGTGGTCGGTGTTGTTACTGGTTGCAACGAGCAGATTCAGAAAACGCTGCGCCTGCGCCTCATCCGGCTCGCGCTCGAAGACTTTTCGATACCCGGCAACCACGACGTCGGCGTAGTCTTCCTCGGTCGGCTGCTTATTCTCGTAAAACTTGATCAACGCGCCGTCGGGGCGGTGTTCGAGTCGGCTCTTATGACCGCCGTGCGGGCTCTTGCGGGTCAGCTTGACCTGCTCGCCAACCATGAACGAGGCGACCAGATCGGTGGTCTGTAACATGACGTTGACCACTGCTTCGTCTGCCTTGAGCGAGGCATAGTCCTGGAAGCCGTGACCGCCGATCCGTTCCAGCGTTGCGTCCGACCCGTCGAAGCTGAGCAGTTCCGAATAGGCCTGCGGACTTAATCGCCACAGTCGAGGTGGGCTCGACGCGGGGCCCTTGTGCTCGCCACTGAACAACTTGTCATGTGGGACGCGGTTTGCGTGCGCCGGGTGCAGCATCGCCTCGTCCAACCTGCCTCGGCCGATCTTCTTCAGCTCTGCAGCGATCCAGTCAGTCAGTTTCTTGCGCTCGGCATCGGCTGGTTGATCCGCCTTCTCCGGAGGCATATCGCCAAGCCCGACCATCTCTAATGCCTTCTCCCATCGGACCGTATCGTCGCCAGCCGCGATGTTGCCGGAGATGTCATCGACGCGGTACTTCGCCTTCGCTTTCTCACCGGTGTGGCAATGCGCGCAGTACTTCTGCAGCAGCGGCCGCATCTCGTTCTTGAATCGATGCGTACCCGGCAGAGTGTCGCCTTGCGCCTGTGGCACAGCCTTAAGCGCTTCAGCTGACTCGGCCCGCTGATTAAACAGCCCGACGCCAACCACGGCAACGAGGCCTGCGAAGATCAGGAGATGTCGTTTCATGCCAGCAGTTCCGCAAGCGGGGCTGTCTGATCGGCATCAGGCAGTCTTGGATCAAACTGACCAAAGCCGTCGCGAGGCGCGCCGGCCGCATGCATCAGCGTTGTATAGAACGTCCCGTGCGTTCGGTTTCGGCTTTCTTTGAAGTTGGGGTAGTGCAGGTACTGCCCGGTCTTCATTGCCCCGCCGACGTTCCCGATGGTGATGAACGGAAACTCCTCAAAGCTCGGGTGGTGCTGCGATCCGTGATCCGAGAGCACGACAATCAGCGTATTGTCGAGCATCGTGCCGTCCCCTTCAGGCACGGCATCAAGCTTGGCCGCCAACTCCGCGACCTGGTCAAAATGCGTCTTGCGGATCATTCGGCGGGCCTCGATGCCATCAACCTGAATCTCGCCGCCGGCCTGCTGATCCTGGTGGCGGTTGGGGTCGGTCTCGATATGCCCGATGGTGTGGACACTCATGTGCCCAAGCTTCAGGCCGTGGTAGTGCAGGTCCAGATCGTCCACGCGAAGAGTGATGACATTGGTCAGCCCCGCGATGAGCGCTGCTGCCGCCATATCGAAGTGCGCTTCGAGGCGGTGTACCTCGATCTCGGAGGCGTACTTATCTGAATACTCAGGCGCATGCTTATCCAACGCGTCTGTCATTCCCGCCAGCTTCACGCGGCGGTCCGCCAACGACTCGAATGCACCAAGGTAGTGATCAAGCTTTTCTTTCTCTGCAGAGTTAAGCCGCTGCTTGACACGCTTGGTGTCATCAACGAGGAAGTCCAGCAGTGCCTTGTCACCAGCCTGGCGGTCCTGCACATCCTTGTCCTGTGCGATTGAGCCGAATAGCTCGCCATATGCCATGGACGGGTTGCAGTAGAACGAAGCACGCTGCTTGGCACCAAACGCGGTGACGTGGGGGCGGCTGATCTTCGCCTCCACGCTCTTGTCCACCTTGAAACCCAGGTGCTTGAAGACGCCCGGGTGTGTATTGGCCAGGGCGCCATCGATCGTCTCGCCTGTGGCAACATTGCGCGAGCTATAGGCGCCCAGTGCCCCAAAGCCCGCGCCGTGCCCGCCGCCGTTACACACGCGCGCCGACAGGCCGTTGACGATATTCATCTTTTTCTTGAATGGCTCAAGCGCTGCCATCGACTCATTCAGCGCATGCTGTGTCAGGTCTTTTTCCAACAGCGTCTTCGGCGGCTTACCTCGGTCGCCGACAGCCTGTGCGACCAGCCCCTCCAGCCCCTGCGGCGCGATGCCGTAGGTCCTGAAACCGTTGGACCGTGTCACAAACACAAACCGCTTGGGCAGCTTCGCGACGCTGCCCGCCGCTTCAGCCTTGAGTTGGGCTAAAAATGGCGAAAAAGCCAATCCACCCGCCGCAAGCGACATGCCTTTTAATACTTCCCGCCTTGTTTTATGCATCGCAACCACCCTTTATCTATTGATATGAGGTGACATCTATTACCTGTATTACGCCGAATAGCTGTGTTGGTTTGATAATGAAAGGAATAGACGCAGCATGATAAATACCTCTTTATAGCCTGAATCCCTCATCGACCCCCTCATACCGCGAGACCGAGTGATTGCTTCTGCCTTTCATGACGCTTGCGGCAAGTCATCGTGCCGAGTGCCGCACCCGCTCAGTCGTATTTCAACACGGCGGTCAGCGTCGCGTCATGTTCGGCGACAAAACGGATCCAATGCGCATTGAAACCCGCGGGAAATCCATATTCAGTCGCCTTGTCCGGGCCGACTTTGAGCTGCTTGTGATCCATCCAGACACCGGTACCCGTCGGATCGATCTGGATCGTAACGATGGTCGCTTTGTCGCTCGACAAGGAGAGGCTCTTTTTGTCGTAGCCATACATCAGATATGGATCGGAGAATTCACCCGCTTTGACCTTGCTCTTTGTCCAAGGCCCACCTGCCCCGACGGGCTTACCCATCTGCCAGAACTCATCGATGACACCGGCCCAGACTGCTGCGTCGCCATCCGGGCTCTTATAGATGCGCGGTCCCTCAGCGTCTTTTTCAACGCCAGTGATCAACATCAGCCCACGGTAGCTGCAGAAATCATGGATCGCGAACGGGTGCGTCGCGATCGGGCGGAGGTGCTTGAATCCCCCCGCATTGCGCGCAGGTAGCTCGTAGAACGTGCCGCCGACATTAAGCATGTCACGTTCCGTCGCGACCTCACGCGCAATCCGTGCCGTTCCGATCTTCTCGCCGTAAGGCTTAAAAGATTGATAGCCCGGTGAGATGGGCAGCCGCCAGCGCTGGCCGTCTTCTTCGACAAGGATTGAATTGCCGTCTCTGCGGATCGGCATGTCAGCAGGCTGTGCAGCTACCCATGTGTCGCCACGCGCACGACTGTCAGCACTCTTGTTAAACGCGAGCACTTCATCGATTTGATAGAACGGACGATCATCCGTGCTGGTGTTTTGCGCGATCAGACCGAGCGTCTTCTGATCAAACCCGAGCCCACGCATGATGCCGCCAAGCCTGTCTTTACTGGCGTGTGTCGCGATGCCGTCAAAGATCGCCGAAGGCTCGGCCGATCGCTCGTCCTTGTTGGCATAGTGCAGCCATGCGGTCACCTTCTTCGCAGCACTCTTCGGACGCAGCCTGATCCACTGGGCTTGCTCATTGGCCGCAAAGAGATGTGAAACCGACCCCATCGCCGGGGCCGTGAGGGTCTTAAGCTCCTGCCAGTTTCCGTCCCCCTCGCGGTCTACTTCGACCGTGAAACTTGCGGGCTCTGCACTGTTGTGCGTGAGATGGAGTACGCGGTGGTCAAAGCCTGCGAAGAGGTACGGGTCACTCACCACCCCCGCTTGCACATCATCGCGCTCCCAAAGGCCGCCGCTGCCTAATACCGGGCCAAAGCTGCCGAGCCGATCGGGCTTCACGAACCAGAGGTTGGAGTTAGAGACCATCGGCGCGGCACCGTGCGACTTGAACTTGCGCCTGTTCAGGAACTCGCTCTTGGCCGAATCGTCACAGCCCATGACGATGTGATCGCCCCAGCGTGCAAAGTCACCGATGACCTTGAGGTAATTGCTGTGCGGCTTGATGCCGGCAGTATTCCTGGCCGAGAAGCTTGCGGGAAAATGCCAGAACGTGCCATGCATCGTGGCCAGGAACTGGTCGCCCTCACCGATCTCACGGATGCGCGGCCACTCCGTGTTCCAGCCGTGCGCACCGTCATAGGAAAAGCTGGCCTTGGGCAGGCGGAACTGGTGCCACTTGCCGCCATCCAGAAGTCGCAGCAGGACCGAGCGGTGGTCCCAGCCCATGGCCCAGACGGGGTCGGTCTTTGGGTTGGGGTTGCCATAGATTCCGCCGGGCCCGGTGATCTCGACGTATTGCTCACGCTGGATGAGTTGCCAGTCCTTGCCAGGCCCACCCCATGTTGCGAGTGCACCCGACTCGGTGGTCGGATCAGTCCTCGCGGCGTTGCCGTGCTCGCCGTTGTTGCTGTAGTAGAGCCCGCCCTGCCCGGAGTACAGACCCTTGCCGTGGTAGCCCGGCAGGCTGGTTTTCATGGCGTCTTGATAGACGACTGCCCCGTTGTTGCCGTTGCCATCATTGATCCAGCAGGTCACGTCAAGCGTCTTGACGTCAACTTCGTAGAGTCCCTCTTCCATCGTGGCGATGTAGACCTTGCCTGACGGATCAGTCAGGTGGCGTGCCGTTCCGGTCGGCCGGCCGGGCATGACTTTCGGGTCGATCACGCGGACGTTGCGTTCCTCATCGATGAAGTAGTAGCTGAGGTTGAGTTGGCCAGACTCTTTGTGAATCATTCGGTTGGCAGGTGTGCCGCCCACCGATTCAGGTCGGATGACCTGCTTAAGATCGGGCGTGATCTCATAGAGCTTGTCGCTTGACCCCATTGGCTTGTGCGGAGCATAGGTCACGATCCAGAGCCGATCCGCCCAGGGCACGACCGCGCCGGTGCCACACTCGTTCTCCTTGTTGTACATCGCAAGGTGCGGATAGATACCGCCGATGTTGAGCAATTGGTCTGATGCCTGCGATTGAGGAGCCGGCTGAGCGACGCTTGCTGCTGACATAATCAGGGACGTCAAGAATACAAGCACGCGGGAGACAAACCTCTTCATCGCAGTTCCTTCTTCAATCCATTCACTGAACGCAACGACAGCATGATGCTGGAAAAGATTTACATTCAGACCAGGCGAATCGCCACAGACTATCAAATGACAAATATTCGCAGGCCTTCTTACACCTGCTTCCGCAAACACGATCAGACTGGGTGCAACACCGCGCCGCGATCGATTTCACAGATCGCCGACCAGCGCTCGCCACGCCCGAGCGCCTCCAGGGCGTAGCTCAGATCATGATGGTAGCTATCAGCGTCCTGGCGACGTACTAAGTGGATCGTAATCCCACCAAACCCGCCACCAGACAGCCGAGCCCCCACGCATCGCCCATCTGCCTGCGCGAACTCGACCAGCTCATCTAATTCGGGACAGCTGTTCCAGAAGTGGATTCGGCTGCTGTTGTGTGATTCGAACATCAATTCACCAAGCCCGATCACATCACCCTCAACTAGCCCCGCGACAGCTTCGCGGACCCTTCTGTTTTCACCAACCACATGGGTTGCACATCGATAAGCATCTTCCGGCAACGCTTCACGACTGGACGAGAGAGACTTTTCATCTGCCTCACGCAAAGTTGCGATTCCCATCGCCCGGGCAGCTGATTCGCAGGATGCTCGCCGATCGTTGTACTCCGCAGTGAGATCGTGCTTGACGCCGGAATCGACCGCCACAAAACACCAGCCATCGGGCAAAGGCACCGCCTGCGATTCCAGCGATTGAAAATCAATCGACAGCAGGTGATCAGGTTGACCATACAGCGAACTGAGCTGATCGAGCAGGCCTGTCTGTGCACCAACCGCCAAAGACTCTGATGCTTGTCCGATACGTGCGCGTTCAAACGCGGGCAGCTCAAGATTGATCAAATCACACAGGCCGGTGACAACCGCCATCTCAAGGGCCGCGGAGCTGGAGACCCCTGCTGATCGTGGCACAGCAGAGTCCACAAGCAATGCGAAGCCGGGCACTTCAATGCCACGCTGCCGCAGTGCTGCAACGATACCAAGCACATAGTTGGCCCAATCTCCAGCAGGCAGCTCCGGTCGATCCAGGGCGTACGACACGGGCCTGCTATCAAACGCGGTGCTGGCAATCTTTGCAACAGGCTCGTTCAACACCGCAAGTGCGGCAAAGCAGCGGAACCCGACCGCACACGAGAGCGCCAACCCCGCGTTGTAGTCGGTGTGATTCCCAAGCACTTCAAGACGGCCCGGAGCTGAGGCGATCGACGTCGGCTTAAAGCCGTAAATCTGCTGAAAACGGTCACCGACTCGCATCTGATTGATTTACCTGCCCTCAAGTTATAAGACAGCACCATGCCGTAACAGTCCCCGTAGAGCATACCAGTGCAACAATGAAGGACAAACCATCAATAGAAACAGAGAACTCGATCAGGATCCAGTAAGCACAAATACCGGCGTCTTCTGTATTTGGACATCGTAAGCCCTGAAACGGCAGTAGAGATGAACGCTGCTGCTTTCTATCAACTAATCGCTATTGATAATTGCCGCCAATTCCTGATCATATATATCTATACACTCAAAATACTTTTCACCAGTGAGCGCAGCGGGTGTTGAAGAAATGGACTTTTCCTTTAAAACAGGCCGAAAAATCATTCAGATGATCGTTCTTACCCGCGGGCTGTAATAGAAAAATATAGGGCTTGTCTCCATCAGATAGATCACTTTCCCGTCGGCCTCTCCTGCCATGCCTTCCAAAAGCGTCATCCTGTTTGCGGTCGTGCTGGGTATGCTCGCACAACCTTCATCCGCTACCGCTATCGAGGACGATCATTCTCGCGCCGCATTTGAATTGCATGCGAAGACGTTTTTCAACAACAACTGTGCTGACTGTCACACCGGAAAGATTAAGAAAGGTGGCGTGTCATTCGACAGCCTTGAAGCGGACTTCCAATCAGAGGAACAGGGCCAACGCTGGCTGGCGATTTTCAGGCAACTCGAAATCCAGGGGATGCCGCCAAAGGGCGAGCCACAACCCACCAGAGATGAACGCAAGCGAATGATCGCTGCGATCCGAGATCGGTTCCGCTTGGCCGGACACCCGATTGAATCCCTGCAAGCCGACCCAAAGTATGGCAACTACGTTAATCACGAAGAGCTCTTCAGCGGCAAGCACAAGGGCCCGGCATATTCCCTCCCGCGGCTTTGGCGGATCAGTCCATACATCGACGGGTTCGGCAGCCCGTTCAGCCTGTCTCAGGAAGAAGGCTTCAAGGACTACGCGCACATGTGGAGCCTTGATAAGCCCACGATCGAATTGCTGATGACCAATGCCAGCGCGACGGTCAAGAAACAGATCGGGCCTTCGGAAGCGGAACTGGCCCAACAGGACGAAATCTGGAAGCGGCAGATCCTTAACAGGCGCACGGTCCTGCAAAATGATATTGAGAAGCAGCAGGCACTCGTCGCCGAAGATCCTGAAAATGAAGGGCGCAAGAAGCGGCTGGAAGCTCTCGAAAAGCAGCTCGCTTCAAACCTTGATACCGATTTTGAAAATCACCGTAATCGGCCGTCCAAAAAACTGCCCGGACTGCAAAAGAATGTTTTCTGGCGGATCACGTTTGGTAAGGAGATGCCTCCGCAGGAGGACCTTGACGAAGCGGTGACGCGACAATTGAAAACCGCTTTGCGTCGTGAGCCCTCTCCGGAAGATATCAACAGGATGTCGGAGCGTCTGAAGCAGAGCATTGCCAAGCATGGCAATGAGGTCGGCACACAACTGACGCTCACCTCCATTCTCTTGATGCCTGAGTCCATCTATCGGATGGAAATTGGTCTTGGCAAACAGATGCCCGACGGCAGGCGCATGCTCAGCCAGGCCGAGATTGCCTATGCAATCGGCTACGCGTTAAGTGATACGGGGCCGGACCGTGAGATCATGAGTGATCTGGCAAAGAGCAAGCTTGATGATCCCGCAGTACTCCGCAGCCATGTCGAGCGCATTTACGACAGCGCGATCCTCGCCGAGAAACCGAAAGCGAAGGCCCCACGCGTGCTACGCTTTTTTCAGGAGTATTTTGGATACCAGGGCGCCACCGATGTATTCAAGGACGGCAGTCGGCACCCCGGGCACAACCCCCGCCCTAGCGACCTCGTCAGAGACACGGACCTGCTGATCATGCACATCCTTCGGCAGGATAAAGACGTACTGCGGGAACTGTTGACGACGGATTTCGCCTATATCAGACACGTCCCCGCTCGGCCGGGCTGGGAGACGATCGGCTCCTACAACGTCTCCAAAAAGCAGGTGCGCGAAGACAACCTGATCAGCGGTGAGAAGAACCAGAACAACCAGCGCTACGTCATGCGGCTCACTGGACAACGGGCAGGCATCCTCACCCAGCCCAGCTGGCTGACCGCCCATTCGACTAATTTTGATAACGACCCCGTGCGGCGTGGTAAATGGATTTACGAGCATCTACTGGGCGGCGTCATCCCCGACGTACCAATCACGGTTGATGCCACCGTACCGGAAGACCCCGACAAAACACTTCGTCAGCGTTTCGCAAAGACGCAGGACAACTACTGCATGAAGTGCCACGGCAAAATGAACCCACTGGGCATGGCGTTCGAGATGTTTGATGATGTCGGCCGATTCCGGGACAAGGAACTGCTGCGCGATAATAAGACGCTGGTCGATGTGGATTCGAGCGGCGGCATCGCTGAGAGCGGCATCCCTGAGCTCGATGGCCCGGTTCACAACGCGATTGAACTGATGGAAACGCTTGCTGAAAGCCCACGCGTACGACAGGTTTTCGTGCGCCATGCCTTTCGGTACTGGATGGGGCGCAATGAAACATTCGATGATTCTCCTACATTGATGGCCGCGGACAAGGCCTTCGTAGATAGCGGCGGGAGCATGAAAGCTCTCGTCACTTCACTGCTTACCAGCGACTCATTCCTCTATCGCAAAGACTCGCTTGCCGAACACTAAACAGGGAAGGTCCTCATGAAGTCAGCACAAACGACGCGGCGGCAGTTGCTCAAAGGTATCGCGCTTGGCAGCGGCGGCCTGGTGCTCTCGCCACTGGTCAGCCAACTGGCTGCTCAGGCCGCAGGCAAAGACGCGTTCCCTCAGCGTTTTGTCTTTGTTGTGAAATCGAGCGGCCTGACGCCCGGACACATCGTGCCCAACACGTTCATCGAAGACTACATCAGCCACGAGAAGAGCTATATCGCAGGCGAGGGGTACACCAGCGGCCTGCAGATGAAAGAAAACGATACGTTCATCAGCCGATCGCTCATGGATGCGAAGCTGGAAGGCTCAATGAAATCGCTTGAGCCATTCAAAGACCGCCTGACGATCCTCCAGGGGCTAAGTGGCAATATGGTCACCGGCGGCCACATGTCGGGCTACGGGGCCATGAACTGCATGAAGGACCTGATGGCCGAGACCATTGACCACAAGATGGCGATGCTCTACCCCTCCGTTTTTTCTCACCTGGGCCTGTCGACAGTCACCGCGACTATGGGCGCCCGCTTCGCCGACTCGATCTGCTATCCGAATATTTCCGCTGCCAGTAACACCAAGCCCCTCCCATTCCATGGCAGCCCGACGCAGGCGTATCAGTCGCTCTTTGGATCCGTTGCCAAAGGCAAAGACCGCAAGCTTTTTGAATCGCAGGGTGACCTGTTCCAATTTCTCGGCGAAGATGTCGAGGCGCTACGCAGCAACCTTGCCGGGATCGAAAAGCAGAAACTCGATCACCACCTTGAGGCGATCGAAAACCTGCAGAAGCAGCGACAGGGAATCCTCGCGATGTCCGAGCAAATCGAGAAGGGCAAGCCTTCGGTCGACGATCGATACACCACCATGAAGATCGAAGATCGGATGGAGGCTCACTGCGAGATCGCGGCAGGCGCACTTATCTCAGGCTTGACCAATGTGGTGACGATCCGCGCGGACGGGCTGGGCTCGGAATACACTAAGATCGGTTTCGAAACAGGTCAGGTGCATGGCATCGGCCACGGCAAAGTGCCCGAAGGCGCCGACTCGGTGGACCACGCCCGTGGTTTGATCCGCGGCTTCCAACTCGACAACGTTGCAAGCATCGCTGCCATGCTGGCGAAGGTCCCCGAAGGCAATGGCAGCATGCTCGACAACACGACCATCATCTACTTCTCTGATGTCGGTGATAAGCACCATGCGTCCAACCGCGAGTGGCCCTACATCGTGCTCGGGAACATGGGCGGCAAACTTAAGATGGGCGGCCGCTACATCCAGTACCCCCACAAGGGACACCACGGCCACCGCACGATCGCAAGTTGGTGGCTGACCCTGCTACATGCCGCAGGCAAACCCCAGAACGGCTTTGGCATGATGGACAGCAACGTCGACGCAGACAGCCAGCGCGGCCCGCTGAACGAGCTGCTTGCCTGAGCTTGCGCGACGGCGTGTTGTAAAGACCCCCTTCCTCGGGATTCCCGAGCACAACTTTCGTGTTGTGCAAAACGGGAATCACGATAAGCGGAGAGGGTGGGATTCGAACCCACGGTACGGAATTACCGCACACCGGTTTTCGAAACCGGCTCCTTCAGCCGCTCGGACACCTCTCCAAAAGGCCTGACCGTGCCCTGCACGGCGGCGGCGAGCCGAACAGGATAGCACACCCAGCCAGCCCTGACCACGCGATCCGTCCCACATCCGCCGCATTGGATAAACTACTTCCACGATGACCGATTCCAATGCACCGATCACGCCAGACACCCTCGCACCCGGCTGCAGGGTCCGCATCACCAAGCAGGTCGCACGCCAGGGCGCGTGTCTGACCAACTCGGTGGAAGGCACCGTCGTCAAGGCCGAGCAACGCAAGACCGGCTCGTGGTTTGCCCATTCCAAAGACGACAAGCTCTGGCTGGACCGGCTGGAGATTACCAAGGACGATGGCGAGGTCTACGTCTGCAACGTTGATGCTCACACTGTCATCGAGGTTATCTCCTCGGAAGGCACGGACGATGCAGCTTGACGATCGCGGCATGCCCGCGGATTGGCCGATGTACGAGTCGGTCGAAGTCGGGCCCGGTAAAGTCAAGGCCATGCTCGACGCAGGTGAGGACATCACCCTGCTCGACTGTCGACTCGATAAAGAGAAGAACATCGCCGAGATCGCAGGCAGTGTCTTTATCCCGATGCAGGAACTGCCCGACCGCGTCGATGAACTGGATGACTATCTGGACCGCAAACTCGTCGTCTTCTGCCACGCAGGGGTGCGGTCGATGAAGGTGGCCATGTTCCTGAGAGAGCGCGGCTTCGAAGACGTCTGGTCCATGGCCGGCGGGATTGACCTCTGGTCACAAGCGATTGATGAATCGGTGCAGAGGTATTGAAGTCCTGTGTATCTAACCGATGTTTTGTGCAAGGAAGCACCGCATGGCCCTCACTGATTGGCAACAACTCCACGGCGACCACTTCGCTGGATCACGCGTCCTCGTCACCGGCGGCGCGGGGTTTATCGGATCACACCTGACGGAAGCGCTGATTGATCTCGGCGCCCAGGCCGTTGTACTCGACGACCTCTCGGGCGGCGACGTCGGCAACTTTGATGACTACAAGGATCGCGCGGGCGATCAGCTTCAATTTGTCGAGGGGTCCATCCTTGACGAGAAGCTTGTCGGAGAAGCCGTTTCCGATTGTCGATACGTGTTCCACCAGGCGGCGCTGGGATCAGTACCCAAATCGGTCGCTGAGCCGGTGCGGTTTCATCACGTCAATGCAACCGGGACCCTCAATGTCCTGGAGGCGGCAAAAGCGGCAGGTGTCGAGCGCGTCATGTTTGCGGCGTCCAGTTCTGCGTATGGCGACTCGGAAGTCCTGCCCAAGGTCGAAACGATGCCGGTGCTGCCCCGCAGCCCTTACGCCGCGAACAAGGTGTACGACGAAGCGCTGATGCGGGCCTACGCCTGCAGCTACGGCGTAGATACGGCCTGCCTGCGCTACTTCAACATCTTTGGGCCAAGACAAAACGCGAATTCGGCATATGCGGCGGTCATCGCGGCGTTTGCCAAGGACCTCCTGGCCGGCGACCACCCCACCATCTTCGGCGATGGCGAGCAGTCACGTGACTTCACCTTCGTTGATAACGCCGTACACGCCAACCTGCTCGCGGCACGTTGCGCGGACAAGATCCAGGGCGAGGTGATGAACGTCGCCTGCGGGCAGCGGGTAACCGTCAACCAACTCGCGGCGACGATGGCTGATCTGTTCGGCTGCCCCGAGCTGACACCGATGCACAAGGACGAGCGTGCCGGGGATGTGAAGCACTCGCTTGCGGAGCTGGCAAAGATCAAGGCAACGATCGGGTACGAGCCGTTGATCGGTTTCGCCGAGGGCCTCGGCCCGACGTGTGAGTGGTATCGACAATCGATGGTGGGATAACAGCCTCACCTGCGTTATCATGGGCCCTTTGAATCATAAGGCCGAGCTCGGACAGTTCTGTCTGGGCAAGTGGGACAGACATGTCACAGATACCCGCAGAAACCGAGATGGGTGGCAAGTACGAGCCGCCTTGCAACACGCAGTTCAATGTCTTTCTGGACAACCGCGTGGGTCGGTTGATGAAGCTGCTCAATATCTTTGACGATCAGGCGCTGACACTCGCGGGGTTTTCAGTGCTTGAATCGACTGGCCACGCCGTCGTTCGTATCGTTACGAGTAATGCAGTTCTTGCTCGGCGTCTGTTGCAGCGAAATGAATACCCCTTTTCCGAACAGACCATCCTCTGCGTCGAAATCGATCCGACGCACACCGTGGCAGATATCTGCCAATACCTGGTCACCGCCGAGGTAAGCATCAGCTACGCGTATCCACTGCTGGTCTGGCCAAGGGGCCGTGCGGTGATCGCGATGCACTGCGATGACTGTGAGTTCGCTCAAACGGTATTGCGCAACAAGCTCTTTACCCTGCTGGGTGAAAACGATCTAGGCGACAACGCGACGGGCAGCGCCCCCGATGCGGAGTTGAACTGATAGCTATTGACCGCACGGGTCATTCACGACAGGTCTATTCAAGCTTCAACGAAACGCCATTGTGGATGACGGTCGTAACTTTCTTGTTGCTGTCATAGAGCACCCGGGTCTTGTCGGGCCAGGTCGCGACCATGCCACCACCACTGTCCTCCAGCGGTTCAATACTCTCTGGTTCACCAACCAGGGCATTGACTTCGTCGATGTTCATATCGCGGGTGATCTCGGTGAACTTCTCATCGAGTGAATCCAGCCGATCGTCACCACCACAGGCGACCAAGGTGCAGACAATCAGGATCACAGAGAACAGACGGACGAGTGTATTGGCGCTCAAATCTTGCTCCTTCAAAAGAGATGCTCAGGCGGATGGCTGCACGGCTGGTGTCAGCAAGCTGACGCCCGTCATTGCCTCAGGTTTATCCAAACCCATCAAATCCAACGCCGTGGGGAAGAGGTCAGCCAGGCGTGCATCATCACGCAACTGCGTGTCCTTCGTCAGGTCGTCGCCAACAAGAAGACATGGCACGTCGTAGGTCGTGTGTGCCGTGTGCGGGGCGTTGGTATTCGGATCGAACATCTGTTCAGCGTTGCCGTGGTCCGCGGTGATGATCAGCTTGCCGCCACGCTTGAGCGTCGCATCCACGATCTCCCCGACGCAGGCATCGACGGTCTCGACAGCCTTGATCGCCGCATCGAGCTTGCCCGTGTGCCCGACCATGTCGCCGTTGGCGAAGTTGACGAGGATGAAGTCCGGGCAATCAATGCCGTCTTCATTGATGCGCTTGAGCACAAGGTCGCGGATACCCGGAGCCGACATCTCCGGCTGGAGGTCATACGTCGCAACGCTGGGCGACTGGGCCATCTCACGCGTCTCACCCTCAAACGGTTCTTCGCGGTAGTCATTGGCGAAGAACGTGACATGCGGGAACTTCTCCGTCTCGGCACAACGGAACTGCGTCTTGCCATGCTTTGCGAGCCATTCCCCACCAATATCCTGCATCTTCGGTGGCTTGGGGAACGCCACGGACAGGCCAGCGAATTCGGTGAATGTCGAGTCGTAGGCCGTCATCGTGACATAGCGAAGATTGAGTTGCTGCCCACGGTCAAAACCTTTCTCGCCGGAGTCAGGCGAGGGCGGGACATTGCCCTGGAAGTCGGGCTGCATGAAGGCACGCGTGATCTCACGCGGGCGGTCGCCGCGGTAGTTGTAGAAGATGACGGTGTCGCCATCGGCGATTGCACCGGGCTTGCCGACCAGACGGGGGGTGATGAATTCGTCACCCTGCTGGGAATCGTTCGTGGGGTTGTCGTAGTAGTCCTGGACAGCTTCTGCGGCCGAACTGAAGCTCGACACGCCTTGGGCTTTGCCCGTCAGCAAGTCGAACGCCTGCTTGACGCGCTCCCAGCGGTTGTCGCGGTCCATGGCGTAGTACCGGCCACAGATGCTCGCGATACGACCGGCACCGATATCCGCCAGTTGAGCTTCGATCTGATCGATGAAACCCTTGCCGGTGAACGGGCCAGTGTCACGCCCATCGGTGAACAAGTGCAGCAGGATCTTGTCCGTCGGCACACCGCGTTCTTTGCAGAGCCGAACACAGCCGTAGAGGTGGGTGAGCAGGCCGTGGACACCCGCATCAGAGGCGATACCCAGCAAGTGGATATTGTGTCCGTGACCGTTGGCGTTTTCGATCGCGTCGCAGAGCGCGTGGTTCTCGTTGAGCTCGCCGTTGCGGACCGCCTTGGTGATGCGGACGGACTCCTGGTCAACGACCCGGCCGGCGCCGATATTCTGGTGGCCGACCTCGGAGTTGCCCATCGTGTCTTCGGGCAGGCCGACGTCTTCGCCAGAAGTGTGCAGCAGCGTGACGGGATAGCTGGCCATCAGCCCATCGGTGACGGGGGTGTCAGCGAGTTTCACGGCATTAAAGGCGTCGTGCTCGGGGTTGGGGTTCTCGCCCCAGCCGTCACGGACGATCAGGACGACGGGTTTGGCAGTAGCGGGCATGGCTTGCTCCGGTTCGCGTTCACAAAAACATATTGTAGTTCATTCCCAGCCGAGGCTCGGATCGGCCGATAGGCTGTAGAGATGTCTGAAACCTGCCACCACTGCGGATACGACCTGATCGGCCTGCCCAATACGGGCAACTGCCCCGAGTGTGGCCAGTACTACGACAAGCATTCGTCCTACCGCGCAGCACGTTCCAGCGAGTCCCCAGTGGCCCGAAACTTCAAGTGGGTCTTTCTCGCAGCGGTCACGCTGATCATCCTGATCGCAGGCATCGCGATCGCGATCGTCTCAAAGCAGGTCGCAAGCACAATCGCCATCACCCTGGTCCTTGCGGGGCTCTCAGGGTTCGGCACCTATGCGTACTGGTCGTCCGAACGACGCGAACGCCAGGCGGCGGATTGAAGATGTCAATTAACCCTTCTCGCCCTCAGGCGGACTCAGCACTTCATCCACCAAGCCGTAGTCCATCGCTTCCTGGGCACCGAAAAAGCGGTCGCGTTCGGAGTCGGCTTCGATGCGCTCAAGGTCCTGGCCGGTGAAGCCGGCGAGCATCTTGTTGAGTTCGGCCTTGGTCTTGAGGATTTCCTCGGCCTGGATTTCGACATCACTCGCCTGACCATACAAACCGCCGTAGGGCTGGTGGATCATGACCTTGGCATGCGGCAGGCAGTAGCGCTTGCCCTTTTGGCCTGCCGCGAGGGTGAGCGCACCGCCGGACATCGCCTTGCCGATGCAGTAGGTGGCAACCTCGGAGCTGATGTGATTCATCGTGTCGATCATCGCGAGCGTGTCGTCAACGGACCCGCCGGGCGAGTTGATGTAGAGGTGAATGTCCTGCCCGGGCTTTGAGTTCTGCAGGTGCAGCAGCCGCATGACGACGCCCATGGCGCTGCCAGTGTTGATTTCACCGAGCAGAAAGATGACCCGGTTTTCCAGGAGCATCTCGTCGATGGTCATCTCGCGGTATCGACCGATGGGCGGGGCGAGACGTGCGGGGTTGTAGCGTGGGTCGCCAGTCGCGGCGGTGTCGTGTGCGTGGGCTTGCAGGCCGAGCATGGCGGCCTGGTACGGCGTAAGCGGGCTTTGTTGGCTCATCGTGGAGAATCGTCTGCGGAATGGGGAGCGGGGCCGTGGTCATCCGTGCCGGGCCTGCGTCTGGACATGATAGCGGTCATCGCTTCGCGCAGCAGACAATCAAGCCACGAAACACAAAGCCATAGGCAGCCCTGTTATTCAGTAGCCCTGCCGCTCCGAGGGGTCGGTCTGGTGGCTCCATGCCGTGCGGTAGGCAAACTTCGTATGGACCGACTTGCGGGCAGGAGGCGCAGGCGAGGTCTGTACGCTCACATCTTCGTGCGTGCGTTGATAGATATGGTCGTTCTCGTTGTAGTACGGCCCAAAACGCGTGTTCACAATCGGAGTGTTGAGCAGCGTCGTGTGACCATCGTTCCAGGCCAGGCCCATGTTGAAGTTGCCGGGCTTGTTCGAGAAGACGCCGATGTACTTGTTCGGGTTGCTGTAGTCCTGGTCGATCACCACGATGATCCGATCACCAAGGACGGGCGTTTCAGAACCCATGTGATCGATATTGCCTGTCGCGACCTTGTACTCATTTGTACCGCTCATCCCGCCGCCCCACTCCTCCACGGCATAGGAGAAGTTCCGCCAGTCAAACTTCGTGCCCGCCTGATCGCGACCCGAGTCGCCGTAGGTCCATGCGTCCCGGAAGAAAGGGTCAGCCGGGTTGATCACGTACTCAGGCGAGACGTAATCGTTGTCGATCAACAGCGCAAAACGCGTCGCGGGCCAATGCCCACCAAGGCCGGCCGAACTCGTATCCTTGCCGTCTCTGGCCGCGGGGAGCAATTTCGTTTCTCCGTCCCTCTTCTCAAGTCCCGGGTACAAACCATCGTTTGAGTGACCAAACGTCACAAATGCCTGATGCAGGCCACGATGGTGCGTCGCGTTCTGCATGATCTGCGCCTGCTTCTTGGCTGTCCCAAGCGCGGGCAGCAGCAGCGCGATCAGAAGCGCAATGATGGAGATCACGACAAGCAATTCAATCAACGTAAAACCAGCACGGACGTTGCGAGGCATCAGAAGCCTCCTTCAAGTGGAGAAAGAAAGGACTCAGATAAGCATAATCCATTTGCATGACGATGCGTAGTTTTTCTTACCAGATTCGATCTCGACCATGAGAAAACCCGCTTAAAAGCGGGTTT
>JBMZAP010000069.1:0-19371 GCA_049611445.1 Phycisphaeraceae bacterium | reverse complement strand
GCAAGAGCATTGCCAAGCAAACGGCGTCTCATGCGAACTGATTTACCCCGGCGTTAAAGACACGAAGCACGCCAATACCACCGCGTTCCTGATCGCACAGTTAAAAGATAAGTAGCAGCCGCCGGGCATACAAAAACCCTCGCCGATGGACGAGGGTTTCAATGCCCGTGACAGGATTCGAACCTGTACTCCATTGCTGGAACTGCCACCTGAAGACAGCGCGTCTGCCAATTCCGCCACACGGGCGTGGGGATCGCGTAGTTTAGCTTCAGGGGCTACAGCGTCAAGCGGGTGCGCGGGAAAGCAAGGTTCCTGCCTGGCCCAGAATTGAGACAACGTGCGGCTTTGAAGGAGCCCGATACCTCCAACAGACTCAATTCAAGCTCAGCAAACTAATGTTGGTGTTCGAGTAGATGCACAATTCACCCGCGATCTCCAGACCGTGCTGACAGATGTCGGCCGGGGCCTGCTCGGTATGAGCCAACAGTGCCCGGGCCGCCGCGGTCGCAAACGTCCCGCCCGAGCCGATCCCGATGACCCCGTCGCTAGGCTCAATCACGTCACCCGTACCTGAGACCAGCAGCGACACTTCTGCGTCTGCAACAACGATCAGTGCTTCCAGCCGCCGCAACGCCCGATCGGTCCGCCACTGCTTGGCCAACTCGACCGCGGCCTTCTTTACGTTCTGTGGCGAATCCTGCAGGTGGCGCTGAAAGCGTTCCAGCAAGGCAAACGCATCGGCCGCGGCACCCGCGAAACCCACCAGCACGCCCTTGCCGCCAGAGCCGAAGTCGTCGAGCCGACGGACCTTGACCGCATCGGCCTTCGCCACGGCATTATTCATCGTGACTTGCCCGTCGCCCGCGATCGCGACCTTGTCGCCCCGACGAACACAGAGCACGGTCGTACTGCGGATTTCCAGATCTCTATTTCGTTTCGGCATGGCAGGATTGTAGTTCGGATCGCGCGCACGACAAAAGCAAGGCACATGTGCCCGCCGAGACGATCACGCTGAGTTCAACTCAATCCGTAAAAATCGTGTTCCATGCATTATGCTGCAGCGTCCATGCACCGTTACTCAAGCCACCACCAAGCGCCGTATCGAACTCAGATTCGGTGATCCGCACAATGTCAACGTGCATATCGCCGTAGACCGTGGTGTATTCCTCTCCATGGCCGTAGAGAAAACCGAACAGCCCTTCACGTCGCGTCCAGTGGTCGCTGCTGAGTGCGGTATCGGAATTGATCTCAGCATCGCCCAGGTCGGCAGGCCTGTTGTTCTGATTCGTCTCGGGATCAAGAAAGGACGCACGATAGTGGTAGCTGATCATGACAACAGCCAATGCCGACGCGTTGTCATCCGCAGGCCAGCCGCCGTAAGGGTTCAGATTCCATGGACCGGGATCGACACCAACATTGTCGTACTGGGCTGACGGGTGTGTCCACTCGGGGCAGTACAAGGTCCGAGGGTTATCGTTGTAGCCCGCACGGATCAACTTCGCCAAGCCTGTCGGGGTATCCGAGTGGGGAACAAACGTACTGTCGATGCCACGGCCAGGCGACAGCTTCTCGTTACTGGCGGGCAGGACCTCCTTGTGGTCGCCAGCCCACATCGTGAGCATCGCACCAATGTCCTTGCTCTGCATCGCACACACGCTTTGCCGGCTGGCCTCTTGAGCAGCTCCCAGCGCAGGCAGAAGGATGGCTATCAGCAGCGCGATGATCGAGATCACCACGAGCAATTCGATCAGGGTAAATGCTTTGAATCGGCCACGCATAAGAACAGACCATTGCGAGTAGAGATAGAAGGCGGCAGAAATTCGCTGAAATGCTTACAAATAGTCTATATGAGCTATCGCAATTTTCCAATTGCGTCACGCAACTTTTGGCACATTCCAATGAAATGAGCCCTGATGCTCAACTTTGACCACAGCAACCTAAACGAAGTCGCGTTGTAATCCGCTAAGCTCTCGAAATGGAAACGTATGAGCCAGATCAGGCGGGCCATGTCCCCGTGCTATTGAACGAAGTTCTGGATTTCTTGGACCTTCAGCGGGATCGCCCCGGCCTGCGCGTTCTCGACTGCACGCTCGGCCGAGGCGGCCACGCCAGCAACATCATCAGCAAGATCGGCCCCGGCGGGACCTACCTCGGCATGGACCTGGACCCAGCCAATATTGCCTATGCCAAAGAACGGCTAACAGCGATTGCAGAGCAATCAAAAGTCTCCCTGCACACCGCGAATCTAAGTTTCGCCGCAGCCCAGCAGGCCATGAGAGAAGCTGAAATCGAGGCCGCGGACATCGTCCTGGCCGATCTGGGCTTCGCCTCCAACCAGGTTGACGACCCTGGCCGCGGGCTGTCTTTCAAGCAGGATGGCCCGTTGGATATGCGTCTGGACCCCAATGGCCCAACGACCGCCTCAGACCTCGTCAATCGCCTGGGTGAAACCGAACTGGCAGACATCATCTTTCGCTTCGGTGATGAACGGTTGAGTCGTCGGATTGCACGGAAAATTGTGCAAGAAAGGGCCACTGGGCCGATCTTAACAACGTTGGGGCTCGCCGAGATTTGCAGGCGTGCCTACGGGCCAAGAGCCAACGCCAGAATTGATCCGGCGACCCGCACCTTCCAGGCCCTGAGAATCGCAGTCAACGGCGAACTCGAAGCGCTGGACACGCTGCTTAAGCGGCTTCCCGGCCTGGTTGCTGAGGATGGCCTGGTTGGCATCATCAGTTTCCACTCGCTCGAAGACCGCTTGGTCAAACGGGCTTTCCAAGACGCCGAACAAGAAGGCACTTTTAAACGGGTCACGCGCAAACCCGTCACCGCGACGAAAGAAGAAGAACACCATAACCCCAGAAGCCGAAGCGCCAAACTACGCGTTGCAAAACGAGAAAGCTCCGGCGAAAACCGCATCGATAAAAACCCGGCCGACTAAGCCCCGACGCACGGCAGCAAACGCTAGAATCACCTCGTCGTCAGGGAAGACGACGGCCCAACCCACGGAAGAATTGGCATGGCTCGCGAAACGAAAGTCGGACTCATTGTTGGCCTGGGGGTCATCCTCTTTGTCAGCGTCTTCGTATCGGACTATCTCTCGGTCCCGGAATCGGCAGAAGCACTCGACGATGTGCCCGCGCCTAATTTCGTTGACCAGACCACCAATCAGCCTGAATTCATCCTCTCACGAGAGGACCAGACGCAGCCCGCCACGCCGATCGCTGACCCGCGCGACCTCGCTGCGGTGAGCCTTGAAAGCATCGAACAACGCCAAGCCCCGCCTTCTGTCACCATCGGCAGCCCGCCCTTCCGCGAAGCCCCGGTGCTCACTGGCCCGATCGATGACACCACCCCGATTGCGATCGATCCCAGTACACCAAACCGCGCCCCCATCGGCCGACAGCCGATCGACGATACCCATCTGGCACGCGGCCACCAACTCGAGCCTGACCGCGAAGGCCCGGGTTCCAACCCGCTGGCTGATCTGGCGCATGTCGAAATCCCCGAGCCGCAACTCATCAATGCTCAGCCAGCACGGATCGAACACACCGTTGCTTCAGGCGAAACCCTCTCGTCAATCGCACGCAAGCACTACGACGGGGATGGCAATATGTGGCGGTCGATCCGTGATGCAAACCCCGGAAAAGTCGGATCCAATGGAGAAATTGTCCAAGGCGTCGTCCTGATCATTCCCAAGCGGTCCAATGAAGCCTCGGACCCTGAGGCCGAACTTGCCGGCGGCTCCGGCCTGGCACGCGCCGATCGCCCGCAGCGCCAACGTGTTCGCATGGTCACGGTCCAGGATGGCCAGACCCTCAGCGAACTCGCCTATGAACACCTTGGCTCGGCTAACAAGTGGCAACTCATCATGGATGTCAACACCGACGTTCTCAAAAAGCCCGAGCACTTGCGATCGGGCATGAAACTGCGGATCCCCGCCAAGCCAGTCGTTGAGGTCGTCGAAGAGGCGAACCGGGCACTGGCGGGCAGCGAAGACACGCAGCCGAAACGTGAAGAGGCCCCGAGTGATGCAAGCACTTACACCGTCAAAGAGGGCGACAACCTTTACCGCATCGCCGAGCAACTGCTCGGAGACGGCGAACGGTACAACGAGATCTACAAGGTCAACAAGGACAAGCTCCGCAGTGCCAATGACATCCGCGTTGGCATGAAACTGAAATTGCCCACCCGCTAAACCAAGGCAACCTCCAGATGACGCTGCGCTATCTTGCTGTTGTAGTCCTGCTATCCGCCGTTGGCGCGGGCGTGCTTGGCCTGCGTCAGCAGCAGCTCAACGACAAGCATGCGATGGCCGAGTCTCACGCGGCGATGAAAGAGGCCCGCGAGCACATCAAGGACCTGCAGGTCCGCATCGCGAAGATGACCCGGCCCGAGGCGCTCAACGAAGCAATAGAACGCACCGAACTGCAGGTCGAGCCTATCTCCCGCCGCCCCGCCGCCGAGGCCCAAGACGATGATGCGGAGGCGAGCGATGGCTGACCAGCCCACCTCCGAACCAAGCAAGTCCGGCACGTTCCGCATCACCGACTTCACCCCGCCGGAAGATCGTGAAGCAATTGGAGAAGAACGCAGCAAACGCCTCTCATGGACTGCTCGAGCCGTCGTCATCTTCCTGACAATCACCTTCGTCGGACTGCTTGGTCGCGTCTACCAACTCCAGGCCTACCCCGACCCGCAAATCGAATCGCTACAACAATCACAGATCGGCACCGCACACATGGCCGCCATGCGCGGCGGGCTTATCGACCGTACCGGGCGAGTCCTCGCCGCGACGCGCGTCGGTTACCGACTGTTCTGCGACCCGCTGTTTATCGAAGACCGGACAGTCTTCGCCGAGACTGTCGCCTATGAACTGGGCTACAACCCGGTCGAGATCGACATGAAACTCTCGGGGCGCAGCCACACGCGATACGTACTGCTCGATGACCGCATGAATGACGAGCAGGTCGACCGCTTCAAGGACATCGAATTGCCCGGCATCTACATGGAGCCGATCACCGTCCGCGACTACCCACAAGGCCCCCTGGCGGGAACGCTGCTGGGTTTTGTCGGCAGAGACGGTGAAGGGCTGGAGGGCCTGGAACGGCACTGGGAAGAACGTTTGCTGGCCAAGGCGGGCTCGTTCAAGTTCATGCGGGATTACAAACGCCGGCGGATGTGGGTTAACGGCGAGGACTACGTCCCATTCGAAGACGGCGAGAACGTGCGGCTTTCCATCGACGCTTACATTCAGCGTGTATGCGAGGAGGAACTCAAAGCAACCATCGAACAGTACGGCGCCGATTCGGGGCAGATCATTGTGATGCAACCCAACACCGGCGAGATCCTGGCGATTGCGACATACCCCACCTATAACCCCAACGCCTTCGGCGATGTAACTGACGAGATGCGGCGTAACCGCCCGGTTACTGATGTCTTTGAGCCCGGCTCGATCTTCAAGCCTTTTGTCTGGGCGGGCCTGACCGAGATGAAGGCCGCCTACCCAAGCGAAAAGATCGATACGACCACTAGCGGCGTCTGGGTGATGCCCAACGGCCGCAGGCTCCGGGACGTCCGCGGAAAGGGCATGATCTCCTGGCATGAGATCCTCAAGTACTCCTCAAACATCGGCATGGCCAAGGTTGCACTGCGTGTCAGTATTGAAGACGTCTACAACATCATGCGATCCTTTGGCTTTGGCAAGCCAAGCGGAATCGATCTGCCGGGCGAGGTCGGCGGGCTTCTGACGATGCATGAACACAAGGGCGCCCAAAGCTACTCGCACGGTTCATGGCCGATGGGGCAGGAGATCGGCGTCACCGGGATCCAGATGGTCCGAGCGATGTGCGTACTCGCCAATGGCGGCGTCATGGTCGAGCCACGTATTGAAGCCTGGCGACCTGCAAACGACGGTGAAACGATCACCTCCCCGCAACGCGTCGTGAGCAAACGTACCGCCGAAGCGACCCTCTACGCGATGCGCGATGCCGTGGTCGACGGAACGGGCAAAAAAGCCAACTCACCCTATTACGACTTCTGGGGCAAGACCGGTACCGCGCAGCTGCCCAACTTCGAAACCGGCGGCTACCACCAGGACCGGTACGTCTCATCCTTCCTCGGCGGCGTGCCGGTCGATCAACCCCGCCTCGTCATCGGCTGCTTCATCAGGGACCCGGACCGATCCATCGGGCACTACGGCGGCGTGGTCGCAGCACCAGCCGTACGTAACGTCGGCGAACGCTCGCTGATCTACCTCGGCGTACCGACCAACCCGGGCACCGATCTGGGCGAGCGGATCGATAATCGCTACGAGATCATCGAGTAGCCGCAGATCGCGACGATTCTGAAGTGGGGCAGACATTCCTGCCTGCCTGCAGACGGCGTCTGAATCTCTTACCACTTACTTGGCCTTCGGCCCACGGCAGACAAGAATGTCCGCCCCACTGTCCGCTTGCGTCAATTAGAATGCCCGCTCACTAAACCCAAAACACGCCAAGGAACCTGCCTTGAAACGCACCGCCTTCTACAACTACCACACCGACCACGGCGCGAAGTTCGTCGACTTCGCCGGCTGGGAAATGCCGATTCACTACGGTTCGATCATCGATGAGCACAACCAATGCCGAAACAGCGGCTCGGTGTTCGACGTGTCGCACATGGGACGCCTGCGCGTTTCGGGCAGGCATGCACGCAAGTTCCTCGAGACACTGTTGACACGCAAGGTCAGCGATATGGTCGAGGGCCAGGCGCGATATTCGCTGATCTGCAATGAGACAGGCGGCGTGATTGACGACATCCTTGTCTACCGCTTCCCTGACGACTGGCTGATGGTCGTCAATGCCAGCAATCGCGAAAAAGTGCTGGCACACATGGATGCTGTCGTGAAGCAGTTTGATTACACGGTCAAGATCGAAGACACCACCGAAGCAACCGCCATGATCGCGGTACAGGGACCAAAGGTCATGGAGAAGATCGGCTCATTCTCCAAGACCGTCCCCACGATGAAGAACTACCACTTCACCGAAAAGAACCTGATGATCCTGAAGATGATCATCTCGCGCACCGGCTACACCGGCGAAGACGGCGTCGAGGTCATCCTCGGCGCAAAAATGGCACCCATGGCAATCAAACTACTGCTGAAAGACAAGGGCGAGGGCACCGTCAAGCCCGCGGGCCTTGGGGCTCGTGACACGCTGCGAATCGAAGCAGGCATGCCCTTGTACGGCCACGAACTCGACGAAGAGACCGACCCTCTGTCGGCCGGCCTGAAGTTTGCGGTCAGCTTGAACAAGGACAAGGCCGAAGATGGGCCAACCATACCGCGATTCATCGGGCAAGATGCTCTCGAAAAGATCGCATCGGAGGGCCCATCCAAGCAACTCGTCGGCCTGAAGATCGAAGGCAAGCGAACGCCTCGACAAGGCTGTGAGGTCCACGGCAGTGATGGACCAATCGGCACCGTCACGTCAGGCTGCACCAGCCCAACGCTGGGCCTGCCGATCGCCATGGCCTACGTCACCCCAGGATCGACCGGCGAGGGCGACAGCGTCACCATCAAGGTCGGCAGTGGCGAATGTACCGCGACAGTCTGCAAGCTGCCGTTCTACAAGCGGCCGAAGTAAGCCTGGACCCATGCCAGACGTCTACACAGTGCAACCTTCTCAACCGAGCGACAATGATGTTAAAGACCCTGATCGCAGCCGTACTGTCCCTCAGCTTCGCCATGCCTGTGCTGCCTCACCCCGATCACGCGGAGCAGGCTCCAAGCAGTGACTCCGCGACTCAAAAAAAGCCCCGCCGCGTAAGCCCGGGCAAAGGTAAAGAGCCGCATGCCCCGCTCAGCGCTTATAAGGAAGACGTGTGTCTCGGCTGGAAACTACTTGTCAATGAAGACCTGATCGCAGACAAAGAGCTGCACAAACAGGTTCTCGATGAGGTCCACCACCAGCTGTTCAGGATTACGCGCATCCTTCCCGAGGAGAAGGTCAAGCAACTCCAAGCCGTGCCGATCTGGCTGGAACTAAAAAACCCTTACAGCAGTTCATGCCAGTACCACCCCAGCGCGAGTTGGCTCAAGGCCAACGGCTACCTGACTGAAAAAGCCAAGTGCGTTGACATCGGCAGCGCCGAAAGATTCCTGCACGAGACAAAGACCCGCCAGCCATTTGTCCTGCTGCACGAACTCGCACACGCCTACCACGATCAGCACCTGGGCTTCAACCACCCGGGCATCATGAAGGCGTACAACGCCATCAAAGAGGCCGGGAACTACGAAGAAGTCCTATTCAGCAACGGCCGAAAGGTCCGCCACTACGCACTGACTGACCAAAAAGAATATTTCGCCGAGAGCACCGAGGCGTTCTTCGGGATGAACGACTTCTACCCCTTCGTCCGTGCCGAACTCAAAACGCACGACCCTGTAATGTACGAAATCGTGAAAGAAGTCTGGGGTTTGAATCGTTAACCCCCCTCAGAGCGGCCAGTCGAGCGACCGGCTATTGACCGAGCGACATTTAGTAAACTCTTGCTATGCCTGATCCCGCACTCTTCCAACGCACGATCGAACACTACCTCGCCCCGATCCTTCCATACCTGGAAGACACGCAGGTCGCCGAGGTCATGGTCAATAACTACGAAGAGGTCTATATCGAAAAGGGTGGCAAGCTCCACAAGACCGAAGCGAAGTTTGACGATGTCGAGGCCTACGAGGCGGCGGTCAACAACATCCTCCAGTTCACGGGTAAATCGATCGCTGACGAAGACATCCTCGTTGACACGCGCTTGCCCGATGGCTCACGTGTTCACGTGGCCAAAGAGCCCTGTGCTCGCTTCGGTATGGCGATGACCATTCGTAAGTTCGCCAAGACGATGCTTGATATCGACTGGCTGACACACATCGGCTCGGTTACACCCGCAGCGGCTGAGTACATGCGGATCGCCATCAACAACGAGCAGAACACGCTTGTCGCTGGTGGTACCAGCTCCGGTAAGACCTCGCTACTCAACGCGCTTTCTGCCTATATCCCGGACGGCCAACGCATTGTCACGATCGAAGACTCGGCCGAGTTGCAGTTGCAGCAGCCCCACCTGATCTCCATGGAAAGCCGATCGGCGGACCAGTTTGGCAGAGGCGCGGTAAAGATCCGGCAGCTCTTTAAGTCCTCGCTCCGCCTGCGGCCTGACCGCATCATCATTGGCGAAGTGCGCGGCGAAGAGGCTTTGGACATGATCCAGGCGATGACCTCGGGCCACGGCGGTTCCATGGGCACCCTCCACGCCAACAATGCCTTCGACACACTCAACCGTCTGGAAACGATGGCGTTGATGAGTGAAGTGGAGCTCCCCCTGTCGGCACTGCGCAGCCAGATCAGTTCGGCGATCGACGTCGTTATCCATCTGGTCCGCCAGGTTGGTGGTTTCAGGCAGGTTACGCAGATCGCTGAAGTGCTCCCACTTGAAGGCAGTTCGCACTACAGGCTGCGTGACATCTTCACGCTCGTCCCGGCACTCGATGAGGAAGGACACAAGACCATGGAGCTTGTACCAACCGGCGAGAAATCGCAGATGGCCGGTCACCTGAAAACCGCAACCGAAGCGATGGTCACAGACCTGACCAAGGACATCTTTGTCGCCGAGTAATTCATTGGAATCATTGATCCCGTAATATCGGGGCAAATCGCTATTCCACATGGATTATCCCTTAAAAAACAAGCAATAATGGTCTGGACGCCGCGTTAGGCCGATACTAGACTTGACACAGATGAAGCACTTTTTCGACACCATTCAGAGCCTTGTCCCAGCACGATTGCGAGATGATCGTGGCGCGACAATGCTGGAGTGGTGCCTGCTTCTGGCTGCGGTTGTGATCCCTGTGTGGGTGATCATCCGCATCGGCCTGGCGACACTGGCCGGGCACTACGGACTGGTCACAACGATCAACCAGATGCCTTTTCCCTAATCACTTGTCAAATTTCCCTTCGCTCTTAAACAACACCAACCGCCGACACAATGACTCGGCAAGGAGACCCAACCATGACCAAGATGCTCACAAATATGAAGGAAGCCGTACTCGAACTCTGGAACGACGAACAGGGTGCAGAAGGCTTGGAAAAAGTTCTGATCATCGCTGCGATCGCCCTGCCGCTGCTCGCCGTACTGCTGTTCTTCTCTGGTGAAATCCGTGACTGGGTCAGCGATAACTGGGAATCGGTCGGCGGCACCTCGCAAGACGAGAACGATGTCGATGACAACCCGTTCTGATCTGACCGGATCAACGCCGGTTGATTGACACGACTGAAATTCCCCGCGCTCAAACGCGGGGCTTTTTTTAGACTTTTCCTTTTGCTATGCCACTCATTCTCGCCTACATCGCGATCGTTGGTGTCTGCGTCGCAGCAACAGTAACGGACCTACGCACTGGTCGCATCCCCAACAAGCTGACCGCCTCGGCGATGCTCGCAGGACTGGTGTTCTGGCTCATCGTGGGGCTGGTGACCGGCCGCGGCCTGGTTGGCACAGAGGGCACGATTAACGGCACACTGACCGCGTCATTCCTCGGCCTGCTGTGCGGGTTGATCCCGTTTGCAATCCTCGTGATGCTGGGCGGCCTAGGCGGAGGCGATATGAAACTGATGGGCGCGATTGGTGCCTGGTCAGCACACTGGCGCATCGTACTGGACACGACGATTTATGCGTTAATCGCCGGCGCGTTGATCGCGATCGTGTTGATGATCAAAACGGGCCGGGTGAAGCTGACGCTGGCACGGCTGATCGGGATCGCGACCACGGCAGGTAAAGGCGTCACGCCAGACGCAGACCCCGACGTGCCGAAAGTTCCCTTTGCGCTCGCTGCACTGGCGGGAATCGCGATGGCCGGTGCAGAGCACATGCTCAGGCTCTGGACACCGCTGCTTGGATGAATGGCATCATCGGCAATCAGAACCCAACTGGTACGTCTTGCTGTTGAAAGACTTTACGAACTAAGCCGAATGGATGATGCATGCAGAAGAACATTCCTGAGGACGCGATAAAACGCTTGACAACGCTACAATACAGATACGTCAAGCCGTCTTGATCCTCGGCCCGATTTTAAGAGCATCCCGCTACGTCCTGTCATCTGAAACGGACCCGCCTGAATGAGTGAAGCCCCCAACACCAACCCAGCCGTCACGTCGCTGACCGCCAAAGCGGGCGACAAGGTCGACAACTACACGATCATGGAACAGGTCGGCTCCGGGGGTACCGCCATCGTTTTCCGTGGCCACGACCATGTCCTGAATCGCAACGTTGCCATCAAGCAGCTTGTTGTCCCACAAGGCGAGGAAGGCGAAGAAATCCGCCAACGCGCACGCTCTGAATCGGTGATCCACAAACGTGTCGCCGCGAGCGACCCGAAACTGCTGGTGCAGTACATCGACACGATTAATGAAGATCGCGGGATCTTCCTGATCAGTGAATACGTTGACGGCCCATCTCTGGAGTGGATCCTTCAGCAGGACACCAAGCCGATGGAGCAGCGCCAGGCGCTGGGCATCATTGCTGCAACTGCCAAGGCGCTTGATGCATTGCACAAGGGCGGCGTGGTCCACCGCGACCTCAAACCATCAAACATTCTCATGCCACGCGAAGGCGGGCTGAAACTCGCTGACTTTGGCCTGGCCGCCATCGTTGCAGAACAGCAGACGCTGGACCTTGGCTCTGTACGCTACATGGCTCCGGAGCTTCTGCAAGGCGAGCCGGCCACCGCTAAGAGCGACCTCTACTCGCTGGGCATCGTGGCCTATGAGATGCTCGCCGGGCGAGAGAACTTCAACAGCGCATTCCGGACAATCCTGCGCGATCAGCGGAACCAATCCATGCGCTGGGTGAAGTGGCACACGAATGTCCGCGCGAAAGTCACGCCGCTGGATCAACTGGTCGACGGTATCCCCGCGTCCTTGGCGGAACTCGTTGCGCGGATGATGGAAAAAGACCCCGCTCGCCGCGTGGGTTCATGCGACGAGTTGATCGACGCAATCCGCACCCACTTCGCACAGGATGGCCAAGGTCAGGCACAGGCTCCCGGCCCACACGCCGCGATGGCGCCGCCCCAGATCGACGATGCCAGCCAGACGGCTGCCGTCCCGCAGAAAAGCAAGCTCCCCATGATCCTCGCCGGCACACTGGTTGTCTGGCTGCTCGCGATCGGCGGCTTCTTCATCTGGAAGAAACAGCAGAGTAAGGACCTGATTGCACAACAGACCGCGGCACTGATCCAAGACATCGAAGACGCGGATGCCCTGATCAATGCGCTACAGTACGAAGAGGCGATCAAGGCCTTCGACTCGATCCCCAAAACACACGCAAGCCTGTTCGATCCGAACAACCGCCGCGGCCGGGACGACATTGTTGAAGCCGGCAGCCTCAAAGCACAGGCCTTGCTCAACGCCCAGCGTGGCGACTTTGTTGCCGCTCACGCCAAGGCACTGGGTTATGAAAAGATTATGAGCTCGGCCAAGTCGCTGCCGACAGGAATCGATTACGAGCTTGGTATCCGCGATGCAAAAGATCTGGTCGATGAATACGCGACACGCTCCGCTTTCCAGCAGCGGACCGCCGACATCGAGTCGCTGTTTTCTGAGGGCAAGCTTGACGAGGCGATCGTGGCGATCCGCCAACTCAAATCCGATCTTGGCACGTCTGTCGCCGAGTCCGATCTGAGAAAGATCGAAGAGTTTGAGAGACGCCACACGCTGATGATCGGTGACCAGCGCGTTGCCACGCTGCTTGCCAAGGCCGCCAAACTCGAAGATGACGGCGACTTGAAAGACGCAATCGAGATCCTTGAGACCGAGATGGAAGATGCTGGCGACGACGTCGATCCGCGTGTCACCGCCTTGGCCGACCAATACAACAAGCGCATGCAGATCCTTGAACTCGAAGAGGAACTTGCCGATGCGGAAGATGGTGACGACCTCGAAGAGATCCTCGCCGCCATGAAGAACCTGCAGCAGGCCCAGCCGACGCAAGGCTTGAAGGCACGGATCAATGAACTCGAGATCCAAATGATGTTGCTCGACGCCGAGGACGCGGTCGCCGACGGTCGACCTGAGCGGGCTGAAACGATCCTCCGCGACGTGCTGGAGCGCGACTCCGGCAATCGCGAAGCGATCCAGATCCTCGGCTCCCTCGAAAACGCTCGCATGAAGATCGAGACCGAGCGCAAGGCCGACCAACTCATCGCACAGGGCAACTATCAGGAAGGCATCGCGACGTACCAGCGTGCCCTGTCCTTTGGCCCGGACACTGACGGCAAGATCAACGCGAAGATCAAGAACGCCGCTGGACAGGTCCACTTTGCCGCGGCAGAAAAAGCTCTTGACGCTGGCGATATCGCGCAGTCCCAGGATCGGCTCGACAAGGCCCGTGTCGCATTGGGTGATACCGACGCGATCGCCGATCTTCAGGAAAAAATTGACGAACTGCGCGACTACACCCTGTTGATCAGCGAAGGCGACACTTTCTTTACCAAGGAAGAGTTCGGCCGTGCCAAGGCCAAGTATCTCGCCGCGAAGAAGATCTTCGACAGCGAATCGATCAACGAGAAGATCAACGACTGTGACTTTGGCAGTTGGCTTCAGCAGTGCGACGGGCACATCCTCCGCCGTGAGTGGGAAGCCGCCGAGAGTGCCTTGAAGCGTGCCGAAGAGATTAAGACGAACGACCAGACCAAGGCCCGCCGCGAGCAGATCGACAACCGTGTCCAGTAGCCCCGCGACTCGACCCCCCGGATTTGAACAAGCCAGCCAACAACCCGCCTAAGGTTAGCACGCCGACCACGCCCAGCCAGGCGCTGCGTGTTGCACGCCTTGTCATCGCCTTGGGGCTCTGTGTCGGAATCGGCGTCTTTGCGGTATTCACGATTCAGGAACTCGAGGCCGGCCAACGAGGCACCGCCCTGCCAACAGACTTTGGGACCAGCAAGAGTTCGCCCGCGGATACTGCCGAGGCGCAGAGCAACGACATCAGCAAGAATCCACTTGCCGGCCTCGGTGGACTGGACCCCAACAAGTACCCGCCGATCACCCGCCCCAACCCCCACCCGGGTCAGTTCGCACCGTTCTTGCGAGCCGACCCACACAGCTACCCCTACGAGCAGAAATTCGAAGGCGGCGAGACCTGGGAGATCTGCACCTATCAGGTCAAAGATGCCAGTCTCCGGGACCTCATCGCACACTACGATGCACAGGCGAAGCAAGTCGGCATGAAACTTTCCAAGCACCAGCCCACCAGTGAGGCGATGCCCGGCGGCATCGAAGCGGCCTGGTCCGATGGCCGGCGCAGCCTTCGCGTCACCGGCGTGCCCCTGCCATCGAGGCCTGCACAGCCGCCGCTACGACCCGCCACCCCGCTGCAATGGGTTGTCCAGTACAGTTACCCCGCCAAAGGACAATAACAAAACGCGCCTGCGAGAGACACCATGAGTCAATTCCCCAACTCAAGCAATCCCAACTCCTCCGCGCCGGCCGGCAGCGGACAACTCGTGCTCATCGGCCTGGTCATCGCGGTCATCGCGGTCATCCTGATGAATGTCTACGTCGAGATGCGCGTCAAGGCCAGCCAGGAAGACACCGTCACCTACTTCCGCTTCCGGGACAAGATGGACCCCGGCGACGACATTGAGCTCAAGCGGCTCGAAAAAATCGAGGTACCTAAGAGCCTGCAGAATGTCTTTGGCACCAACGCCGTGCCCGAAGACCCCGACATCCCCGGAAGGCCACTGGACGGTGAGTTCGCCACGCTCAACAAGTCCGTTGTGAAGGGACAGATGCTCACCTTCGATCTGTTCAGGGCACGGGACGCGGTTGCAATGCGTGACCCCGCTTATCGTGGGCTCGATGAAATTACACTCAACATCGATTCCAAGGAACAGCCGCCCAACCTTCGGCCCGGTGATTTCGTAGACCTCTACGCATCGGTCCCTCTGAACCGCAACACCGAGTTCATGCGCATCATGGAGTACGTCAAGGTCGTCGACCTCGGCGACCGTGTTCAGGACAGCGGCACTCGGTCGCGTGTGAACAAGTACGGATCGATCACAATCTACGTCGATCCCGACCTCTCCAACAAACTCTTTGATATACAAAAACGCGTCGACGGACAGACCTTTAATGTCACCCGCCGCGATCCGCAGGACAAGAAGCCCCGTGAACTGGACACCGGCGGAAGCAAGGAAATCAATAAGCGCGTCCTTGAGCTTTTCAACATCAATTAAATTCCAGAACGTGCAAACGAAACGTTCGGGACGATAAAAACGAATCGGAATTGACTGCGTATGGAACTCTGGCTCTACGACCACAGCCGCAACACGCGAGAATCGATCGAGGTCAACGCCGACCCGATCACGATTGGCCGAGAGGACGGCAACACGATCGTCCTCAAGAGCCCGTTTGTCGCTCGCTCGCACTGCCGTATTGTTCGCAAGGGCAACCAGATGGTTGTCGAATCAATGAGCCGAGCAGGCACGCGTGTCGCCAATAAAGAGGTGCTGCCGGACCAGCCATTGAAGGTCGATTTCGGTGACGAGATCCAACTCGGCCAGTTCTCGATCGCTCTAGTCGGCAAAGAGAGGCGCCGCCTTGGCGATGAAGACATCGTTTCCGATGCCGAACTGCACGCTCGACTGATGGAAATGGAGTCGGCGGTCCACACCGAACTGCTTGAGCGCATGAACCTGCGCGTCACCGGGCACCTGAACAAGGGCGACAACCGCTTCATTGATGAAGTACTGGGCCACCTTGAATCGCTACTGAATCAGTACATCCAGACACTGGACCGGCAGGTCCTGCTTTATACGATGCGAACGCACCTGCGTCGCCTGGTGCAGGCCGAGGTCGTAAGGCAGTGCGAGGGTCGGGTACAGACGGACTACAAATCGGCCGACGAGCGCATCCTCAACAAGGAAAGCGAGGCCGCGATCGCGACATTAGTGACGAACCTCGTCGACATGATGCCGCTGTTGTTTGACCCGACATCCGTGCAGGAAGATCTGGCTGTCGCAGACGATGCATTCGATGACCTGTTTGCTCAGGAACTTCCAACCATCCCACGTGACCTGCAACGCTACATCGTTCGGCGGACGGTCAGCAAGGATATCCAGGACATCATGTTCGGGCTCGGGCCCTTACAGGACCTGCTCGAGATGCCCTCGGTCTCGGAAATTATGGTGGTCGGCAAGGACCACATCTACATCGAAAAACAAGGCAAGATCGTCGAGACAAGCCGGACGTTCTTCAGCGACGACATCCTGCTTTCGATCATTGAGCGCATCCTTACACCGGTTGGCCGGCGCGTGGACACCTCAACGCCGCTGGTCGATGCACGCCTGCCTGATGGCTCGCGTGTCAACGTAGTGATCAACCCGCTGTCCATGGTTGGACCATGCCTGACGATCCGTAAATTCGGCTGGGTGCCGTTCGTGATGGACGACCTGATAGAGCGCGGGTCGCTCAGTGAATCAACCGCGGAGTTTTTGCAGGGCTGTGTCGTCGGCCGCAAGAACGTACTGATCTCAGGCGGCACCGGCTCGGGCAAGACCACCCTGCTCAACGTGCTCTCGGCATATGCACGACCAAACGAGCGCATCATTACGGTCGAGGAATCGGCCGAGCTCCGCCTGCCCCAGCCGCACGTGGTCCGCTTAGAGGGCCGACCCGCTAACGTCGAAGGCAAAGGTGCCTACACAATCCGCGAACTGGTGCGCAACTCGTTGCGTATGCGTCCCGACCGGATCATCATCGGCGAGGTCCGTGGTGCCGAGGCGATGGACATGCTCCAAGCCATGAATACCGGCCACGACGGTTCGCTATCCACCATCCACGCAAACACGCCTTATGACTGTATGAAGCGCCTGGAGGCGCTCGTACTCATGGCCGTCGACATGCCCATTCGTGCGATCCGTGAGCAGATCGTCTCAGCCGTCGACATGGTTGTACAGGTCGCACGATTTGCCGATGGCCGCCGTCGCGTGACAACGATCTCCGAGGTCACCGCGATCGAGCCGGAGACAGGCCAGTTGCGACTTGAAGATATTTTCACGCTTCGCGATCCTACGCAGGAACGCCTGCGTCACACCGGCTACATGCCGACCTTTACCAACGAACTGATCCAGAAGAAACACTTCGATGTGGAGGTCTTCCTCTAAGCCATGAACTTTGCAAGCGACTATTTCATGTTGCAGGTGATCTGCTCGCTGATGATGCTCAGCGGCATCGTGCTGATGGTGCGCTACGGGTTCACCCCGGGCAAGGCGTGGATCGATAAACAGGAAAAACACTACGACCGCGTACTCTGCCGACAACTCCTGCTGGAAGTTGACCCGCGCACTGCAGTCTGGTCGCATGTCGGCGGCGTCGCCGTTGTCCTGGTGCTGGGCATCTACCTCACAGGCATGCTTGTCGGAACCGTACTGGCGGCCATTGCGGCGTTCGTGCCTTACTTTCTGATCCGCCACCTCGAAACCAAGCGGCGCATGCGGCTGGAAGTGCAACTCGTTGACGGGCTGGCATCCATGGCCTCGGGCGTCCGTGCCGGGCTTAACCTCGTCCAATCGATGCAACTGCTCGTCACCAACCAGACCGGCCCGATCAAGCAGGAATTTGGCCAGATCCTCAAAGAGTACGAGATGGGCATGGACCTGAACCAGGCCATGCGACAAGCCTCCGACCGTATTGGCAGCCAGCTCTACCGCCTGACGTTTACGGCGATCGAGATGCACCGCCTGCGTGGTGGCGACTCGGGCGAATCCATGGACCGCATCGCCGAGTCCATCCGTGAGATCCAGCGCCTAGAAGGTAAGCTCGACGCAATCACCGCACAAGGGCGAATCCAGGCGAACATGATGGCGATCATGGCCGTGGTCATCATCGTCATGATGATGGTGATCTTCCCCGACGATACGCAGATGCTGTTTACTGAAGATGCCGGGCGCATCATCCTCGTGTGCGCCTGTGGCCTGATCGCCGCGGGCTATTTCTGGATTAAGAAGATCATGCAGGTGGATATTTAAGGCTTAACGCAATGCCAGACCTACCCATTGAAATGGTGATCTTCGCCGGCGTTACGAGTGCGTTTCTGTTCGCTGGGATCTTCCTGCCGATCTTTGCGATCTTCCGCTATCCCGTCCCCGACGAGGCGCCGATCCACCGACAGATCGCCAAGGCCGTCGGCGTCGATCAGGAAACCATTTTCGAGAACGCGGCGATTGCGCCGATCCTCAGCCTCTTTGTCCAACTCGCCAAGCGTGTCAACCTCACCGGATTGCGCGCCGGCATCCGGCAGAACCTCCAAGCCTCCGGCAACCCCTCGGGTTATACCGTCGACCAGGTCCTCGCCCTCGCGATGGCCTCGGCCGTGGTTGTCGGCGGGTTCTCCAGCATGATCGCCCTGCTGATCAACGGCGGCCTGCTGCTGCTATTCCTGCCCACCATGTCTGTCGTCGGCTTCCTGATCCCACTCTTTGTCCTCAGCTCCAGCGCAACACGCCGCGCACGCAGGATCGGCAAACAGCTGCCCTACACCCTCGATCTCATCGCACTGGTCATGGCCTCGGGCTCGTCGTTCACCGAAGCCGTCGAAACACTCATCCGCGATGACCCGGAAGACGACCTGAATCAGGAACTCGCCTTCTCGCTCTCCGAGATGGAGTATGGCACGACACGGGCCCAGGCGCTGATGAACCTTGGTGTACGCATCCCGCTCGATTCACTTCGCAGTGTGATCGGCGCGGTGAATCAGGCAGAGAAGCTGGGTACGCCGCTGTCGTCAATCTTGAAAGTCCAGGCCGAGATGCTGCGTATGCACCGCTCGGTCCGTGCAGAGAAACTGTCCGCGTCCGCCAGCCTGAAGATCCTCGTCCCGTCGATGTTGATCCTGCTTGCGGTCGTACTGGTCATCGGCGCACCGATGATCATCCGCTTCATTGTTCAAGGGAGCCTGTGGTGAATCCGCTCCAGATCCATATTCTCGCCGGGGCCCAAGCCGGCGCACGCCTGCAGCTCAACCAATCGCCGGTCACCTTCGGTCGATCAGGCGACTGCACGCTCATCCTCGACCTGCCTGTTGTCTCTCGCCTGCACGGCGAACTACAGATCGACGAATCGGGGCAGTGGGTCCTGGTCAACCACTCGTCCAACGGCACGCGTGTTGGACGAAAGAAAGCAACCAAGAAGCCCATCCCCCTTACAGATGGCGCATCAATCAACATCGGTGACACCGAGGTCTTTCGCATCCACTTCACGGCGACCAGCGCCGCAGCGGAGCAACCGCACGACATGGCTGATGAGGAACAACCCGTTCAGCCCGACAAGGTGCCTGGCGCGGGAATGAAAG
>JBMZAP010000068.1:0-19574 GCA_049611445.1 Phycisphaeraceae bacterium | reverse complement strand
TGGCATCCGGTTGACAGGGCCTATCAACTCAATGGGCTAGGGGAGTAGTAGCGATGGCGAATATTCTCGTTGTCGGCCCACATCCCGACGATCAAGAACTCGGCATGGGCGGTACGGTGATCCGCCTCGCGCAGCAGGGGCATGATGTGCTCTTGCTGGATATGACCAACGGCGAGCCAACGCCGCTGGGCTCACCCGAACAACGCGAGATCGAGTGGACCAAAGCGGCAGAGATCATGGGGGTGAAGCGCCGACTGCTTGGTCTGAAAAATCGCGAAGTGCAGCACACGCTTGAGGCGAGGCACGCCGTCGCGGGTGTTATCCGAGAGCATCAGGCGGACATCATTTTTGTCCCATATGAGCAAGACGCTCACCCGGACCATCGAGCAGTGACACGGATTGTCGAAGATGCCCGTTTCGATGCGAAGCTGACGAAGATCGATCTGCCGGGCGAGCCATGCTATCCCAAGTGGTTGTTTTATTACTACGCAACGCACCTGCGCTGGGTGGCGGACCCGACGTTTTGTCTGGACATCACCGAGCAGATGGATACGAAAGAGGCCGCCATCAAGGCATATGAGACGCAGTTTGTGCTTCCTGAGAAGAATCGGCGTGTCGTCGAGTGGGTGCGCGAGTTTAATGGCTACATGGGCTCTCGGATTGGCGTGCGCTATGCCGAGCCGTTCTTCACGAAGGAGCCGCTGGGTTTATCTTCGCTTGCTTCGCTGCCGATGTGATATCAGTCGTAGACGATGTCCTGCACGAGTTTGCCATCACTGTCCCGATACCAGACGAGCGTCGGTTCCGGGTCCAGCCCGGGAGCAGAAATACGTGGCGGCAGGTCGCTGCGGTCGGGAGCGAGCATCAGGAACGCCCGCTCACTTCCGTCGCGTGAATACCGGAACATCGGCTCCTGGGTGGCGGAAAAACTTTGTGTGATGCCCATCTCGCTTTTCCGTAGTTTGAACCCAAATTGCCGCAATGTATTCTCCAGCGACTTGAGGTCTTGTGGCATGTCTTCTCCCTGCTCAGCAAGTAGGCGCAGGCCCGTGCCGAGGAACGCGAGTCGCTCGCTGGCCTCTGCAACATTGTCTGCCTTTTGCTTCAACGCAAAGGTTCGCCAGTCATCTGCCAGTGGCTTTAGCCCGTCCTTGCCAAATGCCATAAGTAGCGCATCGTCGGGGCGATCGCCTTGGGCCAGCCGCTTCAGGTAATCCAGAAGCTTGGCCCTGTGTTTACCGTTGCTGCCGTGGATCAGGTAGTAGGTCAGCGACCAGGACTGCGCATAAAGCAGGTTTGCTCGGTCGGGATTATTGCGGAGGACATTGGACCATTGCTTGCCGGTGACACGCATGAGTGAGATGATCGGTACGGCATCGCCTGCATTGATGGCGTTCTTAACCCGTTCGATCCTTGCTCGACTGGTCAATCCCAAGGCCATCTCGCCATCGTCATTGAGCACCGCGTATTCAAAATATTGTGCAAGTCCTTCGTTCAGCCAGATCGGCAGGTTCGGCCCAATCGCGTGCCACGCAAACTGATGAAACCCTTCGTGCTGAAGCACTTGCATTGTCTTGCGTCGGCTTCGTGCTTCAGTCCATGTCGCCAGCCCCTCAAGTTTATGCGTGACAAAGAACATCCCGCCGGAGTGCGTCGCGTCGATGTCGTGTTCCTGGAGGAATCGGCTGTACTGCTGCTCGGTACGGAACAGGTACAGTGGCATGCGCTCGATGGGCTGGTCGCCAATCGTACGAAAGCGTTTGTCGTACTGCTCGAATAGCGCATCCATGTGTCGCCCAAACGGAACGGTCTCGCGTTGCGACAGGTTGGTGAAGATGCGGTAGTGCTTGCTGCGGTATGCCGTGAGTGTCGGCGTCGGCTCAAACCGCAGCACATCAGTGTTCTGAGCGACCGATGCAACCGGTGCAAACAAGCAAAGCAGCAGGATGATAAGCAGGCAGCGACGCATACCGAAGGGTTATCGGTAGGGTCGTTGCTCTGCTTGATGATGGATTACCAGGCAGTCCGTTTGTATTGCTTGTGCGGATGAGAATGGCCTATTTCTGGCCGAGTATCTCGATGAGGAACTGGGCCTCTTTCAGTCGGCGTGAGCGGTCCAGCGCCTTCAGTGCGTTGATGATCTTGCCGCGGTTGGCACGCTGGTTCTCGGGGTCAAGCGTTTCGACGACGCTCAGAGGTGCTTCTTCCAAGCCCCAGTCATCGCTCTTCTGTGTCGCGAGGGGTACGTCTCGGTTGCCGGTCAACTGGATGTTTGCCAGTGGGTTTCGGCTCCAAGCGTAACGGAAGTGAATCGGGTCCTGAACCATGATGCTGGCCAGTACGAGTTTCTTGCGGTCGTACTGATCGCGGCCACGGCTGTCCTTGCCTTTGATGAAGTATGACGCGGTAGCGGGGTGGTACTCACGTGCTTCACCGGCAATCGCAAAGCCCAGCATCGGGCCATCCTCGGGATCCATCACATCCTGATCAAAGGTGAGTACGAGAGTGCTGTCCTTGGTCTCCATGCCTGTGATCATCGGTGGACGCCATGCGATCTGCTTCTCGCTGAAGCCGTACTGTGTCGCCAGTGCCCACCGCGCCGCTCGCTCGCCTGCGGGGAGTTTGAGCTGTGGGTGGTACCATCGGCGGCGCAGGTCATATGTGCTCACGAATCCGATGTTCTCGTCGCCGGCCTTGTACAGGTCTTCAAACGCCTTGTACTGCGCCGCACGCAGGCCGACGCCCGCGTCGAACATCACCTCACTGTAGTTCTCGAGTTGCTGTGGGTTGCCCGCGGTACAGAGCGAGAGAATGCCAAAGGGCATTTCGGGGTCGTCGAATGATTCACGCCAGGACTTGATCATCTGGGGGAAGACATCGGTGTACATGTCGATGCCTTGCTGTCCGCCGAAGGCATTGTTGAAGCCTTGGTGGAAGATGGCACCTTTGATCGATAGGCCTTGCAGTGGGGCGATCATGGCGCCGTAGCAACTGCCGGGGTGGTTGTGATTGGCGATCGGACCGGGGCGGAGGTCGGTCGGGTCATTTTTGCGGTCTTCCGGGACGGGCTTGCCTGCATCAGTTTGACGCTTGACCCACTCGCGGTTCTTTATGATGCGATTCTCAAGGTCGGCTTTGGGGTCCCAGTTTTTGACGTCCTCATCCCACTTCGTCATCAGGGCCTTGGTCGGCTCACTGTCCATCTTGCGAAGGTGCGCCAGCGGTGTCCATGTTTCGACAGTCGTGCCGCCTCGTGACGCGTCGATCACGCCGATCGGGACGCCGGAGGCTTTATGGATTCGGCGGGCAAATACGTAGCCGATCGCTGAGAGGTCTTTGGCGATCTCGGGCGTGCAGACATCCCATGAGCCTTTCTTGAAGTGCCTGCCGAACCAGGAGCTGTACTGGTAAATCTCTGGAAAGCTCTTGTCGTGCTCGACCGGCGCTTCGCCATAAGGGATGGTGAGGACACGGATTTCCGGGTAGTTGGCACTGATGATTTCGAGGTTGCCGTTCTCGACTTTGGCGAGTTCGAACTCCATGTTGGACTGCCCGCCAAGCACCCAGACGTCGCCGATCAGGATATTGTCGAGCGTGAGCGTGTCTGATTTGCCTTTGACGGTGAGCTTTTGAGGTTTGTCGTTAGCGGTCAGTGCGGGCAGTTCAACCTTCCATGCCCTGTCATCGCCTGCCGTTGTGTCTGCGGTGTTCCCCGCGAAATTGACGGTGATTTTTTCGCCTTGCGATGCCCAGCCCCAGATATGCACTGGCTTGTCCCGCTGCAGAACCATGCCATTCTGGAATACGTTGCTGACGCACAGTTTCTTACTGATCGCGGGCTTAACGATGAAGTCCTCGCCCTTGACGAGTTTGGGCGTCTCCTGAGCGTGCATCGAAAATGTGAGAAGCGCGGTGGACAGAACGAGCAATAGACAGTGCAGGTGGCGAGTCATCTTGGGGGTCCTTCAAGTGTTGGGTCGTCGGTGTCGCGCGCGGCTACTTAAGCATCCGGAGCACGGGCGTTAGCTTGCCCTTGGCAGAGACAATTTTTTCCCACTCGCTCTTGCCAAACTCAGCCGACTTGAAATGGCCCGATCCATCTGTGCCTCCAGTTGGGTCGGGGTTTTGAACAAGGTAGAACATGGGCTCGCCGGTGCGCGTGAGGGTGTTGGCTTTGATATCGATGTCGGCTTCGAACTCCATATAGAGACGGAACCGGTTTTCGTGGAGATCGACATCTGATGTCCAAGTCGCTTTACCCGACTGATCGAGATCGACCGCGATCAGGTTCTCCGCTTTGGGATACAACTTGTTGAATTCTTGTACAAGAGGATCGCTGGCAAGCGCATTTGCGACAATATCGGTTGTGTCTATGTCGGTTGTCCCTCCGCCACACCCCGAAATGAACAGAGCGGCGGTGAACAGGAGTGCCGAGATGAAGTGCAGGATTGGATTACTTGCCGGCATAGTCGATCAGCCTTGCGATCTCATTGCGCATGTCCTTGCGGTGGACGACGCGATCGACGAAGCCCTTGTCCTGGAGGAACTCGGAGCGTTGGAAGCCGTCGGGCAGTTCCTGACGGACAGTATTGGCGATGACGCGCGGGCCGGCAAAACCGATGAGGGCTTTGGGCTCGGCCAGGATGAGATCGCCGAGCATTGCGAACGACGCGGTGACGCCGCCCGTGGTCGGGTCGGTGAGGACGGAGAGGAACAGGCCGCCTGCGTCATCAAGTCTTGCTAGCGCAGCAGAGGTCTTGGCCATCTGTGCAAGCGAGAGAGCGGCTTCCTGCATGCGGGCGCCGCCGGACGCGGAGACGACGATCACGGGTTTGTCTTCTTTGATGCCCAATTCAATCGCGCGGGTGATCTTCTCGCCGACAACCGAGCCCATGGAGGCCATCATGAAACGCGTATCCATCACGGCGAGCACAACGCCCCGGCCCTTGATGAAGCCGCGGCCTGCCATCAGCGCATCCTTACGGCCCGTCTTTTTCTGGGTCGCTTTAACACGGTCCTTGTAAGAGATCCGGTCGGTAAACTTCAGTGGGTCTTTAGGCGAGAGGTCGGCCCAGAGTTCCTCAAAGCTACCCGGATCGACCAGCAAGTTGATCCGCTGCTCGGCGTCGATGCGGAAGTGGTGGTCGCAGTCGGGGCAGACGTGAGCGTTCTGTTCGACGGCCTTTCGGTAGAGCATCGCCTCGCAGGACGGGCAGCGCATCCACAGGCCTTCGGGGAGGTCCTGTTTCTTATCGATGTTCGGCACGTCCTGCCAGGTGCGGGGCTTGCCGGTTGTTGTCTTCGCTTCAGCCAAGGTTGGCTCCTGTGATCCAGTCGTCAGGTGGGCAGGACGGCCACTGTCCCATAACGTATTGGAAACGGTATCGTCAGAACGAGCAGATTATAGCCAAACGTTGACACGAAAGGGGCAATATGAGAGTTGTTAGGTTCATTGGTGAGAATGGCCAACCTATTATGGCCAAGGCACTTACGGGCGAAGAGGTTGAGTTGCTGGGGCAGGACGAGTGGGGCTGTCCGACCCATCCGACGGGTCAGGTGCTCTCGATCTCGGCCGAGCAGCGGATTGCACCGATTCAGCCGAGCAACATCCTTTGTATCGGGATGAACTACCGCTCTCACGTCGAAGAGATGGGCGGGACGATGCCTGAGCGTCCGGTGGTGTTTATGAAGCCAACCACGACACTGCAGCATCCGGGCAAACCGGTGCGGATCCCCCAATGCGAGCACGATGGGCCTGAGACGGATCAGGAGGCGGAGTTGGCCGTGGTCATCGGCAAGCATGCAAAGGACGTACCGGTCGAAGCAGCGCTCGATTACGTGCTCGGCTACACCTGCGCTAACGATGTCAGCGCGCGTTGGTGGCAGAAGCATGGCAGCGGCGGGCAGTTTATCCGTGGCAAGGGCTTCGACACCTTCTGCCCGCTTGGCCCGGTCCTGGTCACGCATGGCGATGGGCAAGACGAAATCAACGACCCCCAGAGCCTGCGCATCACCGGATCACTCGATGGCGAAGTGATGCAGGACGGCAATACCAGCGACATGATTTTCAGCGTTGCGGAGTTGATCGCGTTCCTGAGTCAGGACACGACATTGTTGCCCGGCACGGTCATTTTGACCGGCACCCCGCCCGGCGTCGGCTGGGCACGTGATCCAAAGAAATTGATGCGACCTGGGATGGAGTCGGTGATTGAAATTGAAGGGATCGGGCGGCTGGTCAACCCGATCGTGTAGGCAATATCAGTAGATATTCCCGATCGTCACTTCGCCGGTGTTCGCGTTGATCGTGAGTGTCAGTCGGAGATTGTTGGAGGCAAGCGTAATCGTCGGGTCTGTGGTCTGATCGGTTTGGCCGTAGATGCCGAATCCCAACTTGTTGTCGTCGGTCTCACTGGCGGCATCGAGGTCATAGCTGAAGACGGTGACACCTTCGAGTTGATCGAGGGCACCGGATCCAAAACTGCGTGAATAGGGCAGGCCCGTGTCCGGGTGATTGATCGGCGTGGCCGTGTCGGATGCTGCGGCAATGTGCCAAGTGATCGTGTCTGCGTCAAAGACAAGCATTCGCACGTCTTCGGCATGAGCGATCGACTCGGCCCGGGCGGCGTCAATATCTGCCGCGAGCACATTGGCTGCGCTGGTCAGCCGGGTCGCATCCGTCGCCGAGAACATCGGCACAGCCAGAGCCCCAATAATCCCTAGGATCCCTACAACGATCATCATCTCGAGCATGGAGACGCCACGGCGAGCGGATTTTGACCATTTCCCAGCCATACAAGGGCTATCGGTCAAATTCAGGCCCGGCTTGGGATGTCCCCGGCAGAGGTGAATCCGGCCTCGAATCCAGTCGATAAATCATTCTATGCGCAGGAGAATCAAAGCCAGGCAGGGCTTCACGCTGATGGAGGTGCTTATCGCCTCAGCGATCCTCTCGTTTATCACGCTCGGGATCGTGCAGGCGGTCTCCGCGGGTCAGGCACGTACGCTCGACGCGCTCAAGCGTTCTCGCGCTCAGGCCCTGGCCGAGGTGCTGCTCGAAGAGATACTCGCCAAGCCCTACGCCGATCCGGAAGGGGAGACGGGCTTCGGCCCGGATACTGGCGAATCCTCGCGCGCGGACTTTGACAATATCGACGACTACCACGGCTATCTCGAGTCTGCGGGCGCCTTGGCGGACCATGCCGCGTCAGCCTATCCCACCGATTACCAATCGCTGGCACGTTCGGTCTCAGTCGTGGCCGTGACGAACACCGTCAGTGATCTGGGGGGTGACCATGGCGGCGTGCAGGTAACCGTGAGTGTGAATGAGCCAAATGGCCGAGTGTGGTCTGTCGAGCGTTTTGTGCCGGAGCCTGCTAACTGATGCGACAACGATCTGACAGACTGAAGCGAGCCGCATGCCGCGGGTTGACGCTGCTGGAACTGCTGCTTGCATTGGCAGGTACCGCAGTTGTTGGCACCGCGGTCGCTGCAATGTTGGCCGGCGTGACCTACGGCACCGCCGTGGACAAGGATATGCGCACGCTTATTACGCGTCAGATGGCGCTTCGTGCACGTGTTGAAGCGGAGGTGCGGGAGTCGCTCCTGCTCCTTGATAGCGGCAGCGACTACATGATCCTCTGGTCGAGCGATGACAACGCAGACGGTGTGCCAAGCAAGGCCGAGATTCAGGTGATTGAGTACGACCCGGTAATGGATCGTGTGATTCGATACGCCCCGGCCCCGCTGATTACGGACGTCGGATACACCCTTGCCGATGACTTCCGAACACAGACGAACAGCTACAAGGGCGATGCCACGTTCCCCAGCGAACGCTGGGCCGAGCAGATCACCTCATTTACGCTGACGCTGGACAACATCGACCCGCAATCCGCCAAGTTGTTGTCCTTCCGTTTTGGCATGGCAGGCGGTGAGGTCCCCTATACCGGCATTGGTGCCGCGGCGATCCGAAACGAGGTGGCAGAATGAGCTTGCGATCCAAGGGCAAACGAAACCAACGCTCGCGCGGTGCCGCAATGTTACTGGTCCTGATCGCCTTGGCGATGTGTACGATCCTTGCGCTCTCGTTCCTTGCCTCGCAGGAACCCACGGCGGTCGTTGCCAAGAACATCGACCGCAAGACGCAGGCCCGCGCCATCGCCGAGTCGGCCTTGAAGATGGCTATCGATTATGTGAATGAAAACGCGACCTGGCGGACCGACAAGTCCTCGGGCGTCTGGATGACGGACGTCGCGCTGGATGGCGGGACGTTTACCCTCAGCGGAACGGATGCAGACGACGGCGACCTCGCGGATGACAGCAGTGAAGCGGTCACGCTCAGTGTCGTTGCGACTTATGCGGGCGTCACCCACCGTGTATCAGCGATCGTTTCGCCCGGAAACGGGGGCTCTGCGGGGACGGATCTGCTGATGGTTGTGGGCGACAGCGGCTCACTCACGACCGCAGAGCAGGGTTTGCAGACGCTCTTTGGCAACTGGGGCTACACCGTCACGTTGCTGAGCGACAGCGAGTCGCAGGCAAACTACGACACCGCAGTGGCAGCCAATGATGTGGTCTATATCACCGGAAATGTCTCGGCCGGCTCTGTCGGAACGAAGCTACTGAACGCCAACATTGGTGTTGTCATCACCAAGCCCTGGCTTCATGATGATTTCGGGCTTACCGACGATAACACAACGACGTCGGATTCGACCACGACCACCGACATCGCAGACAACAGCCACATGATCACCGAGGGCTTCTCACTTGGTAGCCTGACGATCTTCCAGAGTGCGGGCGCTATCCCGTATACAACGCAAATTGTCGCGTCCGGCGTCACGGCACTGACCGACCGCTCGCCGGCCGGGACCAACGCCTCGCTGATGGTGGCCAACACCGGCGCGACCCTGCACACCGGGGCTGCTGCTGGCCGACGGGTGATCTTCCCATTTGGCGGTACCTACGATGCGGCAAACCTCTCCGCCAGCGGCCAAATTCTGCTCTGGCGTTCTTTGCATTGGGCCAGTGGGGCAAACAGTGTCCCTCCAATGCGGATTGCGTTGTACAAGTTCAACGAGCAGCCGGTCGCTTCGCCGACGCTGATGGGGCACTGGAAACTGGACGAGGAACCGCCTCCGGGATTTGGCGGGGTTTCGGTCGGAGGCTCCGGGGGCTGGTTCTGGATCCAGAATGCAGCGCGGGTGAATTCCTACGATTCGTCTCTGGGTACCTATGCCAGCCAGACGCCGACCAACAACGCAACCGTCACAATTAATAGCACCGACAATGACTATTTTTACGTCGAAAGCACGGGCTACGTCGGCGGCGATGCGTGGATCGGTGCGGGCGGTAATACGTCCGACGTGATTTGGTTTAGCGGCAGCGCAACACTGACGGGCACGGAAAATGTCCAGACGACAAACCTGTCCTTCCCTTCTTTCGGTGCGCCGACCGGGATGCCAGGCAGTAGTGGCGGCTTCAGTAGTAGCAGTGGCAATACGGTTATCAGCTCGGATGTGACCTATAGCACATTCTCCCTGACGGGGTCTGCAACCGTCACGATCGATGGTAATGTCACCATGTGGGTGACCGGCGACTTCGATGTGTGGGATAACAGCGAAGTGATCATCCCGTCAGGTTCCTCACTGACCCTGTACGCCGCAGATGATGTCGATATCGAAAATAGCGGCGTCTTTCATGGAGACACCAGTGCGCCGGGCCGGCTCACGGTCTATGCCTACGGCTCCAAGCACGTCGACCTCAAAGAAAACGCGGTCATGTGCGGCACCGTCTATACCGTCGACACATTCCACCTCAAAGACGATGCGCGATTCTACGGCAAGGTTTTTGCTGAAGACGAAATCAAGATGGAGGATAACTCTCAGATCCATCAGGACCTTGCGCTTGGGGGCTTTGCAAGCGGCGGGTCTGCGGCCACCTTTGGCCAGCAATCACTCGGCGGCAGTTCAGTTACACTCGAAAAGGACCAGGCCGCGTCGATGTTCACACTCACCGAGGCGATGACGATCAGTAGTATTTCTGCTTATGTCTACGGCGGAGATGACGGCGGCTATGTTGCCTTTGCGATCTATGATCATGACGCTGCGGACAACGAACCGGGCAACCTGCTGGCTGAGTCCGGCAGCCAGTGGGTCAGCGATGAGACATGGCAATGGGAAACGGGTGTCATACCTTCTACAGTACTTGCCCCGGGAACCTATTGGTTGGCGATGGCGACTGATGGTAGCGACGACGACATGATGTACCGCTACACCAGCGGCGGGAAGACGGAACATCAGGACGAAGACGCCGAGCGAAACGGCTTCGATGCCGACTGGGACGATTCCGCGGACAAGGGCGAGTACTCCTCCCGGACGATCACGATCTATGCCTCGGGTACGGCCAATAACTCGGGTATGCCGGACGCGGCCGACGAGACCGCAACAGCCAATGACGGTACGTACGAGGGCGATGCGATTGGCGGATACGCTGGCTTCGGTGACGGCGGAAAATCAATCCGTTTCGATGGTGACGGCGACTATGTCGAGGTCGCGCACGACAGTTCGTACCTGTTGAATGCTGGCAGCATCAGTTTTCATGCTTATCCGACTGATTTGGGCGGCACGCAGGGGCTGTTTTCAAAAGACTCTTCGGGTAACGATACCGGTGGGCAGGTCACGGTATATACCAACGGCACGCGTATCGCAGCAACGATCGAAACGACTGCGGACGACCCGTACGGAACTGGTTCGACGATTACGCTGCAATCTGGCAGTGGTGTCATGAACGAGGACGCGTGGAACCACGTCGCCGTGACATGGGGCGATGGTCAATTCCGACTGTATCACGACGGCGTTTTGATTGCTGCAGCCAATCATCTTGGCGGTCTGGGAACAACCTCCGGCGGGGCAGGAAACACCGAACCCTTTGTCATCGGCGCGAGCACAAGTACCTCTGGTGATGGTGTCGTTGCGACGGTCACCGACGAGTTCACGGGCCGAATCGATGATGTGCGCATCTATGATCTTCCGCTGGACATCGCGCAGGTTGGCGATTTGCAGAGTGCTTCAGACCCCGGTGCCCGCACCGCGCCTGGCTACGTCATTTCAGACACTTCCAGCTACAGCGCCGCGGCCGACTTCCTCATCTATGACGCCACGGCCGTCTCATGGCTCGGCGGCGGGGGACTGCAGGTCAACAGCGACACCCTCGCGACAACGGTGGGGGCTGCGGCCAAAATCCACGACGGAATCGAAGCGACCGGCGAGTTCAGTATCGAACTGATCATCACGCGGATGACGCCCGGCAGTACCGATCGCCCGTCGTACATCTTCAACTACTCGGATACGACAGCCAGTGCGTTCAATGTCCTCATTGGCCAGGACGACGAAAACTATGAAGCCCAGATCCGGGATTCGGATACCGGCACAACGGGCGTGCTCTCGCCAGCATTGCTCTCAACAACTGCCCTTAACAGCGGCAGCGATACGCATCTGGTCATCAGCTACTCCGCAGGAGAGGTCCGGACCTTTGTCGACGGGGTGCTGGATGAGACCCGCACGACCATCGGCACGCTGAACAACTGGGACGCGACTTACTTCATGGTCTTGTTTGGTGCATACGATGAATCCGAGTACTGGAACGGTACGATCAAGCGTATGGCCATCTTCGATCGAGCCATGAACGCCTCCCAAGCCGAGAGCGTCTACAACGGTGAAGAGCCGGGTGATGGCGTTGGTGGAACGGGTGTCGCGCGTTGGGACGAGCAGGACTGATGTGGCTCGGGCTCCTCCTTCTTCCTCTCAGGGAGAAGGCGGGGGATGAGGGTAGGGCGTACAAACAAACTTAGGCTTGTTCAGTATTTCATTGTCATGATGACGCTGGGCCCTCACCCCAACCCTCTACCTGGGAGGGAGAGGGGCAGATTTACTTCCGCTTGTTCCAGATGATCTGCGTCCCGTCTTTTCCGGGCACGATGACGTCGATGTCGCCGTCCTTGTCCAGGTCCGCGGTACGGATGTGCAGGCCGATACCGGCCCCCTTAGCCAGGACGTGTTTCTGGATATTCTTGAAGCCTTCGTCCCAACTGTAGTACATGATCACCGGGATGTCGTTGGCACCGGGGTCTTTGCCGCCGTGGCCGTAGACGCGTTTGCCGGTGATGATCTCGTCTTTGCCATCGCCGTCGAGGTCTGCGAAGTGTAGCGCATGGGCCTGGCTGAATGAATCGTCGATCTTGACTTCGTCATAGAGGAAGTTGCCCGCTTCGTCGAAGCCCTTGCCCAGCCAGGCATACACGCCGAAGTCGTGTCCTCTGCCCCAGATGAGGTCGTTCTTGCCGTCGCCGTTGACATCCCGCACGAGCATGGGGCAGGACATGGATAGGTTCCACTGGGCGTGGTACGTCCACTCCTTGGCATAGGGGGCGCCTTCGGGCCGTTCGTACCAGCCCTGACCGAAGATGATGTCATCGCGGCCGTCGTTGTTCAGGTCGCCATAGCCGATGCCGTGCCCGCTCTTGGGGCCGACGGTGTGGCTGACGTATTGGCCTTGCTCGTTCTGGTACCAGATGAGCGTGGGCTTGTTCTTGTTCCACTGGTTGGCGATGTATTCGGGCTTGCCGTCAGGCTTGCCATCAATGTCCTGGAAGTGGCAGACCTCGTTGTTGGTCTGCTTGGTGTCCATGAGTACGTTCTGCTTCCAGAGCAGGCCGTTCTCCAGGCCTTTCTTGCCCGGGTTCTTGTACCAGTGGACCTCGCCGACCCAGAAACCGTTGGAAACGATGTCGGTCCAGCCATCCCCGTCGACGTCGTAGGCATGCTCGCCGTTGGAGAGGGTGTAGCCATTGCGGTCTTCGAGGACGCGCAACGGCCGGGCAATCCATGAGCCTTCTTTGCCGGGGTTGAGGTAGAGGAAGCGGCCGGCGGAAACATCGAGCCAGCCGTCCTTGTCGTAGTCGGCGACCTCGACACCTTCGTTCGCGTCCTTTGCAAGGACCTGGATTTCAAATGGGACAGGATGCTCGGCGAAAGCGGCGGTGCATCCGAGCGAAGAGAGCAGCAGGGCGGCGAGTTTTTTCATTGCGGTGTTTTCTGGGTGATGCGTTAGGCGAAGATGTCCATTGCGGCCTTGCCCCTGCCGTCCTTGGTGACGAAGAAGGGGCGTCGCTCGATCTCGAACATGGTTTTGGGGCTGATCCCCATCGCCGTATAGATCGTTGCGTGTAGATCCTCAACGGACAGCGGGTTCTCGATAGCGATGTTGGGCCGTTCGTCGGCGGTTTTGCCGTAGATGTAGCCCTTCTTGGTGCCGCCGCCGAACATGACGACACTGGTGCCACCGGTAAAGTGCCGGTGCAGGCCGTAGTGTTTCATCTCTTTGAGGACATCGGTCTTTGCTCGGGACTGGTCCTTTGCGTTGGAGCCGGGTACGCCTTCGATCATCATGTCGCGAGAGAATTCGCTGGCGATGATGACGAGCGTGCGATCGAGCATCTTGCGTTCTTCGAGGTCACGGATCAGCGTCGCGATCGGCCGATCAATTTCATCCTTGAGCCGCTTAACGGTCTCGTGTCCTTTTTCGTGCGTGTCCCAGTGCAGGAACGGAACGTATTCGGTGGTGACTTCGATGTAGCGTGAGCCTGCTTCGACCAAGCGTCTGGCGAGCAGGCAGCCGCGACCGAATCGGCCGGTGTTGTACTTGTCGTAGCTTTCCTTTGGCTCCAGTGAGATATCGAAGGCTTTACGCTTCTCCGAACCAAGCAGGGCGTGTGCGTTGTCCACTGCCTGTCGCATCGAGTCTTCGTGATACTCGTCGATATAGGCGTCGCCGCCCGCCTCGATCAGTTTCTTGTATTGCTCGTAGCGTTCTTCAAAGCGCTTCGGTGTCATACCCTTGGGAGTTGCGACAGCTCGGCCGGCCTCTTCGGGGTAGGGGACATTGAATGGTCCATAAGCGCTGCCGAGGAAGCCGGGCTGGGTAAAGGCCTTGAGTTCTTCTTTCTCGCCGACGCCTTCGAGGCGCTGGCCGATGTTGACGAATGCAGGCATGACCGGGTCTTGCGGGCCGAGCAGTCGGGCCATCCAAGCGCCGAGGTGTGGTGCGGCGACGGTGATCGGCGGGACGTAACCGGTGTGCCAGTGGTACTGGTGGCGGGAGTGCAGGATGTGGCCGAGGTCGGGCTGGATTGCAGAGCGGATCAGCGTTGCACGGTCCATGACCTTGGCAACTTCTTCCAGTCCCTGGCTGATCTTGATGTCATCCACGGCGGTATCGATCGCCGGGAAGGTCGAGATGATCTGTTCGACAGGCAGGCCTTTTTCGAAGGGCTTGTAAGTCTTGGGATCGAAGGTCTCAGGCGCGGCCATGCCACCGGCCATCCACAGCACGATGACCGCGTCGGCGCGAGCGGCGATCTCTTCGATCCCCTCGCCGCGATCGGCGGAGACAAGCTGCGGGGCACCGGTCATCATCGCCGCGGCGGACGATGCGCCGAGGGCCTGCAGGAAGCGTCGGCGGGTCAGGGTTGGATTGGATTCGTCGTACCAGTCGTTCATGACAAACTCCTGTCTTTTCTTTATTGAATGTGCTGGAACTCGGGCAGCATGAAAACCGACCAGAGCATGTCTTCCAAGCCTTGTTGAATCATAGGGTCGCCAAGCATCTTTCGGCAGATGTTGCGCTCTGCAGGGCTTGGGTCCCGCGATAGAGCCCGGTTATAGACGAGCTTGATCATGTCCTGCGGGTCTTTGCCTTTGTGTTTGTTTAGCAGCGAGGTCGCGCCTTGCTGGATCATCTTGTTAAGTGCCTCGCCGTTGGCCAGATCCAGCGCTTGGAGCGTGGTCAATTCCTGCGGTCGGCTGGTAACCACCTGCTCGCGATTGGGGCGGCCAAGGGCACGCTGTAGAAAATCGCTGGGCTTCATCGAGGCACGCGTGTCACCGGGCGGCTGAGTCTCCGTGACCTGACGGATCGCATCCATCAGTTGTTCCGCCGTCATACGCTTGAGCAGTGGGCCGGCATAAATATATCCGTCGGTCTCTGGCTCTTTTTCAAGCTTGAGCGATGAGGAGCGGTAGGCATGTGACGTCGTGATCAGTCGCAACACGGACTTCAGGTTGTACTTCTCATCACTTAAGGAGATCGCCAGTTGATCCAGCAGGTCCTCACTCCATGGGCGGGTCTCCATCGCATCGACAGGGTGGATGACGCCCCGTCCCATCAACCGGTGCCAAAGCCGATTCGTAATCGTGCGGGTCAGTCGGCCGTTGCCTTCAGCGGTCATGAGGTTGGCCAGTTGCTTTAGCCGTTCGTTTTTGGGGGCCTTGGGATCGACTTCGCCCAACTCAGGAAAGAGCCAGCCCGGCTTGGCGATCTTGCCGGTCGGTTTGTCGCAGCGGTTGATCTCCAGGGGCTTGTCCGAGTAGATCGCTGCAAGTTCGTAGGACTCCTCAAGTGTCCAGCTGTCAAGGAAGCTGTCATGGCAGGAAGCGCACTTGATGTTGATGCCCAGGAAGACCTGTCCGACGTTTTGTGCAAACTGAATCTCAGTGGTCTGCGAGGCGTTCACGTCGCCGCGCCACTTGATGCCCCTGATGAATCCTTCGGATTCCTTGGTTGGTGCGAGTAACTCGCGTGTGAGTTGGTCGTAGGGTTTGTTGTCGAGCAGGGACTTGAAGAGCCAGTTCGTGATCGATTTTCGCCCGCCCGTGATGTAACCCGTGCCCGTGTAATCGTTACGCAGCAGGTCGTTGAAGAAAGTCATCCAGTGCTGGGCGTACGCGCGGTCGTTGGCGAGCAGTTTGTCGACCAAGGCGGCGTGCTTGTTTGGATCGCTGTCTTTCGCGAAGCGTTCGACATCTGCGGGGTCAGGCAGAAGGCCGATCAGGTCCATCGAGGCGCGGCGGTAGAACGCGGCATCCTCCAGTTCCGGCTGCTTCTTGAGCTTCTGCTCAATCATGTAGTTATCGATGATCCGGTCGACGGGGTTGTCTCGGCCGGGCAATGCCTTGGGAAGTTCGGGGCGGCGTGGCGCCAGTGGTGGTTCGTAAGTGCTCTTGGCGAATGTGAACCCTTCGTCCCACTTCATGCCCTGATCGATCCACTTGGTGAGCGTGACGATCTCGGCTTCTGCCATCCGCGGTTTATCCTTGGGCGGCATCGCGAACTCGGGGTCTTCTTCGCGCATCAGCAGCACGACTTCTGAGGCCTTGCCGTTGCCCGGCTTCGCTGCTTTTTTATCCAGCCAAAGCGCGCGGGTATTGATCGAGAAGCCGCCCTTGGCTTCCGTGCCGCCGTGGCACTCATAGCAATGCTTCATCAGGATCGGAGCGACTTCGGTATGGAAGTCGACCTCTTTCGACAGGGCATCGCAGGCAAAGAAAATGACTGCAAAAATTGCCGGGCAATAGCGTTTCATTGACATCCTTCTCAAGGCTAAAAAGAATTCGCACCCCTAGCTTATCGACGCGCTGCGCAATTGCCTATTACCGATGTAACACTGTGGCTTTCGCGTTGCGAACGTGGCTTGGATGTGTGGTTTTTGCTGCGGAATGGAACCGCCACATATTTGTTTTTCAGTTGACTCGTGCGCTCAGGTCAAAGCAGACCATCTCGTCCTGATCACGGATGATCAGCAGGCCGTTGGCCAGTGTCAGCGGGGCCCAGGCTTTCTTCTGCTTGGCATCGGTGGCTTGAAAACTGCTGATCGGTTTGTACCCCTCCGGGCTTGGCGTCACGAGGAACAGTCGGCCGGCCTCCGCGTCCTGCATGATGATCTTGCCGTCCGCATAAAGCAGCCCGCCACGACCGATGAACGGCTCGTCTCCGGTGTTCCAGACAACCTTGCCATCCGCAGGGTTGACGCAGGCCAATCCTGCGAACTTGCGCTTGGCTTTGCCGTGCGTCGCGTTCTCACCGTGGTTGATGTACAGGTGTTCGCCGATGACCATGGCCGGGTGGATCTGGCTGCCCTCGACCGTGCGGTACTTCTCTTCGACATTGAACGTGTCGCCGTCCTTCGTGACCTTGAGCATCACCGAGCCCATCTCGTAGCCCTGTGTCACAAAGACGTGTTCGCCGTCTGGCATCACCGTGATCGGCGTGATGGGGATCTTGCCCTTGTCGTAGCACTGGTGCTTAAAGAGTGTCTTGCCCGTCTTGGGATCAATAAAGAACAAGCTCTTTACGTTCCGCACTGCGATGCCCTCGACACCTGCGATGGTGCGCAGCAGCGGCGAACTGTACATGCTCGACCCGCCGAAGGCTTCAGATTCCCAAACGACTTCGCCGGTCTTTTGATTGAACGCGATCAGACCCGGGTGCTCGCTGGCGTAGCTTGCGGCAATGACCGTATCGCCGACGATCAGCGGGTTCATGCCATAGCCCCAGCCTTGTCCATCGTTGCCATCTGCATCGGGGTACTTCTCGAGCAGGTTCAGCGACCAGGCGACCTTCTGCGTCTTGCGATCAAACGCGTAGAGGTCGCCCATCTGTCCGGTCGTGAAGATATGGGTGTCGGTCACGCTTGGTGTACAGCGCGATCCCTCATGACCGACCCGGCCTACGGCGTCGTACTGGTGTCGCCACTTCTCTTTACCGGTCTTCAGGTCAAGCACGCGGAGGATGTCCGCCTCGCCGTGCACGCGGTCAAGGATGATGGCTTCGCCGTTGTGGACCGCCGCGCCGCCGTAGCCCGGACCAACCTCGATCCGCCAGACCTCAGGCGGCCCGTCGGCAGGCCATTGGTTGAGGAGCCCCGTTTCACTTGATGTGCTGTCGAGGTTGGGGCCGAGGTACTGGTGCCATTGGGCCGTGGCAGGTAGCGAGAGCAGGGCGATAAGTAGTACGAGAAAACGAAGCATGTCAGACTCCAAGTGATGGATTAACGCATGATACTCTTCTGAATAGAGACTGATCTGAGCGTCTGTTGTTTCACAGCACATTTATGTCTGTATATCCGACGAAATAGTCCCGGCACAGAGCTTCGGCGAGTGACCTCGGGCAAAGATAAGCCGGGTCATTCGCTCATGCTTCTTGCTCGATTAGGGCTTTCTACAGACGCAATGCCCTGGCCGTCCTGCGGGCTCCCAGAACACGATCAAGTGATTCGGCAGCGTGGTGTTACCCCGCTTTCAGGGTCTTACCCCAGACTTTGCCACGCGTGTTATTTTTCTTGCGCCGCGGCTCGGCGTACTTCTTCTTTTTCTCGGCGTTCAGATTCACTTCGCGGTACTCGCCGCCGAACTTCTCGGCGATCGTCTTGAGGTCCTGGACGGCCTTGCCTTTGCTGATATTCAGGCCGATGGTATGGATTCTCGCCTTACTGGACTTGACTGCACCCAACTGCTTCATCGTGTCGTCGGTGAAGGCCCCGTCCGTGAGCAGATAGATCGTGTCGGGCTTGGTTCCGAGTGACGCCATGACGGCCGGTGCCGCGTTGGTCTTCAGGCAGAGTTCAACATTCTCCAGCCAGTACTCCAGATCCTTAATGTTCTGCTCTGTTGGCTTTTGCATGCCCTTGACCGGATCGGGGTAGCCCAGTGGATATGCCGTGTCGCTGAAAAGCACGACGTAGTAAGACTGGTCGTCTCGCAGGTTTTTAACGGAGGTCAACAACTCGTCCGCCGCGGCATTGAAACGCCCGCCGCTCATACTGTTGGAGTTGTCCACGACATAGATGATCTCTTTGCCGGTCGTGGAGATGCCGAAGTAGTTCGCCTCATGCGCACGCTCTTCGTCCGACTTCTCGTCCTCGCCTTTGTCTTTTTTGTTCTGCCTCTTGTTGCCTTTCTTTTTGTTGCCTGCCTCGGCCTGGTCTGCTTCAACGGCCCCGGCTGGTTTATCCTTGGCGATCGCCTCTGTCGGGTTGTGTACAGAAAAGGCCACAGCCAACACGGCCAAGGTGAGCAATGTGATCAGTCGACAATGAAAGTGCAAAGAGGTGGACCTATGCTGGCTCATCATTCATTCCTCGGGCGTTGTCGTTAAAGTCAGACTTAGTCAGGTCGTGATTTTACCACCCGGCCAACACACGACAAAGCACTCACTGCCGCGCACAGCGCACTATCCACCCTTTTTCTCTGCTGCTGCTGCTGCTGCTGATGATGATGATGCTCGGCACCGCTATTCCCTGGCAGCTTCACGGCACCTGCTTCACCGTCGGCACGAACGTCTTGCTCCACCGCAGTTCCCATAGCCCGGCGAGGCTGATCGGGCCCGTTGAGCCGTCCAGCATCGTGACATTGACCGCCATGTTGTGACGATCAATGCAGAACCGTGGCATGCCGATGTTCGCGTTGCCTGCGACCGCGCCCTTGGTCAGGTCACCCGGCGGGTTGTCCGTCTCCTTGGGCCAGCCGCCAATCCAGACCGCGTCGGCAAAAGCGGGTGTCTCGGACGCCACGATCACCTCTTCGATCGTGTTGTAGATGCTCTCCGGCGGCTGAAGCGCGGGGAAATTGGTCGACCAGAACCCCTTGGGCTTGATCCACTCGTTGATGCCGTAGCTGTTGGCCGAGGCGTAAACATCCCGGTTCTTCCATGCCGTTGTCGCAGAGCCGAAGACGACCGATGCGCCG
>JBMZAP010000067.1:0-19605 GCA_049611445.1 Phycisphaeraceae bacterium | reverse complement strand
TGCCCGATGGGTGGGGATCAATGCCCCGGTTGTCACCCCACCCTGCCTGCGATACCCTACCCGCCCTTGATGCACAGGTTCCTTCGTTCCAACGTGTTACGGCTTACGGTGCTGGTCTGGTTCTCAGGCTGGCTGCTGCTGGTGATGCCGGGCCACACGCGTGGCATCGTTGAATTGCCGGGCAGTGTTTCGGGCCAGGCTGATTCTTGTTGCGAGCCGACGCCGAGTTGCTGTGAAGCCGCCGCGGCGGATTGCGACCCGCCCAAACCTACCGATCCGGCGAAGCACTGTGCGATCTGTTATCTCAAGTCGCACCTGACGGACCCCCCGCCGCTGGTGCTGTATACGCCCTATCTCGGTGAGCTTGACGAGCTGACCTATCTGATTCAAACATCGCTTGCGGGTGATCTTGCCGCGCCCGATCTGGTGCGCGGCCGCGCTCCGCCGGCATAGCGTGCTGCGACACATTTTGCCGTTTGAATCTGATCCGATGACTTTTCAGTAACCGGCCATGTTATGGCCAAGGGGTTTGCGCTATGCGAACGCGCGCATTTACATTGATAGAACTGCTTGTGGTGATCTCGATCATCGCTCTTCTGATTGCCATTGTCTTGCCTGTCTTGGGGCAGGCCCGTTTAGCAGGCCAGCGAACGGCTTGCCTGTCCAATCTCCGTCAACTTGAGACCGCGCACTGGGCGTACCTCATTGATAACAGGGGTGTGATGCTCGGTACGAACCATATGGGGATGGGGCACTCGTGGATCGATAGCCTGCGCGATTACGATGAGAATCTGCTCGCTCGATCGCCGCTGGACACCAGCCCCCACTTTGAGGGTGGCACGCCGATCATGGGTAAGTATCGGCAGTCAAGCTATGCGATCAATCAATACCTGTCGCCGGATTTTTCTCCGGCCATGCTTCCCGGAGCCGTTGGCAAAATTGATCAGGTCAATACGCCCGGCGAGATGATTCATTTCGTGATTAATGGGTATGAAGGCATGATGGCGGTCATGGACCATGTCCATCCATCCAAGTGGGCAGATCCTAATCCTGCGACGCAGTTGGCAAACGCAGCTTCAGAAATGCAGGTGAATGCACACGGCGGCGATAAGGAATCGAGTGCTGCGGTCAGTGCATATGGCTTTCTCGATGGTCATGCCGAACAGTTGACATTTGAACAGGTGTATTTGAGTGGGGATGAGAACCTCTTCGATCTAGACTCATTGCCATAGGGAAAGCGGCGACACGAGATGGGACTTGTTCCTGTTTTCCACCTGCACGATTGCTCACGACTTTTTCACCGATCGACCTGCGAGGCGGTCGATTTGTCGATTTATAATGTTCTGGAGTTGATTGCTGTAAAGAGGATGATTTGATGAGTCTTTCTCGCCGACGTTTTTTAACCCATACCGCCGCAGTCACCGCCGGCTTTGCCGGCCTGAGATCGTTTGCGTCGGGATCCGTGCCTGATGCATTGTCGCTGGCTTCAGACGCGGTGGGCTTTGGCCCACTCATTAAAGATCGCGAAGGTCTTCTGGATCTGCCTGCCGGGTTCAGCTATCAGGTGATCTCGCGCAAAGGCGAGAAGATGGACGACGGGTTTTTCGTGCCCGGCAAGCATGATGGGATGGCAGCGTTCCCCGGTCCCGATGGCTTGACCATTTTGGTTCGTAACCATGAGATCACCGGCCCCAAGCATCAGCTTGGTCCTTTTGGGAAAGACGCCACGCTTTTCGAAGCCCTTGCGGAGGGAAGGATCTACGATCCCGGCAAAGAGAAGGGGCCGATGAATGGTGGGACGACAACGCTCGTCTATGACACGGAAAAACAACAACTGGTCAAGCACTTCCTGTCGCTGGTGGGCACGGAGCATAACTGTGCGGGCGGCCTGACACCATGGGGTACGTGGATCAGTTGCGAGGAAAGCGTTTCGATTCAGGATCAAGAGCGTGAGCAGTTTCACGGCTACAACTTTGAAGTGCCTGCGTCGACGGAAATGACCGTGACCAAGGCTGTTCCGCTCAAGGCGATGGGCCGGTTCAATCACGAGGCCGTCGCGGTCGATCCCAAGAGCGGTATTGTCTACCAGACCGAGGATCGGCAGGACGGTGTCCTCTATCGCTTCATCCCGAAGGTGCCTGGCAAACTGACCGAGGGTGGTCGCCTGCAGTTCCTTGCGGTGAAAGATCGCAAGTCGCTTGACCTGCGAAACTGGAAAAAGGTTGATACAGGCAAGCTGCAAAGCGGCGGCGCGGATGACGCTGCGTTTGAAGGGGACGGTACGTTAAGTGATCACACGCCGGTCGGCACCAAGCTTTCGGTCTATTGGCAAGACATCGACAATGTTGATTCGCCCAAGGACGACCTGCGCTACCGTGCGTTTGAGGCCGGGGCCGCACGCTTCGCAAGAAACGAAGGCATGTGGTACGGCAACGACGCGGTCTACTTCGCTTCGACGACAGGTGGGCACAACGCCAAAGGCCAGATCTGGCGCTATGTCCCCAGCCCGAACGAAGGAACTGATGCCGAAGCAGATTCCCCCGCGACACTGGAACTGTTCATCGAGCCGAATGATGAAACGGTTTTGCAGCATGCCGACAACCTCTGCATCGCAGACTTCGGCGACGTCATTGTCTGTGAAGACGGCGGGCCGGTGAACCACGTGCTGGGCGTGACGCCCGAGGGCAAGGTCTACAAACTTGCTCGTAATGCCCAGAGCAGGAGCGAATTCGCTGGCAGTTGCTTCAGCCCTGACGGTTCGACGCTGTTTGTCAATATCCAAAACCCCGGCATCACGCTGGCAATCACCGGTCCATGGACGAGTTGAGGCGTTCTGATCGACTACGTTAAGAAATGGTTGCAACGTCAGCGCTTTGTCACTGATGTCCCGATCAAGTCGCTAAACTCTGGAAATGCAACTCCGCGGTCGAGACATCTATCGAGCAACGCTCTACACGGGCATCCTCGGCATCCTGCTGATGTTTCTCGTTTGGCCGATTGTCCTGACCGTTCGTGGCGGGTTTGTGGACGGCGATGGGGGATTCACGCTTGATTACTTCTTTGCCGAGGGCACAGGCGTGCTCCGCGACCCGCTCTATCTGCGCGGGCTGCTCAATGCGTTCCTGATCGCGGTCTGCACGACGCTGCTCTGCCTGATCGTGACGCTGCCCATGGCCGCAATCGCGACCAAGCGTGATTTCCCGGGTAAGGCGGCTGTCAGCGCGCTGGTGCTGGTCCCGCTGATTCTGCCACCGTTTGTCGGTGCGATCGGTCTGCGTGCGATCCTTGGACGAACGGGATCGCTTAACGCTTTTCTGCAGTGGATTGGCGTGCTTGGGCCGGATCATCCCGGCATCGATTTTCTCGCCGGCCAGTTCTACATCCCCGGGTTGGGCGAGTTTAATGGCGTGTTTTTTGCAGTCGTTGTGATGGAAGCGCTGCACCTGTATCCGATCCTTTATCTCAACATCACCGCATCGATGGCCAACCTTGATCCGTCGCTTGACGAGGCCGCGCTCAACCTTGGTGCGGGCAAGTGGCGCAGGTTTTATCGATGCACATTGCCATTGATCCTGCCGGGTATCTTCGCGGGTTCGACGATCGTGTTCATCTGGTCGTTTACGGAACTCGGCACGCCGCTGATGTTCGAGTACACCGAGGTGACACCTGTGCAGGTGTTCTACGGGCTTACAGAGATCAGTTCGAGCCAGAGGCCGTATGCGCTTGTCGTGGTGATGCTTGTCTCCGCCCTGCTGTTGTATCTATTGGGCAAGTTCGCGTTCGGTGGGCGTGCTTACGAGATGCAGTCCAAGGCCCAGCATGCTCAGAAGCTGAAGCGATTGACGGGTTTCAAGGCGTTTGCTGCTGCGGGCCTGTTCATCGGTATCACCCTGCTGGCCGTGTTGCCGCACCTGGGCGTGATTCTGAATTCGCTGTCCGGCATGACCGCGGGGAACGACTGGTACCGCACGGTCTTGCCGCAGACGCTGACGACCGAGCATTTCGAAGGGATGCTCAAGCACAGCCTGGCCGTGCCGTCGATCATCAACTCGCTCATCTATGCGTTGTCTGCGATGGTGCTCGCAGTCATCCTTGGTCTGGCGATCGCGTATCTGACGGTACGTGTCAAGATTCGTGGCGGCTGGATTCTGGACACGCTGGGCATGTTGCCGCTGGCAGTGCCCGGGCTCGTGATGGCGTTCGGATACGTTGCGATGTCGTTGGAGTGGCCGTTCAAACCGATGTCGGATTTCTTCGCGGCAAGAGGTATGGACACCGTGGCGAGCGTCTTGCAGGTGCGTGGCGAAGCGCCTAACCCGCTGGTCTTCCTCATCGTCGCCTATACCATCCGCCGACTGCCGTATATCCTCCGCAGTGCCGCGGCCGGCTTGGAACAGACCTCAGGCCAACTCGAAGAGGCGGCGCTTAACCTTGGTGCTTCACTGATGACCGCGATTCGAAGGATCGTCGTGCCACTGATCCTTGCGAACCTCATCGCCGGGGGCATCCTGGTGTTTGCGTTTGCGATGCTGGAGGTCAGTGACTCGCTGATTTTGGCCGAGCGTGCCCAGCATTTCCCGGTGACCAAGGCGATCTGGACGCTCTACAATCGCTTGGGCGACGGCCAGTACATCGCCAGCGCGATGGGCGTCTGGGGCATGGCCCTGCTCGCGGTGACGCTGGTCGGTGCGAGCGTACTGATGGGTAAGAAACTGGGTGCGATCTTTCGCGTGTAATGCATGGCAAAGCAGCCTAAATCCTCGCGTCGTCGCATCATGACATGGACGATCACTCTTTTCTCGCTTTATGTGATCTACTGCGGCTTGTTGTATTTCCTTCAGAGCAAGCTGATGTTCCCTGTCAGTTTTGCCGGCCAGCCCAATGGTGCGACACCAAACGAGCGTCTAGAAATCGACACGGATGAAGGCCGTACGGTCGCTTGGTATGACCCTGTGTCGGATGCTGGCGTCGATGCGCCAACGCCCTTAGTTGTCTTTTTTCACGGCAATGCAGAACTGGTGGATCAACAGCAGTCGATTATCAACCTGTACAGAAGCATGGGTATCTCGGTCTTTATGGTGGAGTACCGCGGCTATGGCGATAGCGAAGGTACGCCTTCTCAACACAGTATCGTCAGTGATACGGTTGCGATGTTGAAGATGATGCTTGTTCGCCCGGAGATTGATCCTGAACGATTGATCTTTCATGGCCGATCGATCGGGGGCGGGCTCGCGACACAGGTTGCGCTGCAGATCCAGCCGCATGCCTTAATTGTTGAGAGCACCTTCAGGAGTGTGTCGGGCATGGCGTGGCGTTACGGCGTTCCGCCTTTCCTGGTGACAAGTCCATTGAAGTCTGAAGAGGCGTTCAAGCAACTGGATGTTCCGATCTTGATCATGCATGGCAAAGCCGACGAGATTGTTCCGGTGAGTCACAGCGATGCGCTGCACAGAGCCGCCAAAAACTCCACACGCGTCCTCTTTAATGCCAGCCATAACACGTTGCCCATGCCAGCGGAAGTTGTCCTGTATGAGCAGTCGGTCCGGGATCACTTGCGCGACGCGGGTGTTTTGCCGTGAAAGCTCGACTTTTGTTGTGCTTTGCGGGTAATCTAGGAGCAGCAGATTTCTTCTGACCTGCGCTGACTTTCTATCCATGGTTCTCATCGATGCAACCTAGCCCGGACATGCTGCTACAGACGTTGGTGGACTCCGGGATTCTGTCGGAACAGGATGCGACGCAGCTTTCACAGTCATCGCAAGGCTCTTTTGATGCTTCAGATTCTACGCATGTTGAACAAACCGGAGAGCTGCTGGATCGGCTAAGGCAGATGGGCAGCCTTTCTGATTTTCAGATGGAGAAGCTGGAGCAGGATGGGCCGGACAGCCTCGTGCTGGGCGACTACATCCTGATGGATCGCCTCGGGAGTGGTGGCATGGGGGAGGTCTTTCGCGCGATGCACCGGGTGATGCGTCGCGAGGTCGCCATTAAGCGCATCAAAACCGCTGCAGTCCAGTCGCCGGGTCTGACTGAGCGGTTTCTGCGTGAAGTTCGTACCGCTGCGAAGCTAAGTCATCCAAATATTGTGACGGCATACGATGCGGGCGAAGACGACACCGGCTGCTATCTGGTCATGGAGTATGTCGAGGGAAAAGACCTTGCCGAACTCATTAAGCAGGAAGGTCCGTTGTCTGTCGAGCAAGCGGCGGACTATTTGTTGCAGGCTGCGCGAGCCTTGTCGCATGCTCACGAGGCGGGGATTATCCACCGTGACGTCAAGCCCGCGAACTTCCTTGTCAGCTCGTCCGGCTCACTCAAGCTGCTGGATCTTGGCCTGGCCCGTGTCGAGCAGCAGATCGCTGAATATGAGCAAAGCGCTCACCTGACCATGACCCAGCCCGAGCAAATGATGGGGACGCTGGGGTACATGGCACCTGAGCAGGCTGAAGATGCGCACAACGCAAGTGCTGCGGCCGACCTGTACTCGCTGGGCTGTACGCTCTGCCAGATGGTGACGGGGCGTCCGCCCTTTACGGTCAAGACAGCCATGCAAGCTTTAATCGCGCACCGCGAAAAGCCCCCGCCGGATCTGTCTTCTCATCTGCCCCCTGCATTGAACAGCTTGTACTTGTCGCTGGTTGCCAAAGCTCCCGAGGACCGCCCTGCTTCAACTGCAGAGGTTGTTCGCGTCTTGGAGCAGATCCTTGCTTCGGAGGACATCTCGCTTGCGAGCGTGCCCTCTTCGCTGCATGCTTTTTCACTCAGCAAGGCGGCGAATCGAGATCGAAGCTTCGCAAAGCCGCTTTTGGTCGCCGGATCGCTTGCACTTGTCGTGATGGCAGCCGTTGGGGGCATTTTGCTATTGCAAGATCCTGGCAGCGAAACGCCGAGCTCGGCTGAGGAGGACGCTCCTCCAGAGGGTGATGTTCCTCAGGCATCGTTGACGCTGTCCTCGAGGGAAGCCGCGGCAACGATCCGCAAGGAGCAGCTTGATCAATACGGCGTCGCGGCTACGGTCAGTAATTCACTGGAGATGTCGTTCGGATTTGTGCCCTCAGGTACATGCTGGATCGGCTCGACAGATGAACAGGTCAATTGGGCCTTAGCGCAGATCTCCGGCACATCCGTGGCAGACCGGTATGCCCAGTACATCACCAGCGAGTCGCCACGTACGATCGCCCGTGTTCATAAGCCTTTTTACATGGGGGCGACGGAGGTGACCGTTGGCCAGTTCCGAGCGTTCGTGAATGCTACGAATTACGAGACCGTCGCCGAGCGTGAGGGTACCGGCTACAGCTACGGCACGCGTGAGCAGGGGCCAGCGTTTGGCTGGGAGAACCCCGGGATGCCGCAGACGGAGTCTCATCCCGTTGTGAATCTCACGCAGGCGGACTGTCTTGCGTTTTGTGAGTGGCTCAGCGAACTGGAGGGCAGGGTCTATCGCCTTCCAACGGCTACCGAGTGGGAGTACGCCTGCAGGGCTGGAAGCCAGGGCTTGTGGAGCTTTGGTGATGAGCCTGCATTGTTTTACGACTATGGCTGGGGCTCGCGCAATGCGCAGGGGGCGACAGCGGCTGTTCGCCAACTGCTCCCCAATACATTCGGTCTCTACGATATGCATGGGAATGTACGTGAATGGGTCATGCTGGATCATGGTCAGGCTGCAACTGAGACGGGGATCGGCATGGTCTGTGGTGGCTCATTTACAAAGTCGCCGGTTCTGTTGAGAAGCGCCTCGCGGGTTGGCTTTAATACGAATGCGCCCTATCCCTACCACGGGTTCCGGGTACTCCTTGAATTTGATCCCGAGGAAGCATCGCTGGGTGCGCAATAAAAAACCCCGCCCAAAAAGGACGGGGTTTGTTCTCGTTAATTGTTACAGGTTTACCACGCGAAGTGGGCGAAGGCCTTGTTGGCCTCGGCCATGCGGTGCGTCTGCTCACGCTGGCTGACGGACTTGCCTTCGCCACGTGCGGCGTCGGACAATTCCTTGGCCAAGCGGAGGTACATCGGCTTGCCGCGCTCACCACGTGCTGCAGCGATGATCCAGCGGAAGGCCAGCGACTGTTGGCGCTTCTTGTTGACCTGCATCGGGACCTGGTAGTTCGCACCGCCAACACGCTTGGAGCGTACTTCGACGTTTGGGCGAACGTTCTCGAGAGCCTTGTGGAAGATCTCGATCGCGGGTTCGTCACCGTTGTTGCGCTTTTCAATTTCGTCAAAGGCATCGTAAATGATGCGCTGAGCGACGGACTTCTTGCCGTCGAGCATGACGCAGTTGATAAAGCGGGCGAGGACTTTGTCGCCGTACTTCGGATCGGGCTTGAGTTGTTCTTCGGACTTGGTGAATCCACGGCCCATGGTGAGGCTCCCTTCGTGGGGTGTCAGGCGGCGGACGGCTCTCAGGTGGCCGACTTGTTCACCGAGAGGCAACCAGCCAATCGATTACTGCCGCGGGACGAATATTGATTCGTTGTGTTGTCTTAGCCCTTCGGCTTCTTGACGCCGTACTTGGATCGGCCACGCTTGCGGCCGTCAACGCCGAGCGTGTCCAATGCGCCGCGGACGACGTGGTAGCGGACACCGGGCAGGTCACGGACACGACCGCCACGGACGAGCACGATGCTGTGCTCCTGGAGGTTGTGGCCTTCGCCGCCGATGTAGGCTGAGATTTCCTTGCCGTTGGACAGGCGGACACGGGCGACCTTACGGAGGGCCGAGTTCGGCTTCTTAGGGGTCACAGTTTTGACCTGCAGGCAGACGCCACGCCGCTGTGGGCACTGGTCCAGGTCCTTGACCTTGGACTTGACCTTGGGCTTGCGGCGAGGCTTGGTAACCAGTTGGTTGATCGTTGGCATGCGTCTTCTCTTGGCGCAGGAGTTCTTCGGGGAATATCGAGCCGGGCAGTTTAGGGGATGAAGCCGTCGGATGCAAGTGCGAATCAGGCTGCAATAGGGCTTTCAGGCTTCTGGAGCGGTTTCTTGGACAATTTGGGCGATGATCTGCCCCAGGGAGGGCTTTGAGGGCGGTTTTGAGGCGATCGGGGCCGATTGCTCAGGGTTCTCCTGCCATTGCGCATGATGCTTGCGAATAGCCTCCAACACCTCCGCAGGGTCTGTGGCCGCGGGCAGCAAGGTGCACGTGTTTGGGGGGACGAGATCGGCTGCTCCGGAGCCATGCGTCGTGATCACTGGCTTGCCCGCTCGAATCGCCTCTCGCACGTGCGCTCCCAGTGGGTCGTGTACGGTGGGGTTGAGAACAAGGTCGCACGCGGCCATGAGTTGCTGCATGTGCTGCGTCTTTCCGATGAAGCGGACATGCTCGCGAAGGCCAAGCTCTCCGATCCAGGCCAGGTGTGTATAGCGGGTCGGGCCGGCCAGCAGCAGTGTGACATCGCCTCCCTGTTTAATCAGTGGCGCGAAGGCGCGGATCGCGGTTTCGAAGCCATCGAGCTGAATATCAACGAAGGGGTGGATGATCCAATAGCTTTCGTGAGAGATATTAAAGGCCCGCGCGAATTGCTGGCGGATTTTGTTCGACAGGGTTGGATCAGTCGGGCGATCCATTTCGCGGATCGATGCCGCCTGAATCGGTTGAGAAGAATGTGGTGCGTATGCCTTCAGATCCAATTCGATCAATGGCGTCAGGGCAACGAAGCAGGAAATGCTGTTGCTCGACATCGCGCGGCGCTCGAGTAGATTCATCACCAGTCTGTCGACTCTCAGCGACTGCAGTCGCATCAGAAAGCGAGTGACTGGGCCAGGATGCAAGCGCCGCCTTGCTCGCGCCCTGCCACGCTTTGTGCCGGTCATTGGGACCATGATTGAGGCAGACACGCTGCTGAGTGTCGAGATCGTATGGTCCGGCTTGAGCGTTTCGATTTGCCTGTCAATCCAACGCTGGAAACGGATCATGCCCAGCCAGAGCCGCCTGGGTCTTGGCCCTTTTATGAATACAGTGATGCGCGGGTCGATCTCGGCGTGGATTTTTGCGAGCGCAAGTAGCGAAACGCGGTACCCCTGATCGGCCAATTGATTCGCAAGGTCGATTACCTGATCACTGACGGGGTTACCCTCGTCGAGTACGCCGCAGAGGATCGCCAGGTGTTTTTGATTCACGACGAGTGTCCCAGCACCGAGAGCTTGCGTGTTGTTTCGTAGAGTTGGCTGGCGTGCTCGAAGACCTCGTCGGCATGCAGCACATCAAGGCTGGCGTGTCCCTTAAAGCTTGGGTCGCTCTTGGCGCGGATACTGATCCCGTCTGAAATGACTTGCTCCTCGTGCGAGACGCTCAGCCCGGAGCCTTGTGGGTTCGTTGGCCCGAACAGTGTCAAAACCGGTATGCCCATCGCCGCTGCAAGGTAGCGTGGTCCGGTGTCATTGGTCACCATCATTCGACTGCTTGCGACCATGGCCTTAAGCAGGTGCAGGTCTGTGCCTAGTTCGGGCAGGTCTACGATAGGCATGGTCGAACGTTGCAGCATTTCCTTGACGACTTCTCGCTCGGCCGGCGTGCCGGTAACAACGGGTGCCAGGTCATATCGCTCATTGAGCAGTTCGCAGAGATGAGCCATGCGGCGTGGCGACCACCTTCGGTCGGGGGTCGGGCCGCCGGGATTGACCAGCAGCAGTTCCTGTTTCTCAGGGTCGATGCCAGCGTCTCGCAGCCGTTGATTCAGCCGGTGCATCGCGTCCGGGCGAATTGCCTGGTGCATTGCAGCACTAGGATTTTTCGCGCCGAGGTAGCGTGCGAAAGCGAGGTAGCCGTCGATGCTGGCGCTCTTATTCTTTTCTTTCTTCATCCTTGGGGTGACGAGGCGGTCGGTTAATAGTGCCGCCCTGCCCTCGGACTCATAGCCGATGCGTCGCTTGATGCCTGCAAGCGTTGTGAGTGCTGCGGCTTTGAATGACAACGGGAAAATAATCGCGGTATCGAAATCACCTTTTGATAGCCGCCTTCCAATCTGAATTGCGGAGTATCTTTTCTTTCGCTCTTTGCGTTTTCGCACCGAAACAACGCGGTCTACGAAATCCAGTCCGTAAAGCACGGGGCGCAGGCGACGCTTGGTCAGAACGGTGATATGCGCTTCAGGATGAGCCTGCTTGATGGCGTAGAGCGCAGCGGTTGTCATGACGGATTCGCCCAACAGCAGAGGCATGATGACCAGTACGCGTTTGCACGGGATGTTATGGCTTTTCGCTTTCATTCGTCTTGTCTACCGCCCATACAACAGCACTGCAATCGCGGTGAGTTGAGCCATGATGCCCGTTCCCAGCCAACGCAGGAACAGCCCGTCGTCACCGCCCCCCATGAACAGCCCGCCGAGCAGGCAGATCACTGCGACAAGCTGCATCGCAACCGCGATGATGGTGAGGAATGAAAATTCCTGGTCCTGGCCGCGTTGTGTGCGGAGTTCATGCAGAATCAGGCGAAGGGTTTTCTCATCCTCTGCGGAGTCCACACTTTGCTCGCGCTCAGCTTTCTTTTGAATGGCTTGGCGGATGTTCTCGGGGATTTCTGGCGTCGAGGGCTGCTCAGGCTTGGTTGGTGCCGAGCCATTTGTCTCGACTTGGGCTGCTGTCGCCTCGGCATGCTGGCGTTTGCGAAACGGCTTGGTCACGATCGGGGCGTCGTCTTCTTTCGATGGTGCGCCCCAAGGCCTGAATGACTTGGTGGACGTTGCGGCAGTCTGTTTGGGCTGCTCACTCTGGGGCGGACGTGGCACCTGAATCTTTGCGATCTTTTCAGCGTCCCACTTGCGGCCAGAAGCTTGCGGCTTGGTCTCGTGTTGTTCAACGCGCGGTTGCTGGGCAATGAGCCTTGCGGCATCGACCAAGTTGACCGCGAAGAAATCGGGGCCTGTTGGGCGATGAGGGTCCGGCGTCTCGGTCGTGATGCCTTCGATCGTCTCGGGATCGACGGGCATGAGCTGCTCTGCATCGGGCCTCAGCAAGATGGTCCGTGTCCCCGCCGAGTGGCCAGCCTGAACATCCGCCAACTCGTCGCCGATCATCCAGCTGGCACTCAGGTCGATTTTTAACTCATCGCTGGCCTGCAGCAGCATGCCCGGTCTTGGCTTGCGTGTCGGGTGGTCCTTTTTGTATCCCTTGACCTTGCCTCTCGGGTGAAACGGGCAGTAGTAGAACGCATCGATCTGGGCACCGTTGGCGGTCTCGGTCACAAGGTCAGCGACCTCGCTGTGCAGTGCGTGAACGTCATCTTCGGTAAGTGTCCCCCGTGCGACGCCTTCCTGATTGGCGACGACAATGATCCTGTAGCCCAGGCCCCGTAACGAAGCGATGGCTGGGGCTGCTCCCTGAATCAGGGTCACGGCATCAGACTCAGACGCGTCGTTTCGCACGATCGTGTTATCGAGGTCCAGGAAGATCGCTGGCTGCATTGTCATAGTGTAAGGCATCGACCCTGCTGCCCTGCAGCGGTATTAAACGGTTTAGAGATCGCCCCGCTCATGCCGGACGTATGCCACGGCCTGATCGATCGCCCTGTCAAGTTGGTCATTCACCACCCGGTACTTATAAATCCCCAGATCATGGGCCCATTGGATCTCGGAGCGAGCACGAGAGAATCGTTTCTGGATGATGTCCTCGTCTTCGCGTTTACGCGACCGCAATCGCTCCAGCAGTATTTCATCGCTGGGCGGCTCGATCAGGATGCCGATTGCGTCGGGCATTCGTCGTTTGACCTGGTTCGCGCCTTGGACATCGATCTCAAGGATGACTGTTTCTCCCTCGGCAAGGGCTTGCTCAACCGGCTCGGCTGGTGTGCCGTAGAGGTTGTCATAGACCTGAGCATACTCGAGCATCTGGCCCAATTTGACGAGGTCTTTGAAATCACGCTCGCTGATGAAGTTGTAATGCTCGCCATCGATATCGTGCGGCCCCATTGGGCGAGTCGTCATCGAACGGCTGAGTATGGCGTCAAGTCGATCGACCATCGCGTTGACAATGGTACTTTTACCGACACCGGACGGGCCGGAGACGATGACGAGAAGCCCCTTGTTGGGAGTGTTTGCGTCGGGCATAGGGCGGGCAGCATAAACGATTGCGGCGAGTCAATTACCCTGCGACGAGTGAAAGAGTCGCCATCCGCACCGCCAGGCCGTTAGCAACCTGATCGAGGATGACCGAGTTGGGACCATCTGCCACGGCGGATTCGATCTCGAGGCCACGATTCATCGGCCCGGGGTGCATGACGACCAGGTTTTTCTTTGCGTTTTGCAGACGCTCTGTGTTAAGTCCGTAGAGCGTGGTGTATTCCCGTTGGCTGGGGAAGGCGGGTCCGGAGAGGCGTTCAAATTGCACGCGCAGCATGTTGACGACATCGACGCGTGGAAGGACCTCATCAAAATCGTAGCTCATCTCGCAGTCCAAGCCATCGAAAGAGCCGGGTAGCAGTGTGGGCGGTCCGACCAGGATGACCTTGGCACCGAGTTTGGTCAGGCAATGGACATTAGAGCGAGCGACACGGCTGTGCCCGATGTCGCCGACGATCGCGACGGTCAGTCCGGTGAAGTCGAAGTTCTGATCGTGCCCTAAGCGTTTGGCGATGGTATATGCATCGAGCAGCGCCTGGGTCGGATGCTCGTGCTGGCCGTCGCCGGCGTTGACGATCGCACAATCGGTGTGTTGGGCCAGTTGGATCGCTGCCCCGCTCTGGTTATGCCTGCAGACAATGATGTCCACGCCCATCGCCTCGATATTGCGCGCGGTATCGACGAGAGTCTCGCCCTTACTCACGCTCGAGCCGGAGGCGGACATGTCCAGCACGTCGGCGCTGAGGCGCGACGCAGCGAGGCGGAAGCTGGCTCGAGTTCGCGTCGAGTCCTCGTAGAAGAGGTTGACGACGACCTTGCCATGCAGGTCTGCGTTCTTGGGCAGGGCCCGGCTGGTGGAGACGCCTTCATAGGACTGGGCCTTGGCCAGCAGCGTGCGGATGTCGCCGGCCGACAACGGCTCGATCCCCACCAGGTGGCGGTGCGTCCAAGGGGGGGCTTGATCGGCCTGAGCGGGCGTCACGGTTTGCGGCGTGGGCATGGCTCTATTCTAACGCGGTCACGCGCCGGTTACTTTGCAGCCGCGTCGATCCCTTCGCCGACCGCCTGGACGTCGTCGCCGGCCGAGATCACGTGCACCTGCACGCCGCCGCCGAACCGCTTTGCCCAGCTGGTTTTGAGCACGTTGGCCTGCTCTTCAAAGGCGGGCTGGGCGCGCATCTCGGGGCTGGTCAGGAACAGCACGCCGCGGAGCGTTGTCGGCGTGAACGAGACCGTCAGCACGTTGTACGTCTGCGTCGCTTCGGAGGTGTCGCTCTTGCTGGCCTGCTGCGGATAGCTGCCCCAGGCCACACCATCGGGAACGCGATTGGACTTGATCATTGCTGGGATGTAGTCGCCCCAGTAGGCCTGCCAGTCTTTGATGTACCGCTGCAGGTTGGCGTTGTACGACGGTGAGCCGGGATAGCCGGCGCCGAGCTTGCGGTAGTCGTCGGCCAGGCTCGGCGCGTCGGCCAGCGACGCAAACGGGATCCAACTCTTCAACGGGGCGTCGCCCTGATCTTTGGCTGCGGCACTCTGCATGAAGATCACGCCGACCGGATAGTCGACCTTCGACGCAAGGTAGTGCGCGATCGTGCCGTCGGCGCCCTTGGCCGCCACATCATCCCACCCACTGGCAAAGCGGTTGCCCGCCGGCGGCGTCGTCGATACCGCGACACTGAATCGCGAGGGGCTGGGGAAGCGTGACCGCTTGGCCTTGCGCCGCATCACACGGACGATGCTGTCAGAGGGCTTGACCCCGGGCAGACTGATGTTCGTCGCCGCCGCGCCGACGTACCACACGTCACCAATGACCACGTTCTCCGCTATGCGTTCGTGGATCAGTTCGTCACCGATGTAGTAGCGGGCGGCGAGGGTGCGCCCCTCGGCCGTCGGCTTCATCGGATCGAGCGTCACCGACCACTCCCGCATGCCGGGCTTGACCTCGACGGTCTTCTTTACGTTGCCGAAGCTGAACTCGATGCGGGTCTTGCGGTCGCCGACCATGCTCGCGTTGTGCTCCGGGCCCCAGTTGTGGATGGCCGAGCCCCAGACCACGACGGGCTTGCCGTGCTGTAAGACCGCGTTGTCGCGGAACTGCGTCGAGAGCAGTGGCATCTTGCGATACTCGTACACCAGTCCGCCGGCGTTCGGGTCCGGCTCGACGCCATCGATCTTCGGCGGGTCGTGCGGCCAAGTTGCCTTGGTCACCACCTTGTTGTCGTAGACCACGAACGGCGTCAGCGGGAGGTTGGCCTTGTTGTAGATATTCGGCTGGAAGCCGATACCTGGTGTGCCGTAGGACACCCCTAGCGGCTTGGCGACGCCGGGCGCGGTCAGTTCGATCGTCTCTCCAACGATCTTACTGGTGGCCTGATGCCAGACGCGGTCCTCACCAGCGATATAGAACAGCCTCAACTCCTTCTCGCCGCCCTCGACCTTCTCAATCGTCGCGAGGGCCTTGTTGTCTTCATGCGCAACCCGGCCAACGAACAGACCACCCTCGGTGTGATCGAACGAGACGGTCAGCGTGTTGCCCTTGACCTTGTAGGACTTGAAGAACGGGCCGTCGGCGGCGATATCCTTGCCGTACTGGTTCTTGAGCGCGTGCAGCGCGAGGCGCTGGCCGGGCAGGGTCTTGCGGGTGTAGTGGATCGACCCGCCGATGTCGATCTGGCTGGCCATCCCGGAGTTGGGGATATCGCGTGCCATGGCGGTGCCCAGACGCATCTCGCTGGTCGGGTCGAAGGACACGCCGGGCGGGGTGCCGCCGGCCTTGCCCGCGGAGTAGAACTGGTGGAAGTAGATCGGCAGGTCGGGGCGTTGCCACATGAGGCGCCAGCCGCGCGTCATGCTGTGCAGATTGGGGTAGTAGTCCAGTCCGCCGCCGGAGTTGGCGTAGCCCTGGTTCCAGATCGCGCCGCGCACTGCGTAGGGGACCATCGGGTGCATCCGGGCGTTGTAGAGCCACGTCGCGTCCCGATTGCCTCTCAGGTTGCCGGGCGTTTCGAGCTTGACCGGCTCGGGCTCCAGGCCGTTCTTGATCCGCTCGTCGTTCGCCTTGATCGCGGCGTTGATGTCGGCGTAGAACTTCTCCCAGGCCGCCTTGTGCTCGGGGCTCGACGGATCGGTCTCCTTGACCCGCTGGTGGATGGCTTGCGTGTAGGCGTGCTTGCTGTCGGCAAACCCCTCGCGCGGGGTCCATGCCTCAATGGCCGTCTGGCTGAACGAGCAGTTGAGGATGCCGATGGGTACGCCGAGCTCTTTCCACAAGTCGTAGGCGAACGCGTATGCGATCGCGCTCATGTTCGCCCCATCGCTGATCCACTCGCCCTTCGCGTGCTCGATCGGGTGCAGGGCGGCGAACACATCCAGCACCTTCGCTTCGCGGATGATCGGAGTCTTTTCGTCGCCGGCCTCGACGCGCGCCTTGATGCCCGCCTGCAGGACCCGGCCGACGTCACACTTGTTCGCCAGCCACTGCATGTTCGACTGGCCAGAGGCGACCCATACCTCGCCGACGAGAATATCGTTGACCGTGACGGTCTTGTCAGCGACTTTGATGGTCATCACGCGTGGCTGGGCACTGGCTTTCAGCGGGTTAAGCTTGACCGTCCATCGGCCGTCCTCTCCGGCCTTGCCCTTTTGAGTCTGGCCTGCAAATGTGACCTCGGCCGTCTCTCCGGGCTTGGCCCAGCCCCAGACCGGGACGGGCATCTCGCGCTGAAGTACAGCACCATCAACGAATGGCGTACCCAACTCGATCGCCGGAGCCTTGGCCGCATCATCCTGCGCAACGGCAGCTAGCGTGCTAAACATGCTGAAGGCGATAGCACAGAACAGCGTGAACAATAACTTTTGAGACAAATTCATCGCATCCACTTTCTAGGTTTGGGTTCCCTCAATGGCAATCGTACAGCGTTATTCGACGCCGCGCTGGCCGATCCGTTTCGCTTCTTCAATCGAAATCAACTCTACCTTGGTATCCGGATAGGCTTCGATCTGCTGGATCATTTTGTCCCACTGACCCTGGAACTTGCCGGCTTTGGTCGCTTTGATCTTCGGCAGCCACTGTTTTGCCGCAGGGCCGTACTTGGGGATCACCGCTAAGAGCATCCTGATCTTGAAGCCGTGCTTGCCCAGCGGGCTCTCCAACTCTTCGAACGCAGCTTCAATCCCGCCCTTGATCTTGAGATTCGCATAGATCGTGATCGACCCGGTCTTGGGCCCGCGGTTGTGGTAGGAGTGGTACGTCTTATCACTGTCATCAATGATGTAAGCGATCTTGTCCGCGATGTAGTGGAAATCCTCCAACGGGATCTGCTCGATCAGCTTCGCGCCGGATGACCGACCATCGGCTCGCTTGTGGTCAAGCAGTTTGGAGACCGCTTGATAGAACAACTCCTTGTCCTTGATCAGGCCATCTTTGTAAGGATCTGCACTGATCACCGTCAGCCGCCCGCCCAAGTGCATGTCGATGATGCCCCGCGGGTCATCGGGCTTGTCTTGCACCAGCAGACGCAGCATCTCTTCGTAATAGGGGAAGGCGTCCTGCTTGCGCCAGACCAATGCCCCGGCCGCTGCTGCACGCATGGCGGGGGTTTCATTCTTATCGCGCAGAATGGCGGCAAGGTCGCCGATGACTGGTTTGGCGATTTCATCGGGGCAGCCATAACCGTAGTAGCCGATCGCACTCTCACGCTGCAGTGGCGGGCCGGACTTGGCCATCGCAAGGACTTGGTCGCCAAGATGGTGGGCTCTCGGGCGAAGTGTCCACACGGCTTCGAGCCGCACCTTTGGCATCTCGTGGCCAAAGTATGCGAGTAGTTCCTCGTCGCTCTTGCTCTTGATATCCATCTTGGGGAGGTCAAGCGTCTCCGCGACCTGCTGCTTGCTGAGCCAGAGGGACTTGTCGCTGTCGCGTCCGGTGATCAGCAGCTTCCCGCGGCCGATGCAGAGGTTGATCAAGTGGGAGCCGGTGTCGCTCAAGCCGCGGTAGGAATAGATCGGCTGTGGGTAGCCGCAGCCGTCGTAGGTGAAGTCGCCCTGCCACTTTCGGTTGAGCGTATGCAGCCAGCCGGTCTGGTCATAGAAGGCTTGCGACGCTTCGGGACCGGCGACATTTGCGCCTAAGCCCGTCCAGAATTGGTTGAAGTAGTGTCCGGTGTGGCCAGTCTCAATATTGTGGCTTGCGGCCAGAGACATCTTGGAGAAGAAGGCAGCGCCTTCCTTGTCGCCTTTGAGTGCGAAGGCAATCGCCGCCATGCCGCTCATGCCGTTGTTGTTGTACGACTTTGCGTTGGGATTGTGTACGCCGTAAGGCAGTGTGCCTCTGCCGATGTAGTCGGTGTAGAAGCCGTGCGTCTGCTCGATCGCGGCGCTCAGTTCTGGATTTTTGACGCCTGCCTTCTCGGCCAGAAGCATCGCAATAAAGCAAGGCAGGCTTGACGAATTCATGACGGCATAGCCGGGCAGTCGGCCATGGGCAATACCGTCGTTACGGTCAAGCGATGCGATACCGTGTCCCCAGAGGCCTGCGGCATCACGGCCCTTGGCGAGGTATACCGCATACTGCTCGAGCGCAGGCAGAACATATTCGTCACCTGTGAGCAAGTAGTACTCACTGAGGATGATGCCCCAGTATCCCCAGCCCCATGCGTGTCGGCCATACTTCTCGATCGACAGTTTGGTGTCTGGACTGGCCCATTGTTTTTGACGCAGTTGTTGCTTGACGTGTTCGATGTACTTCGTCTCGCCCGTTGCAAGAAGCCCAAGCAGGCCGAGGTCAAACCGGCCATATTTTCCTGAAGCGATCATGGCTTCAGCGGCGTTGGTGACTGCGGCATCGGTATGACCGCAGTTGTATGGTGCCGACGACGACTTGTCGCCCAGCACTTTTAATTGCAGGTCAATGGATTTGCCGTCTTTTAGCGTCAGTGTCAGCTTTCCCCCGCCCTGCTTTGTCTGGGCGGCGTCAATCGCGGCGGCGAACTGCTGCCTGACTTGCTTGCCGATTTCTGTTCCGCCGACCGCAACGATGACATCTCCGACATTGACCTTGCCGTCCGCCGGCGAGCCTTCGAGGACCTTGGTCACCTTGATGTCCTTAGGCGAGGTCACGCCGTAGAGCCCGGTTGGCCCGAGGTGTCGTTCTTTGTATTCGATGAAACGGGCCTGAGATGCAGACGCAAAGAGCACGGCCAAGACCAGTGCCATCACAAAACCAGATCGACGCATCATCATTCCTTCTGCCGGGGTTGTGGTTTCCGCGGTGTTTTTCATTGGCGTTCCATCACGTTCCACGCGGTCTTCCAGCCGGGCTGGTGACGTGGGCTGAACCCGCCAACTTCAATGAACAGGTACTGCTTGCCGTCGATCGACTTGGGCATCATCTTCAGGGCTTCGTACTTCTCCAAGCTCATCAGCGTGTCGCCGGTCCATAGTAGCGTCGTGACATCCGTCTTCCCGCCGTCCTGGAAAGTGAGGTTAGGCAGGTTCCCGCGTCGCAGGCGCAGCTTTGGGTCGGGCTTGAAGTCTTCAATCGATGCGAC
>JBMZAP010000066.1:0-19776 GCA_049611445.1 Phycisphaeraceae bacterium | reverse complement strand
CTGGGTCACTCGCTGACGCGTCGTGCTCTGACAAGACAGCCAATACGTCAGGCCCGACGCTGCTTGTCAACGACACGATCAAATCCCTGCAGGACCTCGCCCGCACCTACCGCGACGAACTCAAGGGCGGCGGCTGCAAGGTCATCGGCATCGCCGGCTCCAACGGCAAGACCACGACCCGCCACCTGATCCACCACGTCCTCACCCATGCGGGCCTCACCGGCACGCAGAGCCCCAAGAGCTTCAACAACCACCTCGGCGTGCCGCTGACGCTGCTAAGTGCGAAGCCGAGTGACGACTTCGTTGCCGCCGAGATCGGCACCAACCATCCGGGCGAGATTGATTTTCTTTCTGCGATCGCCCGCCCCGACATCGCGGTGATCACGAGCATCGGGGAAGAGCATCTGGAGTTCTTCAAAGACATCGAAGGGGTAACAAAGGAAGAGCTTTCAATCGCGAATCACTTTAATAATCAGACACTCTGCATCGTCGGGGATTCAGTGCCTTGGCACGACTCAAAGCTTGAGACCGCCGTGATGCGTGGTGAGGCCGATGCGTATAGGGCAAAGCCCATGCGTTGGGTCATTGATCCAGATCATGAGCCTAGTCAGCAGTGTGCGGTACTTGCTGCGCGTGCGGCGTTTGCTTTCGGAATCAATGAGGAAGCCGTCGAGGCGGCACTGAAAACAGCTTCTGGTCCGCCGGGTCGTTGGGAAAAACTTCGATTCGGCTCAAATATCCTTTTGATCAATGACGCATACAACGCTAATCCGTCCAGTTCGTTTGCCGCGGTAGAAGCACTCTGTGAACAACTAGGAGATCGCAAAGTATTTGTCTTTGGAGAAATGTACGAATTAGGTGATTCGGCAATCGCGGGTCACCAAACGATTGGGCAAACAGTTTGCGTCTGTCCTATCGATCTGTTTATCGCGGTTGGTCCTCTGACTAAGCATTCCTACGAACTTGCTCAATATGCCAAGCCATCGCATTACTTTGAATCTTGGTCCGACGACCTCCCCGACCAGGTCGCGGCCCTCCTCCAGCCCGGTGACACCGTCCTGCTCAAGGCCTCGCGGGGGATGCGACTCGAACGACTCATCCCTGCGATTGAACGTCGTTTTGGGCCTGCGAAGGGCGATGAGCCGACATAAACACTGCGTATGACGCGCAGAAGCCCACCCCGTGACGGGGTGGGCTTCGAATCATCTGACATTTGTCACACGGACCTGCCCCGCTTGCTCTACCTGCTCATCCAAGCCATCGAGGACTCGATCGAGGGAACGATTTTCAGCTTCCTGCGCGTGTTCACGTTCATCGAGTTCCGCGCAGTGCTGGCGTTGATCCTCTCGTTCGCCGTCGTGGTGCTCTCGGGCAAGCGGGTCATCCACTGGCTGATGGGACAGAAGATCGGCGACAACCCCGAGTTCCACAACAAGGACATTAATGAGCTGATGAAGTCCAAGGCCAACACGCCGACCATGGGTGGCGTGATGATCGTCGGGGCGATCGTGCTAGTCACCCTGCTGCTCGCGGACATCTCCCGGCAGCATGGGTTCTATGTCTGGATGGGACTCATCTGCCTGGTGGGTATGGCAGGGATCGGGATGGCCGACGACTGGCTCAAGCTCACCACCGCGCGACGCAAGGCCGGCTCACGCGACGGCCTTCGCTCATGGGAGAAGCTCGTCTTCCAGCTCGGACTCGCGGTGCTGCTGGGGATCTTCATCTTCCATCATGGCGTGTCAAAGTTTTCAGGCCTCGATAATTTTGAATTAATGAGCCGATCGCTGAACCTGCCGGGCCTGAAGACATGGGTCTTCGATGTGGCGGCGGGCGAGTGGGTGCCTTCGCCGGGGCTGATCATTCTGCCCGGCGTGCTGTTCGTTTTTCTCGCGGTGATCTTTATTGCCGGGACCAGTAACGCGGTGAACCTGACCGACGGGATGGACGGCCTGGCGGGTGGGATCACGGTGATCGTTGCGTTCGCCTTCATGGTCTTGTGTCTGATCGCGGGCTATGAACGGGGTGAGTTTATTCTCGCGCAGTATTTGCTGGTCCCGCACATCCCTTATGCCGACGAACTGGCGGTGCTGTCAGGCGCGATGGCGGGGGCGTGCTTGGGCTTCCTGTGGTTTAACTGCCACCCGGCACAGGTCTTCATGGGCGATACCGGCTCGCTCGCGCTGGGCGGGACGCTGGGCTACCTCGCGGTCGTCACCCGGCAGGAGCTGCTGCTGCTCATCATCGGCGGTATCTTCTTCTTTGAGATGGCGTCTGTCATCCTGCAGGTCGGCTCGTTCAAACTCCGCGGCGGCAAACGCATCTTCAAGTGCGCCCCGGTCCACCACCACTTCCACATGGTCGGCTGGACGGAGCAACAGGTCGTCGTGCGATTCTGGCTGATCACGGCACTGCTCGCGGCGGTCGCGCTCTCGACCATCAAGCTGCGATAAGCGACAATCCAAAGCGTGTGGCAGCTACTCAAGTACATCTGGGCATCGCCCAACACAGTTGTTGGCCTTACCTTCGCGCTCATCGCACGATTGACTGGCGGGGGATGGTCCATTCACACCGGCGTCATCGAAGCACATGGCGGATGGGTCAAGCCCACCTTGGCACGGCTGCCCTTCGTGAAAGGCGGCGCGATGGCAATCACGATCGGCCATGTCGTGCTGGCGCAGACCGATGCTGCACTGGAGGTGACGCGTAAGCACGAGCGCGTTCACGTCCGCCAATACGAACGATGGGGGCCACTGTTTATGCTGGCCTACTTCCTTGCCGGCACGTTTCAGTGGGCGCGCGGAAACGACCCCTACCGGGACAACCCGTTCGAGGTCGAGGCCTATGACTGTTCGGATTAGCGATCAGGCCGCTTCGTGGTGTTGCTCACCCTCGTCCGACCCATGATCTTCATGCTCTGACGTAAGCTTCAGCGATTCGCTGAGTTCCTCGGCGGTGTTATCCAACCAGGCCTTGGCACGCTCTTCGGTGCGCTCGCGGAGCTTGGCGACCTCGGTGGCCTGCTGCTGTACCGCTTCGCGTTCGCGCTGCACCTCGCCCCATTCACGGGACATCGCCGACTCTTCGGCCCGCAGCTTGTTCGCCAGGCCGGCGAGCTTCACACGTTGCTGCTCAAGCTCATTGATCTTTTCATTCAACGCGTTGCGCTGCGACTCGATCTCCTGAGCCTGCTGTTCGGCCTTCTGCTTCAGGGCCTGTTCCTGCTGCTCGGTTTCGGTCTTGAAGGCCTCACGCTGCTCGTTCATCTCGGATTCGAACTTGGCCTTTTCTTCTTCGAACTGACCGACCTGCGTCTTGTGCCAGGCCATCAACTCGGACATCTTGCTTTCGACCTCGGCGATGAGTCCGCCGACGTTGCCAGGCTGTTCTTGCTGCTGTTCCGTTTCCATCACGAGAAACCTCGATTAAGTGGTGCTTCTGTAAATCCTACCAGCGTCATCGTCGGCACAACCGTCAGGGCACTTAACCTGCAACCCTGATTGGCTGATTAGAAATCGTTAGGCCGATAAAGATGAGCCATTCATCGTGTTGCGGGCGTTGCACCAACCATCGCGCTGGACAAAACCGCGTCAGCACGCGGCTCTTCGGCCTCAGTTGTGCCCATCGGTTTGAGCTCACCCGAATCCGAAGGCGAAACACGGTCGCGCCACTTGAGTGCGGGGATTTCGACGAGAATCGTCAGGCCAACGCCCATCACGATGCTCAAGACGAAATAGCTGGGCATCAGCCACCACAGCGCCTCGCCACCAAACATCTCCGCGATGGGGTAGAGGATCATTGCGTTGACAGCCATATGCCATAAGTAAATGCCGTAAGAGTGCCGACCGATCGCAGCAAAGAACGCTGCGACCTTTGAAGTCGGACGCTTCAGTGTCAGGCAAACACATAGCAGCATGCCCCCGCCCAGATAGTTTGCTGAAAAACCGAAGGTGTAGATCAAACGTTCCTGACGCAACACCATGAAGAAAGGCGGGATCAGCAATGCCAAACCACAAACGAGCATTGGAACGCGCAAGCGATGGCACCCGTTCGCGAAGAGTTCGGATTTAAAGTGATACATGTACGCAATCAGCACGCCGAAGAAAAGCGAGTCGAGACGAAGATGTGTGGGGAATACGTGGACATACGAGCTGAAGTAAGGCCGATCCACACTGGACACCCATAATCGCATCAGGAGTGCCGCGAGGGCGTATAAACCGACTGCCCAGGGAACCCATGTGAACGGGTTGGGGTTAGATCCGCCGCGCTTGGCCGACCGCCAGACGCAGAACGCGAAGGCCGCTGCAATGATGAGGTAGGCGTGCTCTTCAACCGCGAGCGACCAGAGATGGATATACGTACCCGGCGTGTAGTTCTGAATAAAGAGCGCCTGAACAATCAGTTCTTTCACCTGCCAGTGGCCTTCATTGAGCCGGTAGACGACTGCAGTGACGAGCAGAAACAGGGCCATCGCCGGATAGATCTTCATTCCTCGACGAAAGAGAAAACGCCCCGCTCGCACATTGCCCTTGCGCTGGTACTCGCGCATCAGCAGGCCCGAGACAAGGAATCCGCTGAGCACGAAAAAGAGATCGACCCCAATCCATCCGCCGCACATCAGCGCATCGGTGAGCCAGTCGACCCAAGGGTGGATCGAGTGGCGGTCAAGAAAGCCGGCATGCCGGAACATCACCAACAGCAGGGCCACAGCGCGCAAGATATCCAACCAGATCAGTCGGCCCGGGCTTGTCGAAAGGTCCGCTTTCACCCTTCGACTATCGGCGGGCAAATGCGGTCTTTGGCTAATTTCATTCGATCGCGGACGCAACAGCTTATAGGACCTGCCGCATACACCTACGCCTCGCTGGCCTGAATGAACTGGCGATAGAGACCGGCGTATCGTCCGCCCTGTTCGAGCAATGCGTTGTGCGTGCCACGTTCGATAATCTCGCCGTTATCCAACAATAGAACGCGGTCGGCATGCCGGATGGTGCTGAGGCGGTGGGCAACGACAAAACTCGTTCGGCCGGCAAGCAGCCGGGCCAGCGCGACCTGCACCTTCGCCTCGGTCATCGTGTCCACGGCACTGGTGGCCTCGTCCAGGATCAGGATGCGCGGGTCGGCCAGCATCGCCCTGCAGAAACAAACGATCTGCCGCTGCCCGAGCGAGAGATTCCCGCCCTTCTCGCCGACAGAGGTGTGCAGGCCCTGCGGCAGCGTTTCGAGCACGTCCAGACAATCCAGCGCACGGGCAGACGCGATCACCTGCTCGTCCGTCGCGTCCGGCCGCCCGACACGGATGTTGTCCATCACGCTGCCGGTGAACAGGTAGTTGCGCTGCAGCACGATGCCGAGTTGTTCAGCCAGTGACCGGCTGGTGACCTGCCGCGTGTCATAGCCGTCGATCAACACCCGGCCTTCGTCGGGCAGATAAAACTTCGCAATCAGGTTGATGATCGACGTCTTGCCGCTGCCCGTCTCGCCGACGAGCGCGATGGTCTGTCCCGGATCAGCCTTGAGGGAGATGCCGTGCAAGACCGGCTTATCCGGCAGGTAACCGAAGGTGACGTTGTCCAGTTCGACTCGGCCCTCGATCGTTGGCAACGCGATCGCGTCGTCGGCATCCAGCTTCTCCGGCTCGGTATCCAGCAGGCCGAAGACGCGCTCCGCACCGGCCATCGCGGTCAGGGCGTCGTTGTACTGCCGACCGATGTTGGCAATCGGGTTAAAGAACTGCGGCATCAACAAGGCGAACACAACCAGCGACTCAAACCGATCGATCGGCGAAGCCGCGGCGTACTCGGCGAAAAACATCGTCAAAAGCACCTGAGCCCCGCCGAGCGCGAGAAGTACCGCCATAAACATCTGGCTGTTGAGCTCCAAAAACGGCAGGAACACCGCCTGCAGCCGGCTGGAACGTACGTGGTATGACGCGTGGTCATCGACAAGTTCGCCGAACAGTTCCGCGTTGGTGTCCTGGCGTACGAAGCCCTGCGTGACGCGGATACCGTTGACGCTTTCTGCCAGCGTCGCGGTCACCCGGGAAAAGCTTTCCTGGGTCGCACGGTACGCCGCGCTGAGACGGTCGCGGAAGAATTTGCTGACCCACCACAGCACCGGCGCCATCGCCAGCACCACCAGGAACAGCGGCGGGTCGTAATACAGCATGATCGCCCCGGCGATCACCATCGCGCCGAACTGGATGAGCGTGACAAACAACACACGCTGCACACCGTTGCGCACGTTCTCCGCGTCGGAGGTGACCCGGCTGATGATTCGGCCAAGCTTGGTCGTGTCGTAGAACCGCATCGACATTTTCTGCAGGTGCGCGAAGATTTCGCCACGCAGATCGCGGATCACGTCTTCGCCCAACTGGAAAGCCAGCAGCAACCGGTAACGGAATACCACCGCGGTCGAGAGTGCCAACACGAAGAAGCCCAACGCCCCCCACAGTGTGCCCTGCCAATCCTTGGCGAGCACCGGCCCGTTCAGTACCGCCGCGAGTGCCCACCCCAGCGCGGGCAGTTGAATCGCACGGATGACCGACAGCGCGATCAGCACGTTGCGTCTGAACGCGTATGGCTTGGTGTAGCCCAACAGCCGGCGAATCACCGCAAAACTCAGCGGCCGCTGCTTGGCTTCGCGCTCTTTGTTGCTGACGTGCGTTAGCAGGCGGGGTTGTGTGGGGGAGTTTTTCACGATTCGTTTTTAACCACAGAGACACAGAGATCACGGAGTTTCGAGGTACGCTGGCCAGACTTTGACATGAGGCGAGCAGAAGCCGGAAACGATATCCATCAATTCGCGAACCAAATCGTCTGCCTCTTCATCTAGTTGTTCGTTTGCTAGAAATAAAGTTAACGCTTCATAACATTGCTGTTGCGTAATACCATTGTTTTTCCAATTCACTAATTGAGTTCTTAGCAGATCGAAATCTGCATTCCCTCTGAAAAACTCTCTTATTTCTTTCTGGCTTGGTGGATCCATCTCTGCGCCCTCTGTGCCTCTGTGGTTCAACTGCCTTCCCCAATCCCCAACAACCGCTTCGAGTCCTCGTCCGCCAACTGGATCTCTGCGGCGTTTCGATAGTGGTCGCTGGTTTGCATCAGTTCATCGTGCGTGCCGATGTCCGTGATTCGGCCTTTCTCCAGCACGATCACACGGTCGGCGCGTTTCAAGGTGCTCAGGCGGTGGGCGACGATAAAGGTCGTTCGGCCGTGCATGGCGTTGTCCATCGCGGACATGATCAGATGCTCGGTCTCGGGATCGATCGCGGCGGTCGGGTCGTCCATCAACAGGATCGGCGGGTCGAGCAACAGCGCGCGGGCGATCGCGAGGCGTTGGCGCTGCCCGCCGGACAGGCCGTTGCCCCCTTCGGTTAAGACCGTGTCGTAGCCATCGTCGAGCTCGGTCGTGACAAACTTGTGGGCCTGCGCGATCTGGGCGGCCTGCTCGATTTGTTCCTGTGTCGCGTCCGGGTGGCCGAAGGCGATATTGGATTTCACGGTATTGGAGAAAAGGAAGGTCTCCTGAAAGACCGTGCCAATGTTTCGGCGGAGGTCATCGAGGTCCAGATCACGGAGGTCGTGTCCATCGATTTGGATTGAACCGGCGGTCGGGTCGTAGAAGCGCGGGATCAGCGAGAGGAGCGTGGACTTGCCACTGCCGGTCGCGCCGAGGATCGCGATGGTCTGACCAGGGTTGGCGGTGAAGGTGACATCCTCGACCGCGCGGGCATCGTCCTCGTTGTATTGGAACGACACGTTGTCAAAGACAACTTTTCCTTCCGCACGTTCAAGCCGAACCGCATCGGCTTTGGACTCGACTTCCATCGGCTCATCGATCACCTCGAAAACGCGCTGAGCACCGATGACCGAACGCTGCACCGCGTTGGTGATCTGCGCGAGGTTGCCGACTTGTGCGGAGAACTGTGTGAGCAGGCCCGCGAAGACAAACAAGCCTGAGCCGAACGCGAAGTTCGGATCGTTGGCGTAGAGATATCCGCCGTAGACGAGCAGGACAAGCAGATTGACCGCAGTGATGAGCCCGACCGACGGGATAAACAGCGCGACTTTCTGAAAGATCCAGCGGTGCTGCACAGCAACCGCATCGTTCGCTGACTTGAACTTCTCGGTCTCGCGATCCTGAAGGGCAAAGCCCTTGACCACGTGTACCCCCTGTGCGTTCTCGGAGAGTACAAGCACGGCTTTATCAAACAGCTCACGGTTCTTGCGATAGGCGGGACGAACAATCCTCGAAAACAGCGTCGTCACAAACCAGAGGACCGGCGTTGTCGCGAGGCACGCGAGTGTCAGCGTGACATGGATCGAGAACATGTAAGCCAGGAAGAACGACAGTGAGATGAGAAGAATGAGCAACTCAATCATGACGCCGTCGATGAATTGGCGTACGGACTGAACGTCTCCAGTGACGCGATTGATAATCGAGCCGGATTCGTTGCGATCGAAGAAGCGAAAGCTCAGGCGCTGCATCTTGTCGTACACCGCGACGCGCAGGTCGACGATGATGTCACGGACCAGCAGGGCTTTGCAGATCACCGAAGCACGCTCCAGCAGAAACCGCATCACGGCCAGGCCGAGCACAGCACCGGCGATGACCAGCACGCTCGTCATGGCGGTCCATTCGCGGGGTGGTTCAAATCCCAGCGGCCAGCGCGGCGGCTTGTCCGAAGCACCCACGCCTTGCCCGATCACATCGATGCCCAGCCCCACCAGCCCTAGGCCCGACAAGGCCATGGCCAGCAAGCCCATCTGAAGCACCACAATCAACAGCGCTCCCGTACGGTAACGCCAGGTCAGCTTGACCAAGCGCCAGATCACCGCGGCGGTGCTCGGTTGATTCGGCTTGTCGGGGTTCACCTCATCAGGCATCGAAGCACAACTCTAGCGGCCTGAGCCTGCCTTGGCTCAGCAAAAAGCTCCATCACATGACTTGCACTACGCCTGCTGCAGATACGTCAGCGCGAAGTAGACCTTGACATCGATGATCAAGCCTTCGTTTCGACGCGCGGCCAACCAGTCATGCAATGCGTCGATCTTGATCAGATGCACCTTGATCTCTTCGTGTCCGACCCCGCCGCCATCGTGCTCCCTGGTCAGGCCTGTTGCTCGGAATAAATCAATAATCTCGTTGCTCAGGCCCGGGCTCGTCGCGATCGGATAGAGGTGCTCGATCGTCTCAGCGTTGAATCCTGTTTCCTCATGCAGTTCTCTTTGGGCGGCGACCATCATCGCCTCGCCCTTGTCCGCGGCCGTGTCGCCGACCAGACCAGCGGGCAACTCCAGGCAGGTCGCTCCCATCGGCACACGCATCTGCTCGATCAGCACGACCTCATCGTCGTCTGTGGTCGCAATAACCGCGACAGCCCCGTCAGATGTGTGCCGACGCACGTACTCCCAATGCCCATCGCGAACCATCTGCATGAACTTGCCGGACGCGAGTACTTCAATAGATTCATTGCCCATCCGCGCATGGTACTCGTTTTGAATTATCCCACTAGGAATTAAGGAGAAGCACGCTCTTGAGGCGCGTATTTCTTAGAGATATTGCTGGATTAAAGGGTCTATGAAGTTTAGAATCTACTGGTGGCGTGATTTGCATAAATCCGCAACCTGAAGTGATCGATCACCCATCTCGTCGAGAAAGTTCAATGTCACAACGATGCACTCAGTTGTTCGCTCTCCTGTTGACCGCGCTGTTCTGTATGCCGACCCACGTCTTCGCGCAGGCGACCCTCGGCGACGATGAGGAGCAGCAGCGGCGCATCCGAGAACTCGGGCTCGGCGCACCGGGGACCGGCTCAGGTTCGGAGCGCAAGCCTATCCGCGCAGAAGAAGATGCTGGACCCGCACTCACGGAGCGCGAGCGAGCGACCCACGCGCTCAACCGCATGGCCTTTGGTCCGCGTCCCGGTCAGGTCGACTACGTGATGAAGATCGGCGTCGAGAACTGGATGCGCGAACAACTCGACCCCGAGTCGATCGACAATATCTATGCCGATGAAGTCGTCACGGAAAAGTACCCCTCCGTGCTGATGACCGGTTCAGAGATCTTCCGCGAGTACCGAACGGCCTATACACCGTACGCGAACAAGCCGCCTTCCAAAGCCGATCGTGACAAACGACGCGAGGAACAAGACCAGCGCAACCGCAAGCGTGACCTGGTCCGCGCCGAACTGCGCCACTCGATCTACCACCGAGCGATCTATTCTGAGAGGCAGTTTGAAGAAGTCATCGTGGCGTTCTGGCGTGAACACCTGTCCATCGATCAGAGTAAGGACGAGGTCGGCTTCCTCGCGAACGCCTGGGAGAACGATGTCATCCGCCGCTTTGCGTTCGGAAAGTTTGAGCACATGCTCCTCGCCTCGGCTCGGCATCCTGCGATGCTGATCTACTTGGACAACATCGTCTCGCAGAAACCCCTGACCGAGCGTGAGCAGAAACTTGTCGATCGCTATGAAGATCGGGAAAACGTCCCTCGCTCAGTCCGGGCACTCAGCCGGCAACGCGGGCTGAACGAAAACTACGCCCGCGAATTGATGGAGTTGCACTCCCTTGGCGTAGACAGGGAATACACCCAACGTGACGTCGAAGAGCTAGCCCGCGTGCTCACCGGCTGGACCGCGCGATGGTCCGGCGGCGGTGAGAACCAGGGTGAGTACGGATTCTATTTCAACGAAGCCGTCCACGACACCAACAACAAGGTCGTGCTCGGCTCACGCCTCAGGGGCGGCGGAGAAGATCAGGGCATCACCGTGATCAAGGCGCTTGCCGAGCACAAGTACACCGCTGACTACATCTCGCGGAAGCTCTGCCGTTACCTCCTGCGGGATGAACCCAATGAATCGCTGGTCAAGGAAGTCACCAAGGTCTTCCGCAAGACCGATGGCGACCTGAAGAAGGTCTATGAGGCGATCCTGTTCTCCGAAGACTTCTTCTACCGCCAGAACCACAAGATGAAGTTCAAGACGCCGTTTGAATATGTCGTCTCCTCGATCCGTGCAACCGGAGCTGAGGTTGAAAACTATCGCCCGATCGATAACGCATTGACGCTGATGGGCCAGCCGACCTACCAGTGCCCGGACCCGACCGGTTGGTACGACACCAAAGAAGCCTGGCTTGACCCGGGCGTGCTAGTCTACCGCTGGACCTTTGCAATGGACCTCGCGGGCAACCGGATGAGTGGCGTGCGTGTGCCCGATGCGCTGCTGGCCAACCTGCCCGCCGACAAGCTCAAAGAAAAGATGACGGACCAGATCCTCCCGGCCGGGCTGAATGAACGCACCAGCCGGATCATCGATGAGGAACTCGGCCGCAGTCCCAGCGCGCAGCAGATGCTCGCGACAATGCTGGGCTCGCCGGATTTTCAACAGCAATAATGTTCAAACCCAAGATGTACGCAAAGTGCTGACAGCACAAAGACAGGAGCGACAGCTATGTCCCCAACCCGACGACAATTCCTTGCCGGATCAAGTGCCTTTATGGGCGCTGCAGCCCTTGGCCTCAACGGTCAGGCACTGGCCCAGGCCCTGCGTGAACAGGGCCACCCGCCAACACTCGTGACGATCTACCTACGCGGCGGAGCCGACCCATTGAACGCGGTCGTCCCGGCGGGCGACCCGGACTACTACAAGGTACGCCCGACCATTGCGATCCCTGCGAAGTCTGACAACCCGGACAACCCTGCTGTGATCCCGCTGACCAATATCTTCGGTCTGCACCCGTCACTCGAACCACTGCACAAGCTGTATGAAGACAAGCGCATGGCCGCGATCATGTGCACCGGCTCAACCCACCCGACGCGAAGCCACTTCGACGCACAGGACTTCATGGAGCGCGCCGCGCCGGGCGTGAAGTCTGTTACCGAGGGCTGGCTGAACCGTTACCTCGAAGCGACCAAGTCCAACGCGGACCGTACGCTTCGTGCTGTGTCGCTTCAGCCGACGCTTCCAAGATCCTTGCGCGGCCAGTACCCGGTGCTGGCGGTACCGACCGGCGGGGCGGACGCGGCGATGAACGCTTTTGAGAGGATGTACTCCTGCGATGGTGACGCTGAGGCCCGGCGTATGAACGGCCAAGCTAACGCGGATAAGAAAGACAACCAGCAAGCCGACCCTGATGTGCCCCGCGTCAGCGGTGGTGCTGCAGTTGCACCGGTTGAGAAGGGCGAAGACACCCTGAATCAGTACATCGCCGAGAAGGGCGAAGAGAGTATCGAGAAGCTGCGCCACCTCAAAGGCATCGTCCGTGGCCGGACGGGCAACTACCCCAACTCCCGTTTGTCCCGCCAACTCGCCGACATCGCCAAGGTCATCAAAGCCGGCGAAGGCCTCGAAGTCGCCGCGATCGACTACGGCGGCTGGGACCACCACGCCTACCAGGGCGGCAACCAGGGCACCATGGCAAACATGCTCGGTACGCTGGCCAAGGCGATTCGTGCGTTCCACGACGACCTGGGCACACACATGGATAAGACGCTGGTGCTGGTCATGTCTGAGTTCGGGCGAACCGTCTACGAGAACGGCAACAACGGCACGGACCACGGCCGTGGCGGCTTCATGCTGGCGTTCGGCGGGATGGTCAAGGGCGGCAACCTGTACGGTAAGTACACGGGGCTGAACAAGAAAGAACTCATCGCCGGCCGCGACCTGCCGGTGCATGTGGACTTCCGCGTCGTGTTTGCCGAGGCGTTGCACTCACTGTTTGGCTTCCACGCCGACAAGACCGATTTCTTCCCCGAGTACAAGGCCAACGACAAACCCGTCGGCTTCCTGACGCCGATCGCAAACGGGTAATTCGGCTTACTGATTCTGCTTGGTCTCGATCTGCAGCGTGAACTGTTTCCCATCGCGCTCGATCAGGACCCAGTCGTCTGCAACGCTGACCAGTGTTGCGCTGCCGATGCTGCCGCCCTGCTCGTAGAGCTTGCCGTTAATCACGGCGAAGCGTCCCTTGTTCGTTGTGACGACCGACTGGAGCTTGAGTTTGCCCGTCTTCGATGGTGCAGGCTTTGGATCGCTGGCACCCGGCTGCTGGGTGATCTGCAATTGTTGATCCAGAGCGATCGGAGGACCGTCGGCCCCAAGGGTTTCACTGCGAGCACTGAAGGCATCACGTTCGAGTTTGTCGAAGGGCGACTCCAGTGGCGGCGCTTCAAGAACGTCGCTGAAGAGATCTTCTCCAAAGATCAGCTGCTCATCACTGGCGATGGACTGGTTGGGTTGATGCACCAGGACGTAGTAGGCCCCCGCGCAGATGCCCATCAGCACGAACAAGACGATGCCAAACGCACGCAGGCCCGAGACTTCTGACCCAACGGGTTCTCGTCTGGATGCGGGCGCGGCATAGGTCGGCCGCGAGATCGCGGTCACAACCTCTTGCGTGGGTTCAGGAGCGGACGGTGGCGCGGGCGCTTCTTTCGGTTCTTCAGGTGGAACGACTTCTTCGATGAGCTTCTCGGTGCGCTTGCCAGCCAATGCCTCGGCAGCTTCAGATGAGAACAGTTCGTGCTCATCGGGCGGCTCGGGCGTGTCTTGCTTCATACGGACGATATGCGTCGTCTCGATCTGCATCTGCTCAGCTTTCACCTCGGCGGCCGCCTTGGTCGCCGCATCGATGATCACAGAGACATCTTCACCGGTTTCGGTGTTGACGCCGACGACTCGGAACTGCTGGGTTTGCACAGACATCGGTCAACCTTTCGCGGATGCCTCCGGTTACTTATCGGAACGCCGATGGTCCTTGTTTAGTGCCTGCGGCAGGTTGGTAAGGGGTAACGGTTGTAGGGATTGCGGGCTACTGTCCGGACGAATCGCTGGAGCCGCGTATCGCCTGCCCCCCTGCGTGACATACAATTAAGCGATGACCAGCAGTACCGAAACGATGCAACGCCCGGACCGCCGGGTGACCCTGCGCGATTGGCGCAAGTGGGCCGAAGCAGGCCAGACCTTCCCCATGCTCACCTGCTACGACGCGACAACAGCCAAGTGGCTCTGGCGCGGCGGCGTGAGCAGCTTCCTTGTCGGTGACACGGCGGCACAGCTCATCCTGGGCCACGACTCGACCTTGCCCGCAAAGATGCCCTTCATGCTTGAGATCACCGCGGCGGTGCGTCGTGGTGCCCCCAACGCGCTGGTCATGGCCGACATGCCCTTCGGCAGCTATCAGGCCGACGAGGCCGAGGCCGTACGCAATGCGATCGCCTTTATGCAGGACGCAGGTGCCGACTGTGTGAAACTGGAAGTCGATGGCAGCCACGCGACACTCGTGGAGAAGCTCGCCTTGGCAGGCGTCCCGGTCGTCGCGCACATTGGCAGCCGACCGCAACAGGTGCGTGTCGATGGAGGCTACAAGTCTGCCGGCCGAAGCAAGCGCGAGGCTGATGTCTTAGTCGATACGGCCCAGCTCATGATCGCCATGGGCGCTACGGTACTGCTTGTCGAGGCGGTACCCGATGAAGTCAGCCAACGCATCGTCGACAAGGCATGGCACCCGCGCAGTGGCGAACGTATCCCGGTCATCGGCTGCGGTGCAGGCCCCGCCTGTGATGGGCATGTTGTCGTACTTCAGGACATGCTGGGCCTGAGTGATTGGCAGCCCCCGTTCGCCCCGCCGCTCGCTCAATTGGGTCTTGCTACCCAACTCGCCGCAGAAGAGTGGGCCAAGCAGGTCGAAAACAAGGAATACCTTGCCGATGGCGGGGTTTATAAGTCGAAAGATTGATTGCCGATCTTTCGCACCTACACTTCGTATAGATAAAGGCTGATGGTCAGCCACGCTCAGGAGCCCTCATGTCAAGCATCCGCTGGTACGGCCCGACACTGCTGCTGCTCGGCACGCTCGTGCTCGCGATGCTTGTTGCCCCGGGCATGGTCCGTCAGATCGCCAAGTCTTACGAAGGCGCCCAGATCGAACAGGTCCGCAAAGACCTTGTCGAAGACCCCACGCTCCTGACCCTTTCCGAGGCCTTCAAAGACGTCGCAACCGTCGTCCGCCCGAGCGTCACAAGTATCTCACTGCTCGCACGTGACCCACGCATTGGTCGGCTTGAAGGGATCAGTAACGGCTCGGGTTGGGTCTATCGCTACTACCCCAACGGTGCGGATGAAGCGGACAACTACACCGACTACATCATCACCAACCATCACGTCGTCGAAGAACTCTTGCGTGGCCGAGCCGAGCAGGCGGTCGTGCGATTTGATGACGGCGGCGAATACCGGGCGACCATCGTTGGGACAGACCCGAAGACCGACATCGCCGTCCTGAAGATCAACCGCACGGGACTCATCCCCGCGGCACTGGCCACCGAGCCGGCGGTCCAGGGCGAGATCGTGTTCGCGGTAGGCTCGCCTTTCCAATTCGAATTTTCGATGAGCCAAGGCATCGTCAGTGCGACAGGCCGACGCATCCACGACGCGCGGATCAACAGTTACGAGAGCTACATCCAGACCGATGCCGCGATCAACCCGGGCAACTCCGGCGGGCCGCTCACCAATGTCCGCGGTGAAGTGATTGGTATGAACACCGCCATTGCTGTGGAAGGTAACCCGCAGGCCACGTTCTCCGGCTTGGGCTTTGCCATCCCCGTTGATCTCACCGTTAACGTCGTTAACCAACTGATTGAGAACGGCGAAGTGAGGCGCGGCTACATCGGCGTCTTTGTCAACGACATCGACTTCGCGACCCAGCGTGAGATGGGCTTTGAGGATAAGGGCGTTCTGTGCGAACCCGTGCCGGGCGGGCCTGCGGAAAAAGCGGGCCTGCGTGTCGGCGACATCGTCACACACGTCGGCGGCAAAACGGTTGACTCGGCCGAAGCACTGCGCATCGCGGTCTCCAGCCACCCGCCGGGCCAGGAAGTCCCGATCCGTATCTGGCGACAGGGCCGGGTCAAGACGCTGCGCGTGCAACTGGCCGAGGACCCGCGTGAGGCAGGCACGTTTGCCACGCCGCGTTTAGACAACCCGTTCGAAGCCGGTGCCGACAGCCCCGCCACCAGGGCGGGCCTGAGCCGATTCGAAACCTTCACCCCCGGCCTGGCCGCCCGGCTCGGCTGGGCGTACACCCCCGGCGTGCTCGTTCGCCTGATCGAGGATGGCTCGTCGGCTGACCGCTTCGGCGTCCAACGTATGTCCATCATCATCGCGATCGATGGTACCGAGGTCTACGACCTGAAAACACTGGCCGACGCACTCCAAGACGTGCAGGGCGACAAGCTCGACCTCACGCTCAAGCAATGGAACCCCATTGGCGAAGGCAGCTACGACACCCGTGAAGCTCAGCTCGATACGCGGTGAGACAGAATCAAGGCTCGGGCTCCTTCTCCCTCTCAGGGAGAAGGCGGGGGATGAGGGTGGGGCACTTGGCAAACTGCTGCTTGCTGAACTATTTCTCTTTAAATACCACACTGGACCCTCACCCCAACCCTCTCCCTGAAAGGGAGAGGGAGCAGTACACCCGCTATCATGTTCAGCATGACCACCGCAACGCAGACCGCACCGATCACCGAGACGCCGACCGCCAAGCCACTGCTTCAGGTCAGCAACCTCAAGACCTACTTCCCGGTCAAGCGCGGCCTGCTTCGCTCGCAGGTCGGCAACGTCAAGGCCGTCGATGACGTCTCCTTCACCGTCCACCAGGGCGAGACCCTTGGGCTCGTCGGCGAGTCCGGCTGCGGCAAGTCCACCGTCGGACGATCCATCCTGCGACTGATCGACGCCACCGCAGGCAACGTTCTGTTCGATGGTGAAGACGTGCTTGAAGCCTCCAGCTCTCGCATGAAGCAGCTCCGCAAAGAGATGCAGATCATCTTCCAGGACCCGGGCGGATCGCTGAACCCGCGTATGACCGTCGGCCGAATCATCGGCGAGCCATTGAAAGTCCACAAGATCTGCGGCGGCCCCGAGCTCGAGTCGCGCGTGCAAGACCTCTTAAAGAAAGTCGGCCTGCAGCCGCAACACTACGACCGCTATCCGCACGAGTTCTCCGGCGGACAGAAGCAGCGCATCGGCATCGCGCGTGCTCTGGCCCTCGAACCGAAGTTCATTGTCTGCGACGAGCCCGTCTCGGCACTGGACGTGTCGGTGCAGAGCCAGGTGCTGAACCTGATGGCCGACCTGAAGGAAGAGTTCAACCTCAGTTACCTGTTCATCGCGCACAACCTCGCGGTGGTCGAACACTTCTGCGACCGGATTGCGGTGATGTACCTGGGCAAGATTGTCGAGGTCGCCGACCGCGACACGCTGTACAACAACCCGCTGCACCCCTACACCCGGGCGTTGCTTTCCGCGGCTCCGAACCCCGACCCCAACCGCACCAAGAAGCGCATCATGCTGCTGGGCGATGTGCCCAGCCCGATCAGCTACTTCGCCGACGAGGCCGAAGGCCGGGACCACTCCATCAAGGTCACAGCCGAGGAACAGGCCGAGATGGATGCGGAGAAGATGGAAGGCGTCGAATTCGTGACACGCTCCAGCCTGCTCGATCGCCCGTCGCTCAAAGAAGTGCCGGGCGAGCCGGGGCACTTTGTGAGTGTGCATGGGTTTGAAGAATAGAAATGGGCATTCAGCAGCTGCGGCCTTCTAGACAGATACGCCCAGCATCACCATCGCAATCACGCCACGTGCCGACCACATCGCTGTGCGCAGCCAGTTGGTGGTGACGAGTTTTCGATGCACTAAAGCATCAAAACCCTGCCCGAGTTTCTTGTGGCAGGGCACCTGCAGCAAGGCTGTGCTTAACCAAAGCAGCACGACAAGCACGAAGCCTGTCCAGGCAAGCCAGGGCTCTACAGCGTCTGGTGTCCGCAACGCAAGGAATACCGCGCAGCCCAGTTCGACAAACATCGCGGGCGCGACGGCCAGCGTTGTCTTGCGTTCGTGCAGTTGCTGGTAAGCGCGGTATCCCTCTTCACCGACGTTCGCCATAAGCGGGTAATGCACGAGCTGGACGAACCAGATCAGCCCGGCCATGTACAACGTCGCAGCGGCATGGATCAGCAGTAGAGTCATGTCTTGTCAGAACACGAAGCGTTAGCGAGTGACCATGCATAAGTCTTAGTAGATCCTCGCCACTCGCTTACGCTTCGTGCTCTGATCCAAACATCTCTGCCAGGATCTTCGCACGGTGTAGAAAAATCTTCTCGACATCCCGTTGCACGACGAGTTTATTGATGAGCGGCGCGAGCGGGCCGCCGGGCGGGGCGTATTCGACGACATCGTCACATCTGGTTCCGCCATTTTCCTCAGTGAAGGTGTGCGTGTGGTGCCAGCGTTTGTAGGGGCCTTTAAGCTGCTCATCGGTGAACTTCTCGCAGGGATCCCAGACCTCGATGAGCGTCCGCCAGCGGATCGGCACGCCACGGACCTTGAGCTTGTAGTCGATCAGGGTGCCGGGCCGCATTTCGATCGGTGCGGGCGTGATGACCTTAAAGCCCAGCAGATCCGGGGTGATTTTTTCCAGGTTGTAGGCATCCGCGAAAAAGGCGAAGAGCTCTTCTCTAGGCCGGTTCAGCCACTGACTCATGGTCAGCCGCCAGAATCGGCCTGAGCGCTTGATTTCAGGCATTGGCGGGCCTGACGTGCCTGATTGGCGAATATCCGTCATAATGCTCGGATCCTGAGGATTAGGCATGCTAAATTAGAACGCTATGAACGAATACTATGCATTCTAAGTTCACCTGTCTCACTTTATTGGTCTATAATGCACGATATGGACGATATCAGACTGCTTGATATTCATGAAGTACCTTTCTCCTAAACAACTCGGCCAAGCGATTGGCGTCAGCGAGTCCTCCCTCAAGCGATGGATCGATGATGGGCTGATCGATGTCATTCGAACGACCGGCGGACACCGCCGTGTCGAATTAGCCGAGGCGATCCGATTTGTTCGCCAGCGGGGCTACACCGTCAAAGACCCGTCGGTGCTGGGCTTGACCGCCGCGGACGATGAGACCGGGCGGGCAGGTGACTCGCAGCTTTCTGAACACTTTTTCGAATTGCTCGAAAACGGTCGGGACAAGGAGTTTATCGCTGCCGTCACACGCCTGTACCTCGACGGACACCCGATGAGCGAGGTCATCGACGGCCCGATCCGTGCCGCGATGAACCAGATTGGCGAAATCTGGCACAACAATCCTGATGGCGTCGGCATCGAACACCGGGCGACAGACATTTGTATCCGTACCCTCGGCTACATGCACTCGTTGATCAAACCTCCCGCGGCGAACGCCCCACTGGCGATCGGTGGAGCACCGGCCGGTGATATGCACCTGATTTCCTCGCTGTGCGTCTCGCTCGTGCTTGCCGAGCAGGGCTGGCGCGAATCGAACCTCGGCGCCAATACCCCCTGGGCACAGCTTGCCACGGTCGCAAAACGCGATGAGGCCTCGCTGGTCTGGGTCTCGATGACCGCCGAACCCAATACCGACTACGCAAAGAAATTACGCGTCCTCGCCGAGGAAATGGCGGACCAATCGTGTCAGATCATCGTTGGCGGCCGTCAGCTCAGCGACGCGATCCTCCGACTGAACATGGACAACCTGCACACCGCCCGGTCCATGGTTGAGCTGCAGTCCTTCAGCAAGGGGCTGCTCGCCGCCTACAAGACGGTGCACCCGATTCAGGGGTCTCAAAACGGGTAGGAAAACGGTATTCACAACGGCTCTGAACACTGAACCGGGCTTAGGGAATTTCAATTCGTGAATGCCGCGATTAAATAAGCCAAACAGGTCTTTTTTGCCGAGCTATAATACGCATCC
>JBMZAP010000065.1:0-19957 GCA_049611445.1 Phycisphaeraceae bacterium | reverse complement strand
AATGCATGTCGATATCTGGCATGCACACGACTACAAGACCGACATCCTGGGGCAGCTGATCCGTAGATCACACCCTATGAAGCTTGTCACCACGATGCACGGCTTCACAGGCGAAACCTGGCGCACCCGCCTCTATGCAAAACTATCGCATCAAGCGCTGCGTGGTTATGACCGTGTCCTTGCGGTAAGTCCCCAGTTGATGCGCTATGCTGCCGAATATGGCATCCACCCAGACAATCTGCGACATGTTCCCAACGGCATTGACCTGGCTGAATACAAACGCAAGCAGCCACGCGATCAGGCGAAGTATGCCCTGGGCCTCGCGAGGGATGAGCACGCCATCGCCGTAGTCGCACGATTCAGCTTAGAAAAAGGTGTCGATCGAGCGATCCGACTCTTTGCTCAAATCCATCAACAACGCCCGGGTACGCGTCTGCACCTGATTGGTGATGGCCCGCAGCGCGAGGCCCTGGAGTCTCTCGTCCACGACCTTGGCCTGACCTACTGTGTACGCTGGTGGGGGTGGCAGAAAGATACGCGTCCCGTACTTGAAGCCATGGACACGCTCGTCGTGCCGAGCCACACAGAGGGCCTGCCCAACGTCGTACTCGAAGCCATGGCCATCGGCCTTCCTATTGCGGCTACACAAGTCGGGGCTGTGCCAGATGCCCTGAATAACGGAGAATGTGGTGTCCTGCTGGCCGAGGCAGAAGATGCGTGGGCGAATCAGATCCTACCCCTGATCGACCTGCCGCTGGTTCGCGAGCGCCTGTTGTGTGCCGCCTGGATGCGTGTCAACCAGCAATACGATTTCAGACAACGCATGCAGCGTGTCGAGTCGGTTTACCAGGAACTCCTGGGCATTGCCGCGACAGAGGAAAAGTTGCGTCGTGCTGCTTGACGCTGCTTATACCGACGCTTCGGTCACACGCAACACTTCATCTACAGTGGTCAAGCCCTTAGCGACCTTCTGAAAGCCGTCCTGCCGCAGTGTGACCATGCCACCTTCGATGCACATGCGGCGGAACTCCGTGACGTTCGGATTGGCCGCGATACGGTCACGGAGCTGGTCGTTAAGCAACAGCATTTCATAGAGACCAACACGGCCCGAGTAGCCGGTATTTCGGCACTTGTCGCAACCCTTGCCGACCCACACCTCGTCAATCGCAATACCCTGCATGGCAAGGTGCTCGGCGACGTGATCCGGCGGAGGTTCCTGTGTCTTGCAGTGATCACAGATCTTGCGGACCAGTCGCTGGGCAACAACCGCATTCAAAGCCGAGCCGATCAGATAAGGCTCGACACCGATATTAATCAGCCGCGTAACCGCGGAAGGCGCATCGTTGGTGTGGAGCGTGGACAGTACGAGGTGACCCGTCAGCGAAGCCTGAATGGCGATCTTAGACGTCTCACCGTCGCGGATCTCGCCAACCATGATGACATCGGGGTCCTGGCGAAGCAGCGCTCGCAGCGCGCCGGAAAAGGACATGCCGATTGAATCATGTGTCTGGGTCTGGTTAATCCCGCCGAGGTGGTATTCAACCGGGTCTTCAACGGTGGAGATGTTCAGCTTCTGCCGATCCATCTGGTTGAGAGACGAATAAAGCGTCGTCGTTTTACCTGAGCCTGTCGGCCCCGTCACAAGCACGATGCCGTGTGGCTGCTTAATCTGATTCTTCCACATGTGCAGCATGTCCTCAGACATGCCCAGATCATCAAGCTGGACCTGGATTGAACGCGTGTCGAGGATACGCAGCACAACCTTTTCACCCGAAACCATGGGCAGGGTGGACATACGCAGGTCGAGCTTGCGGCCATGGACCATGGCGCGGATGCGGCCGTCCTGTGGGACCCGACGCTCCGCGATGTCGAGGTTGGCCATGATCTTCAGACGCGAGACGATCGCGTTCTTCATATGAGCAGGCGGGTTCATTGCATCAAAAAGAACGCCATCGATTCGATAACGAATCTGCAGTTTCTTTTCCTGCGGCTCGATATGGATGTCCGATGCGCCCTCCTTGACCGCATTGAAGATCAGATAGTTCACAAAGCGGATGACGGGCGAAGAGCCAGCTTCCTGTTTGTCGAGGTCGATATCTTCATCTTCGGTCTGGACGACCTCAACATCATCCTCTTCAATGTCCCCGATGATGTCGTCAACCGCGATCTCATCGGCCTGTGAGTTGTCCTCACGGTAGGTGTCAATAACTGCAGCAATATCATTGGGTGTAACGAGCACGGGCTTGATCGACTGGCCAAGCTTGAACTGAACCTCATCGACAATGATCAGATCGTCAGCGTGAACGACGCCCAGCAGTAGCCGTGAGCCATAAGGCCGGATCGGAATGACGCCGTGCTCCAGGCAGTAGTCCGCGCCAAGCACTTCAAGATGTTTGAGCGATTCGATTTGGTCAAAGTCGATTTCCTGAAAACCCATCGCGGCACATTTCGCAACGACCGCTTGAGCTGCAGATTGATCACTGACTTTCTCCAGGACAACGTCCATAAAACGTCGGCCGGGCGAGCTTGCGATGACTGCGGTGGCGCTGCCCACCTGCTCTGCGTCTGCCGCGCCCGCTTTGAGCAGTTCCTCCGACAAACGCTCATTCGTGAAGACAAAGCCTTCGTCCACAAGATCCACCGCAACAGGCTTAAACGGATTCGCTCCGCTGTAAGCGCGTGGCTCTTGCAGGCTGGTATCGTCAAATTGTGTGGTAGGGCTTTGGTCCAAACCTGTGTGCCTCCGGCTGCTGCCGTAGATCGTCATGTTTAGCGATAGCGGAGTCTAAATACGAAACGGTATTTATCAGTTGTTCGAATAAGGCAACTCAAGCCAGCGATCGAAGCAAGTTCAAAATGACCGCCATCAATGATGTCACCGACACGATAGTCCTTGCCATCAAGGAAGACGATCTTGCCCGAGATACCATCGACACGAATCTTTTTTGCCAATTTAAGGTAATCATCGCGACGCTTATCTATTTCGCTTGGCGTGAAAGCTGGAGAACTGTCTGGCTCGGGGTTTGGCTTCGGCTTGTCGAACAAACCACTGTAATCGAACGGGTTGTCATCAACTTCTTCAAAAGGGACCTGATGGTCAGTCGGGTCTTGCTTCAGTTCTTCGAGGACTTCCTCGCTCTCCTGATCGGGCGCCTTAAGCGGCCCATCAACACCGGTCTTCTTTGCCGCTTCATAGTTACCGAGGAAGGTATCGACTTCAGCCATGGCTGCGGACGGGCCCGAATTAACACCCATGGCACCTAGCGTGAGTTTCATGCCCAGCAGCGTCACCGCACCTAGCACAACAACGACGCCAACCGCGAGCGTGCTGCCGGACAGCTTGGCCTTGCCTGCATCCGGATCCAGCCCCAGTGGTTCACCCTCGGCCAGGGCGTCATCGCCGCCCCCCAGTGTGCTCAGTACGGCCATGGTGTTCAGGCCGTCGTCGTCAGTCTTTTCGCTCAGGAAGTCGTTTTCTTGTTCTTCGTAACTGGTCATCTCGGTCTCCAAGCACAAGGCTCGATACGTATTACTTAGTTTGCACCTGTTTCTGCCGCGCCGCTCTCAAAGAAGATGCTCAACGTCATCGTTGCGTTCATCGTTCCTTCGGGGTCTTTCTTGTCTTCAGAGCGTTCCAGGTTCATCACAGGCATTTGCGTGATACGCGGCATGCGCTCGACTTCCAGCAGGAAACTGTAGAACCCTTCGAACCCGCCCTTGATTTCCATACGGATCGGAAGTTCCGAAGCGTAGGGTCCTGCAGCGACAACCTTGTCAGGCTTGATTGTTTCGACTTTCAGTTTGTGGGTGCGTGCCAGATCAGCGACTCGGTTAACGACGACGTACGTTTCTCGATCGTCTGGCAGCTTTTCCTCGATCATCTCGATCGCGCCTTTGAGGCGGACGATCTCTTTGTCGAGGTTGACGAACTGCTCGGTTGCCTTATCGAGGGCTGAAAGCTTGGCTTTTTTCGCAACGATTTCGGCGCGTGCGTCCTGCTGCAACTGGTTCTTTGGCTGGAAGACAAAGAAGTAGGCAGCACCAGGCATTGCCAGCAGTACCAGCAGGAAAATCAGTTCTCGTAGTCCAAAACGCATAGGTCTTCTCCGTACCGTCGCGCGACGGGATAGTTAGTCGGTCTGAGTCTCGGTGTTGGCAACGCCAGTGGCCGGGCCTATTTTGCCCTCTGCATTGATCTGGATCTGGTCAGCAAGCGGGTCCTGGATCAGATCGCGCTGCAGGTCTTCTGGTGCCGATCGTTCGATCAACACAGCCTGATTCAACTCCATCGTGATGCTAAAGCGGAACAGCTCTGTCTTATCGATCGTCTCCTGTTCAATGAACTCGAGGCCTACCGCCAGGAACAGTGGGTGGCGGGTCAGGTTGCCCATGAACTCTGTAATCTGATTTTCTTTCTTTGCGATGCCTTCGATGTTGACAAAGACCTGCCGCGGAACGATTTCGACTTTCCCTGCGTCTTTTGCCTTGTCCTTTTCCTGCTTGGCCTTGGCGCGATCGATCGCAGTGAGGTTGCGTGCAGCGGGGGCCGCCTTGGTCTCAAGGTCAAACTCCTTTAACGACAGGGCTGGGGGCATGTTATTGACCATCTCAGCCAGGATGATCGAACGTGGCACACGTTCGACGAGTTGTCGTACAACCTTGGCCTTCTCGATCATCTGCTGCTGACGATCCTGCAACTCTTTGATCTGGCGGAGTTGCTCGGCCCGCTTGGTGAATGCATTGTTGACCTCGATCAGTTCAGCCCGGGTACCTTCGTCCTGGCGGTTTTGAACATAGAACGCTGCACCGATCGCCGCGATCATCACGAGGAACAAGCCGACGCAGATCAGGTTGGTCCGCCGGGCGATCTTACGATCCAGGTAGTCTTCGGGGAGGAAGCTGTTAGGGGTTGCCATATCTCATCTCCATCGGCTTGAGCCGATCAAAGGTTTGCCTCGCTCAGGCATAGGCCAAGCGGGACGGCCCATCCGGGTTGGGCGCGTTTGGTATCGATGTTCACAGGTTCGAGGCCGGGCGTTCGCATCACGCGAGCCATTGGATCGCCAATGAACGTCGGTACGCCGAATTGCTGTGCGATCGATGTCGCTACAGCCTGGTGGTTCGCTTCTCCGCCCAGCAGGACGATTCGTTTTACGCTCTGCTCAGGGCTGACCGAGTCGTGGTAGCGAATAGACATGCGGATGCCATCGACGAGTTTGTCCAGAACTTCGTCAGTCGGTGCGGGAACGCCGGGCGTTGAAACAATACTGCGATCGCGTGGATCCGCTTCGTCCGCCAAGGCGACACTGGTTTGTGTTTTTGTTTCAAGACCTTCGCCGAAGGGGTTTTCGGCCAACGGGTTGTCTGCGTCACGGACGCGTGCCGTGCGAGCCTCGTTGAAGTCGATCTTGTGCTCGCGAGCATGGCGATGCGTCAACTCATCCCCTGATACCGCAATATTGCGAGCCAGCAGGATTTCTTTGTCACGGATAATGACCAGCTTTGTCGAAGCCGCGCCAATATCAACAAAACACCGTGCCTCGGTCTTGTCCGATTCGCGGCGGTTGTAGAGCTCAGAGAAGCACTTGGCGATACACACCGGCTCGCTGTGCATACCAACCACTTCCAGCTTGGCGGCTGATGCGATCTCCAGATAACGCATCACGACCGCACGATTCGCCGCGATGCAGATTACGCGTTGACGCTGAACACCGTCGCGGATCACGGACCCGACCCGCTGATTACGGATGACAAGGCGTGAAGGGTCCATCTCAGCCGTGGTCTGCAGGTGCAGGTTGACTTGCTGATCGATGTCGTCGTTTTCGCCGCACTGAAGCTCGAACGTATTGACGAAGGTCTGAAACGCAGGGATCGCACACATGGCGCGTCGGCCCTTGAACGGCTGCTGCCGGGCGAGTTCCTTGACCGCGTCGGCGAGGAAGCCATAACGCGTTGCACTGTCTTTACGTGCATTTTCCGGTACGACCAGCGCACCGGCACCAATCAACTGCGTGGTGTCTCCGGAGGAGACCTGCAGCATCTTGACCGTATCAACGCCGAAGTCGATCGCAATCGGCGTGAGGCGCGCTTTATTCATCCCAAAAGCCATACAGGATTCCGCCTCCGTGGGCTGGTTATTTACGGACCGCGCCCGTCTCTGGACGCCGCTATGGGACCATCGACGTTTGCCGCAACCGGGTTTAGTCATCTCCCGCTTTCACTGGCCACTACAGGCGTTGCGGATGTCAAAATCATGTCGGCATAGTCGCATCGTGAGGGTTATGACGGTTATGCCGGCTTGCCGCCGATTAACCACCCCAAGGTCGGCTGGGGCGTGTAGGATGCTCCGCTCATGGAAGAACTCACCCCCAGACAAATCGTTGAAGCACTGGATATCCACATCATTGGCCAGCAAGAGGCCAAACGGGCTGTCGCCGTGGCGATCCGTAACCGCTGGCGGCGTCAGAAACTCGATAGCGAGATCGCCGCCGAGGTTTACCCAAAGAACATCGTCATGGCAGGTCCCACCGGCTGCGGCAAGACCGAAATCGCCCGTCGCCTGGCGAAACTGACCGGTGCCCCGTTTATCAAAGTAGAAGCAAGTAAGTTCACGGAGGTCGGCTACCACGGCCGCGATGTCGAATCCATGATCCGTGACCTGCTGGATCAGGCCATTTCGATGATCCGTGCCGAGCAGGCCAAGGTCGTGACCGAGCAAGCCGAGGAATTGGCCCTGGATCGGCTTGTGCAACTCCTGTTGCCCGACGCGGGCCCAACCGCGACGAGTCCACGTGAAAACGAACGAGACCCCGACGCCGAGGAACCCCCGGGCGGCTGGGTCAGTGTGGACGAGTCGATCGAGGCGCGTGACAGGCTGAGGCAGCGCATCCGTGAACAGGTCGCCGCAGGCAAACTCGACGACAAGGAAGTTGAACTCACCATCAGCAGTCGGCCACAGACTTCGGTGATGTTTTCGAGCATGGGGTTGGATCAGATGGACCCGTCCATGTCTGACATGTTCGAGAAACTCATCCCCGAGAAGAACAAGCGTAAACGCGTCAAGGTTTCAGACGCCAAGCGTATTCTCATCGAGCAGGAAACCGACAAGCTTCTCGACGAAGATAAGATTATTGCCGAGGCAATCGAACGTACCGAGCACGGCGGGATCGTCTTCCTCGACGAAATCGACAAGATCGCAACGCCTGAAGGTGCTGGCGGCAAGGGTTCGCCAGATGTGTCCAGACAGGGTGTGCAGCGAGATCTATTGCCGATCGTTGAAGGATCCGCAGTCAATACCCGCCACGGGATTATCCATACCGACCACATCCTCTTCATCGCCGCGGGCGCTTTTCATTTTGCGAAAGTCAGTGACCTCATGCCCGAGCTGCAGGGCCGCTTCCCCATCCGAGTCGAGTTGCAACCGCTTACGAAAGAAGACTTTGTTCGCATTTTGACCGAACCCAAGGGGGCGCTGACCGCACAGCAGCAGGCATTGCTGGGTGTCGAGGGACTGGACGTTGTTTTTGAGCCGGACAGCATCGACGCGATGGCTGACCTGGCCGCCAAGGCCAATGCGCAACTGGAGAACATCGGGGCACGTCGCCTGATGACAATCGTCGAGAAGGTGTTTGAGCAGGTCAACTTTGATGCGCCGGAGCGTGTGGCCAAGGATGACAAGCAGTTCGTTGTCACTGCCGAGTTCGTCCGAGAGCAGGTGGCTCCCGTCGTGGCGGATGTGGACCTGTCGAATTTCGTGCTCTAGCAAACAACGCTAGAATGAAGGCTGACTCACACCGACTCATACAACCAACTTCCGGTCATGCTTTCACAGTGTCACAGCTTCGTGCTACAGGGGATCGATGCTATTGCGTGCGAGGTCGAGGTCGATGTTGTCGCCGATGCGATGCCAAAGACGACGATCGTTGGCCTGCCCGATGCCGCTGTTAAGGAATCCATCGAACGCGTCCGTGCTGCGGTAACGAATACGGGCTATCCGTTCCCAATCGCGCGCCTGCTGGTCTCGCTTGCTCCTGGTGACGTGCGAAAGGAAGGTCCAGTTTATGACCTGCCGATTGCTGTCGGAGTCCTGCTTGCAGAACACGTGATCGCAGGTGATCGACACAAGCGGTTGATGTTTGCGGGCGAACTCGCGCTGGACGGGCGTGTGCGACCTGTCAGCGGCATCATCAATCTTGCCCTGCTCTGCCAATCGCTCGGCCTTGATGGTGTCGTTGTTCCACTGGATAACGCACACGAAGCAGCAGCCGTAGACGGGATCGAGGTCTATCCGGCTGATACGCTTGCCTCTGTTGTCTCGTTCCTCAATGGACAACATGAAATCACGCCTGTTTCAGCGATCGACGTGCACGAGCAACTCAACACCGCGATGCCGGCCGCGGACTTCGCAGATATCCGTGGACAGGAAGCGACGAAACGGGCGATGACGATCGCCGCAGCAGGGGGCCACAACATCGCCATGATTGGCCCAGCGGGAACCGGTAAGACGATGGCTGCTCGGGCACTGCCCGGAATTCTCCCGCCGTTGTCGCGTGAAGAAGCGCTTCAGGTCACGCGCATCTATTCGGCCGTGGGCCAAGTCCCGAAGGGACAGTCGTTGATCACCCAGCGCCCCGTGCGTACCCCGCATCACACCGCCTCACCCGCCGCAATCATCGGCGGCGGAAGCATCCCGCGCCCCGGCGAAGTGTCGCTCGCCCATCACGGCGTGCTCTTTCTTGACGAGGTGCCCGAGTTCCCGCGTCCCGTCCTCGAGACACTTCGCCAACCACTCGAAGACGGCAGCGTCACGATCGCTCGCGCCCACTCCTCGATCAATTTCCCCGCGCAATTCATGCTGGTCGTCGCGATGAATCCCACCCCCAAGGGCGACAAGCCCGCCGACGCCTTTGGCCAGCGCGAAATGGACCGCTATCTCGCCAAGCTTTCAGGCCCGCTCATCGACCGCATCGATATCCATGTCGAAGTCCCGAAAGTCCCGTACCAGCAACTCACCGGGAAACGCAGCGGATCGACCTCGGCGGACCTGCGTACACAGGTCCTGTCTGCCCGCGAGATCCAGCAGCGGCGCAATGGCGGCCCACTGAAACGAAACGCCGTCCTCTCCGGCCGTGAACTCGATGATCACGCTCAACTCGACGATGCAGGCAAAGACGTGCTCAAGCAGGCGATGACGGAACTGGGCCTCAGTGCCCGGGCCTATGACAAGGTCCGTCGACTGGCGCGCACGATCTCAGATCTTGAGCAAAGCGAGGACATCCAACTACCACACGTCGCCGAGGCGATCAGCTATCGGCTGTTGGATCGGGAAAGATAGATCTAGGCGAATCGTTAATCGCTGAGCATCAGCCAGAGCACGACAATAGTCGCGATGGCAACGATATTCAGACCGATCATGAGAAGGCCGAGCGTGCTGATGCCTTCGCCTTCAGGAAGTTCGCTGGTTGGTTCGACATCGAACGCACTGGTTGGCGCGGGGCCTGCGGGAGGCTGAGGCGCAAAGTTTGCGGCGACCGCCTGCGGCTTGGGGGCAGGGGGTATCGCGCTGACTGGAGCACCGGGTGTCGGCGGTGCGGCAGGGGCGACGGGACCAACATCACCAGACAGGTCGAGGACGTCGGACAACAAGTCGCCGGTCTTCGCCGGGCGCGGCTTTTTAGTCGGCCCAGGCACGGTGCGCTGGGGCATCGGTTCGCCATTCATCTCGGCGGTGAGCATCTGTTGCCCAATCTCGGCCTCGGCATCGGACTTGTAGATTAGGCCGAGCGCGTTGCGGTCACGGGGCTCTTCGAAGATCGCGTGGCACTCGCCGCAGCGGGCGTCGGACGGGCTGACATGGTTACCGCACTCATGGCAGTAGCCGACGAGATGCGCGACGCCCGGCACATTGCGGGCGATCGACCAGAACTGCCTAGTCGTCGGCCCACGCATCACCGAAGTGGGCTTGAGCTTGCCGCCCTTGGCCATGGACTTGAGGATGTCGTAGTTGCAGCCGGGACGGAAGGGCTGGTTCTTGTCGCGGACAAACCATGGGCCCATGGCGAGTTGGGTCGCCTTTCGGCTCAGCGGCTCGAATAGGCCACCACAGGCCTGGCATCGGTCGCCACCGTACTGGGCGTGGCCGCAGTAGGGACAGAGGACGAGTTTTTCATTGCCAGGCGTCGCCTCAGACATGTGTTGCTCCAATACCGTGTTCGGACATTGACACCGTCAGGTGTCGGCTCTAGCGTGCTGCTATGTCTAGTGCCAAGCCCATCTTGCTGCTCCTCATTGTCGCAACATTTGCCGTTGCATGCCAGTCCAATGAGCCATATAACCCAGATGAATCAGAGAGCCCGCCCGTCACACCAGCCGGTCCATCCGATCGCCCGGTTGCGTACCTCGATGGCAAAGTCGTTACGCAGGATCAGATCTACCGTCTGATCGCTCAGGCCCACGGCGGAGAGGCGCTTGCTGAAATCCTGCTCAACCGAGCCATTGCCAATCGCCTTACGCAGGAACAGATGCAACTCACGGATGCGGAGATCGAGGCAGAAGGCCAGCGTCTATTGGAATCGCTGAGCTCTGATACCGATGAGGCCGCGCGCTTACTCCAGGAGATGCGTGAAAGCCGAGGTCTGGATGCAAAGCGATATCAAGCCATGCTCCGCCGCAACGCGGGCCTGCGCAAACTCGTCCGCGATCAGGTCACGGTCAGCGAAACTGCGGTGCAGCAAGCCTATCAATTCCGCTACGGCTCACGCTATCAGGTTCGCCTGATCATCACGGATCAGTTGAGCAACATCACGACCATCCGAGGTCAGGCCATCAACGGCAAGTCTTTCACAGACCTTGCTATTGAACATTCCACCGACTCCAGCGCCTCACAAGGCGGCCTGCTCTCTCCGATCAGCCCGGTAGATCCGACCTATCCCAAGGCCGTACGCGATGCGCTGCCGAAGCTGAAGCTGGATACCACGCAGAGCCGCATCAGCCCTGCGATCGCACTGGACAACGGCTACGCACTGCTCTGGCTGGAAAACATCATCACGAAAGATGCGCCGCTTCTTGAAGATGTTCGTGCGGAACTGCAGCTTGAAGTTCGCAGCGAATTGGAACGCCTGCGCATGCGTCAACTCGCGCGGACACTTATCGAGCAAGCCGATGTCGTGGTACTGGATCCTTCATTAAAGAAGGGCTGGGAGCGGCAGGAAGAGTTCCTTGATTGATCCAAGAAAGAATTATTGGTCAACCCACTTAGTCCACGCCAAAGTAGTTGTTCAAAAACGCACGGCGATCAGCCTCACACCGCACGTACTCGACCATGGCATAGAGGCGTTGCTGATCGGCGCGTAGTTTCTCAGCCAAGGCGTCTTCATCCCGCAGAGCTTCCGGTAGTTCGTTGATGACCTCGATCGCACCACTTTGCATGGCCGACTCGATGGTGATGGGTTTTGCCCCGTCGTTGGCTTCCTGGGCGTCGATGACGCCATGGCGGTAGAGCATGTTGAGGGCGGTTTCGAGACGGAAATCGCCACGTTGTTTGCCGTGAAGTTTTTCGCGCAGCCATTCGATGCCGAAGGCGTGGACCTCTTCGGTGTTGTGTTCCAGAATGTGGGCGACGCGCTGGTAGTACTCCCCGCCGGGGTTGGACCAGCGGATGAACATCATCTGCGTCTCGAGGTCACGTTCGTCGTACAGCAATACACAACGCGAAGCCAGGCCGTCGCGGCCGGCTCGGCCGATCTCCTGGTAATAGCCCTCGACAGAACCGGGCACTTCCGCATGGAGCACAAAGCGGATGTCGGCCTTGTCGATCCCCATCCCGAACGCGTTGGTCGCAAGCACGATGGGTGGGGTATCGCCCGGCTCGACCTGCCCCATGAACAGGTCCTGCGTTCGGCGGCGCGTCTGCCGGTCCAGCTTGCCGTGATAGCAAAGGTGCGGGACGCCACGGCTACGCAACTGCTCGCTGAAGCTCTCAAGTGTACGGATGAGTGCGAAATACACGATCCCTGCACCACGTACCGTGCTGGGGCGACGCAGATTTGCGGATTCCTCTTCAATAAGGTCCAGCTTCTCGTCGTCCCCCCAGACCTCAGCAACATCCAGCGACAGGTTCGGGCGTTCGATCCCTTCGCTGAGCACCGTCATCTGCCCGCTCAGCCCGAGTTGTTGCACGATGTCCTGCTGGACTTCGGGGGTTGCCGTTGCGGTCAGTGCAATCGTCGTCGGATTGCCCATCGTCGCACGCAACTCAGCGAGCCTGGTGTAGTCCGGGCGGAAGTCATGGCCCCAACTGCTGACACAATGTGCCTCGTCCACTGCAAGCAGAGAGATGTCCCGTTTAGCCAAGGCTTGCCGGAATTCGTCTTTGCGGAACCGCTCGGGGGTGACATACAGCAGTTTGAATCGATCGTCCGCGAGGTCTTGATATCGCTTGTCCCGCTCGCTGCGTGTCAGGGTCGCATTGATGTACGTCGCGTCCACCCCCCTGGCGATTAACGCATCAACCTGATCCTTCATCAATGCGACGAGGGGTGAAAGCACGACCGTCAGCCCGGGCAGGAGCAGGGCGGGGACTTGGTAGCAGAGCGACTTACCCCCGCCGGTCGGCATGAGAACAAGGGTGTGCTGGCCCGAAAGCGTGTGTTCGATCGCCCGGACCTGTTGTCCACGAAAGGCCTCATACCCAAAGACCTGCTGAAGGATGCTGTGGGCTCGATCCATGCCGGGATTTTCGGGTGGCGTTGACATCGTGGCCGGACATCCTAGCGAGCAGCCCCATCACAGGCATTTGAGAATTTGGGCGCACACTTGCGGAGGCCGAGCTTGATCAACTCGGTAAACTATGCGTTGGTGAGTTGCCGAGAGTACCCCCATGGATATCCAAATTGCATCCCGGATCGAGCGTTTGCCCCCTTATGTGCTGGGGCGACTCAAGCAGATGATCTACGACCGCCGCAAGGCCGGGGCGGATGTGATCGACATGAACATGGGTAATCCGACGGACGCGCCGCCGGACCCGGTCGTCGATAAGATCCGTGAGGCGGTTCTGGATCCTCGCAACAGCCGGTACTCCGTATCTGCAGGCGTCTATAACCTCCGCCGGGACATGGCGATCAAGTATGAGCGGAAGTTCGGCGTCGAACTGGACCCGAATACCGAGGTGATCGCCACGATTGGCTCCAAAGAGGGCTTCAGCCACATGTGCCTGGCGCTGCTGGGCCCCGGGGATACCGCGGTCGTCGCAGACCCGGCGTTTCAGATCCATACCTACGCGGTGATCCTGGCGGGGGCTTCGACGGTATCGGTGCCGCTGGGCAATGACGATGCTTTCCTGGATCGAATTGACCATGTGCTGGATACGCTCCAGCCACAGCCCAAGTGCATCATTCTCTGCTACCCGCACAACCCCACGGCGATCACGGTCGAGCCCGAGTTCTTTGAACGCGTCGTCGAGATTGCGAGCAAGCATCAGGTCATGGTGATGCACGACTTTGCGTATGGCGAGACCTGCTTCGACGGCTACAAGGCCCCGAGTTACCTCGCCGCTGCTGGAGCCAAGGAGTACGGCGTCGAGTTCACGACCCTCAGCAAGCCCTACAACATGGCTGGTTGGCGGATCGGATTCTGCTGCGGCAACGCACAGATGGTCAAGGCCCTGGCAACAGTCAAAGGCTACTACGACTACGGCATCTTCCAAGCTGTTCAAATCGCAGCGATCATCGCGATGCGAGAGGGCGACGAGCACATCGAGAAACAGGCACAGAAATATGCCTATCGCCGCGAAGTGCTGGTATCGGGCCTGCGAAAGCTCGGCTGGGAGGTCGAGACACCGCGTGCATCGATGTTTGTCTGGGCGAAGGTCAATCCCAAGCACCTGGAACCCTACAACGGGTCTACCAACGACTTCTGCCTGGCCATGGTCGAGCAGGCGGATGTTGCGCTGACCCCGGGTGCCGCGTTTGGCGCTCGAGGCGAGGGCTACGTCCGCATGGCGCTGGTCGAGAATGAGCAGCGGATCCGACAGGCGTTAAGGCAGTTGAGCAAAGCTTTGCACCTGCCCGCGACTGCGATTGGATGATCCATTCGATACTAAGTCCAAATCAAGAGAGCTAAGGTGTATTACATGCGACCACGCCTCTTACCCATACTGCTCGCGATTATTGCTTTCGCTGGGTGCGCGACGCAAGAGGGCATCTCGACAAGTCGCACCCTGGATGGCAAGCCCCCAATTGTGATCGCACACCGCGGCGATTCGGGGGACTTCCCAGAGCACACACTGGCGGGGTACCAGAGCGCGATGGATAAAGGGGCGGACCTGATCGAGCCGGACATCGTTATGACCAAGGACGGCGTTCCGATCTGCAGGCACGATCTGCAGCTGAGTAAGACCACCGATGTCGCCAAGCGTCCGATGTTTGCCGACCGCAGAAGCAAGGGCTATCGGGCCGCCGACTTCACACTCGATGAAATCAAACATCTCCGCGCGGTCCAGCACGTGAAAGGGCGTGACCAATCAATGGACGGTCGATTCGCCGTGCCGACACTGGCCGAGCTGATCGACCTCGTGTACCAGCACAATCAAGAGCATGGAACGAATGTCGGACTACTCATCGAAATCAAAGCCCCGGCTGAACAACTCACCATGGGACTGGATGTGAGCAAGGCAAGCTATGAGGTCGTCAAAAATAAAGCGACTCAAGGCATACGCGTCTCTGTCATTTTTCAGTGCTTTGATCCAGAGGCGTGCGAGAGGCTCGCGGACTGGGGTGGGTACCGCGTAGATTGGTTAACCAGTAAGTCATTTAACTTCGACGATCTGCCAAAGGGCATTGGTGGCCTGGGATTGAACAAGTCGCTGATTGCGATCCAAAGCGGTCGATCACCCCTGATCGACGAGGCGCACGAGATGGGGCTTCGTGTCCACGCCTGGACGTTCCGTGATGATCGGTTGCCGGGGTGGGTCGATCGCCAGTACCCCGAGCGAGAGATGATCCCCTACCTGCAAGCGGGTCTTGATGGCGTGATTACGGATTTTCCCGATACAGGTGTTGTTGCAAAGCGAGCCGCCGTTGAAATAAAACAAGCGGCCAGCAGATCAAATCAACCGCCCGGCGGATAAGCAAAAACAGGCCGCCGCCGTTTCAAAGCGTTGGTCAAAATTGCTTGCAATCACGCAGCGGCAGTGTCGTCGTCATTCTCATCGCGAAGCCGTCGCAGGACTTGGCCGAAGATATCGTCTCCAGCATTCGCATCATCGATCGCTTCCGGCATACCTGACGAATCGGTTGGCGTGACGATATCGACTTCGATCACTTCCGCATCGTCGGCGCTGTCCATCACTGGCGCGTCAAATTCGGGGTGCACCGTTGCGGCCAGTTCATCAAGATCGTAGCTGTGCGATTTGCTGGCCGAGTCCTGCATGGCCTGGGCGATCTCTTCTGCGTCACCAAACGTCTCAGCGAGCAGGGTCTGGGTCTGCGTCATGAGCGCCCCGGCCTTGGCGAGCATGTCCTGCATCTCATTCAGAGAACCCTCGACACGTTCCTCGAGTTGATCAAGACGCTGAGACAAATCACGGATTGACTTGGTGAAACTCTCGTCGATCCGGCCCATCCATTGGTCGTAGCTCTGAAGCGACTTGGCGACATCATCCTGAACCTGCTCACGGAGGATCTGCTGCTGGCCGTTGATTTCGTCGAGCACTTTCTGGTGCTGCTTGAGACGGGCGTCGGCAGCTTCAAACAGTTGCTGGCCGAGTTTGACGCGCTGGGTTGCCTGCTGCTGGGCCTTCTCCAACGCAGCAGCCTGTTGGTCTACGGAAAGAGGCCGGCGCGGCATCTTGGCCAATAGTTCGGCGGGGGATGGGCCTTGGGGCGTTGCAGAGGCGCTGCCTTTGGGATTGTTCTTGCTCAGGTCCATGGGGCGATTCCAGTTCAGCGCACTTGAGGAGACAGAATGAATATCGACCACGCGGCGATGAAGCCTGCACAATCATGCTCAAAAGCGATACGCTGTAGGCATGAAACTCAGCGACCTGTTAACGACGTTCAATGCCGTGGCACCAGAGCACCTGGCCGGGGGCTGGGACAAAGTAGGCCTGCACGCCGGCTCGTTGGATCAAGACATCGAACAGGCCTTGATGTGTATTGATCTGACCCACGCTGTGATTACAGAGGCCCTCAAGCAGCAATGCCAACTCATCCTCGCCTACCACCCACCCATCTTCGCACCATTGGAGCGACTGACAGACGATGGGCCATGGAACCAAACACGGATGGTTCGCTGCGTGAGAGAGGGATTGGCCGTCTATAGCCCGCACACGGCGTTGGACGCGGCGCGCGGCGGGATGAATGACTGGCTATGCGAGGGCATTGGGCAAGGCAGTTCCGTGCCGATTGAGCCAGTGGGCCAGAGGCGCGACGAATACAAACTGGTTGTTTTTGTTCCCTCTGAAAACGAGGCCACCGTTCGCGAAGCGATGGCCCAGGCCGGGGCGGGGTGGATCGGCAACTACCGCGAGTGCTCGTTTGCGGCGGCTGGCGAGGGCGGCTTTCGGCCGATCGAAGGGGCGAACCCCGCAATCGGCAAGGTCGGCCAGCGCGCGTCTGTGGCGGAGCACCGGATGGAGATGATCGTGCCGGGCCGTCATCTGGCAGGCGTCGTTGCCGCACTGATCACGGCGCACCCCTACGAAGAGCCGGCGTACGACATTTTTAAGCTTGAGCCTGTGCCACAGATCGCCGACGAGCAGCAGGGGGCCGGGCGGTTGCTGACGCTGGATGAGCCAATTGATGCGGATGACCTGACAAGTCGTATCAAGACGCTGCTCGGCATGCCACACCTGAAAGTTGCGGCGGGCGATAAGCCGATCAAAACGATTGCGGTCTGCCCGGGTGCTGGCGGCAAGCTGTTTGAGCCCGTGGTTGCAGATGCCTATTTTACAGGCGAAATGCAGCACCATCACGTACTGGACCTGAACCAGCAGGGCCGAACGGTGGTTCTGGCCGGCCATACGAACACCGAGCGGCCTTACCTGCCCGTCTACCGGGACCGACTGGTCAAGGCTGGCGCGTCAATCCTGTGGCATATCAGCGAGGCGGACAAGGCCCCGATGGCGATTGTCTGAGCCGGAAGTATGGCGCCTTGCCAGCTTGGCAAGGCCTCTTGCCGCCGCTACAATATGCGGCTCGATACCCGTCGCCCGTCTCAGATCGGCCCCGTTGGCCGCGAGCAGAGGGGCTACCAACCCACGACGGAAAGAAACGCCATGACCCAGTTCTCCGGTTTTACATCGACCCCGCCCAAGAAGGTCATCTTCAAGTCGTCCAACGGTACGACCTACTGCGACTACAAGCAGTCTGAAGATCTTCGCCGCTTCCTGACCCCCAACGGCAAGATCCAGAGCCGCAAGAAGACCGGCCTCAATGCCCGCGAGCAGCGTATGGTTGCCCAGGCGATCAAGCGTGCCCGCTACCTCGGCCTGCTGCCATACACCTCGGCGACGCTCTAGATCGACGATTTCAGTAAACCTCACCATGCCCACGTTCTTTGAGCGTGGGTTTTTCAATTCAGAGGAAACGTGCCCGGTCAGATTCGGTTGGGAGGCGACAAGCGTCTTTCTTGCCAAACCACTTGTACCGTCGGTTCGCGACAAAGCGATAGAACGGGTCACGCAAGATCGAGGGGAGTAAGACAAAAGGCCAAAGCAGTTTGGCTGGACCGCATAATCGGCGACAGACCTTCAATACTGCTGTTGATCTCACATATGCCTTGCCCTGCTCAATCAGAACCATCGATGACAATTCGCTTGCATTGATACCTTGCTCGGATGCGAGTTGATGGCCCACCTCAGACTGAAGTGAGGCGAAACGGAAACGCTCTTGAGGATCATGATCCATCACGTAGTTGACGCTTGCATTGCACATATTGCAGACGCCGTCGAAGAGAATGACGGCGTATTCCTCGCGTGTGTTTTGCAGATCCGTAGCTGGAGCAGCAGATTGATTCATCTCGTAGATTCTAGCCGACCCGATTCCTTTCAGACGCCTACAATCGCCCCATATGGCATTGACTGAAATCTCCATCCGCGGTGCACGCGAGCACAATCTCAAGGGTATTGATCTGGACATTCCGCGTGATCAGCTCGTGGTCATCACGGGCTTATCCGGCAGTGGCAAGTCCACGCTGGCCTTTGACACGATCTATGCCGAGGGACAGCGAAAATACATGGAGTCGCTTTCCGCGTACGCCCGGCAGTTCCTGGATCAACTTCAGAAGCCGGATATCGAGTCGATCGAGGGCCTGCCCCCGACAATTGCCATCGAGCAGCGAAGTGCCTCTCACAACCCTCGTTCGACGGTCGCAACGACGACGGAAATCTATGACTACCTGCGTCTGCTGTTCGCACGCGCGGGCCAGCCACGCTGCTGGCACGTCGATTCAAAATATAAAAAGATCTGCGGCAAGCCGATCGAATCGCAATCAGCAACGATGATCATCGACCATGTCATGGCCTTGGACGAAGGCACGCGACTGATGGTGCTCGCCCCGATCATTCGTGGCAAGAAGGGCCACCATAAGGAAGTTTTCGAGGCGATGATTCGCCAGGGGTTTGTCCGCGCGCGTGTCGATGGCGAGATCATGGACCTGCGCGAAGTGACGAGCAAAAAAGCCGGCACGCCCTTCACGACTCAGAAGCAGCGATACCAGAAGCACACGATCGAGGCAGTGGTCGATCGAATCGTGATCCGGCCGTCGGAAACTGTTGAAGTGAAAGAGGGCGAACAGCCCGAGCCGGATGCCCTTCGCACGCGCGTCGCGGACGCCGTCGAGCTTTCGCTCAAGCTGGCGGATGGGTTGGTGGTGATCAGTTCACAAGAGGGCGATGCCTGGGCAGACGCACTCTTCAGTGAAAACTACGCCTGCCCGGAGCACCCGGAATACGCACTGGAAGACCTCGAGCCGAGGCTCTTCTCGTTCAACTCGCCATACGGCGCATGCCCGGCCTGCTCTGGTCTTGGAACCGTGTTTGAGTTCGATGAAGACCTGGTTATTGCAGACGAGCACCTGTCTCTTTCTGAAGGAGCCATCGAGCCCTGGCGGAAGAACGGCAAGCGGATGAACATCTTTTACAATCGCCTGATTCGCAAATTCTGCAAGGCGTTTGAGGTCGATCCGGATGCGTCTTACAAGTCGCTGAGCAAGCCGATCAAACGCATTCTCATGCATGGCACCAACGAGCGGGATGAAAAGAAATACGACAACTCATTTGAGGGCGTCATCCCGAACCTCCAGCGCCGATTCGAGTCGACCGATTCGGAGTTCGTCAAGCACAGGCTGAGCAATTATCTCAGTGAATCGAGCTGCGAAAAGTGTGGCCGGGCACGACTGCGACCTGCAGCTCTCAATGTTTTTCTTGAATCGGGTAAGGGCAAATCGCTTAAGCGTTCCAATATCCACGACGTCACGTCCATGACGATCGAAGACGCATCCGAATTCTTCAGCAAGCTCAAGCTAAGCAATGAAGGTGCCCAAATCGCCGAGCCGATCCTGAAAGAAATCCGTGCTCGTCTTGGTTTCATGCTCAGCGTCGGACTTGGCTATCTCAACCTCTCACGGAATACCGGATCGCTCTCTGGCGGCGAGTCTCAGCGTATCCGCTTGGCTACGCAGGTTGGTAGTGGGCTGGTGGGCTGTTGCTACGTGCTTGATGAGCCGACCATCGGCCTGCATCAGCGCGACAACGAACGCCTGATCAAGACCCTCCGCCACCTCACCGAGATCGGCAATACCGTCCTCGTCGTCGAGCACGATGAGGACACCATTAACGCCTCGGACTACCTCATCGACATCGGGCCGGGCCCGGGTAAGCATGGCGGCACCGTCGTCGCTCATGGGCCGCTGAGGAAAGTCAAGCGTGATGCGCAATCGCTGACCGCCAAGTATCTGCGCG
>JBMZAP010000064.1:0-20141 GCA_049611445.1 Phycisphaeraceae bacterium | reverse complement strand
TCGGAACGCGGCACCACTTGAAGGAGAAACATCGTCACGCAGCCGCCGGGCAACGCCCGGGGGTTGGCGACAGCTGCGACTCGACCCCCGGGACGTTGCCCGGCGGCTACGGAAGCAAACTCAACCCCTGCGACGACGCGCGATGAGCAGGCCACCCAGGCCCAGCAGCGACAGCGAAGAAGGCTCGGGGACGACGGAGATTTCAAACCCGTTCACCCTGACTTCATTTGTAGCACCACTTGCGGTCAGGTCTAGGGTTCCCGTCGTGGAAGTCCATGTTCCCGTGTATGCCAAATCATCGTTGGCCGTCGGATGCCCTGACGCCACTATGGTCTGTGTCACGATGGTGTCGCCCGAAGTGTCCGATCCAGCCTTCGCTTCGAACGTAGTTGCGCCCCCTGAGATGGTGTAGCCGTCATAGGAGTACCAGGTTATCTCATACGCGGTGTTGGGAGCCAAGCCGGAGATGCTGAAGTCCACGGTCGTACCAAATAGCCAATCGTTGTAGAGATTTGCATACGTAAAACCTGCATTCACCCCATCAACAGCGGAACCACGTGTATACATCCCTGCGCCTAGCTGAGCGGGAACTCCGGTGATCGTGACATCGAGACCACTACCACCAACATCAGTCTTGGTCCATCCGGTGCCTTCATCCCAGGCGGTGAATCCGGCCTGATTGCCGGGACCAGCAGCATCGTTAAAGTCAACGCTCAGCAGTGGCGCCGCGTGGGCTGAGCCAGCAACCAGGCCGAGCGCGGAAAGGGTTGCGGTTAAAAGTCGTTTCGTGTTCATCAAAATCTCCTGTTCCTGTGAAGTGAAAGAAATAGAAAAGTCATGGTATAGCCGGCCACGCGCCGGCGGTTAGTTGTTCGTACCGTTGTCCGGGGCGACCCGCCGGGCGATCTCGATCGCGCTCAGGCGGATGTGTTGTTCGTTGTCTTCAAAAGCGTCGGACGCCTCGATCGTGATCCGGCCCTGCGCGTCGGCGGTGAAGGTCGCGGTGGTCTTGAATTGATCGACGCGGGTCGGGTGCGTGCCGACGGTGTAGCTGATCGGCCCGGCCCGGCCGGCGGTGCCGTCGATGCCGGTGAAGGCCACGCTCTGGGTCTGGCCGTAGCTGCTGCCGGGGACCTCGGGGCGGCCGGGGTCGTAGGCGTAGAAGGTCAGGTCGTAGGCCTGGCCGGGGATGATCGCGGGGCCGGCGAGCGTCAGGGTGAATCGGCCGTCGTCGTTCTCGAAGACGAAGTCGTTGTAGAGGTCAAAGCCGGGGAACGGGTCCTCGGCGGGTGTGGAAAGGCGGGTGAAGTACCCGTTGTGGTGCCGATCGAGCCCGGCCAGCGCGAGGGTGATCTCGCCGGCGTCGGTCGCGAAGGAGGCGCGGTTGCCCTCGGCGAATTGCGTCTGGTCGAAGGCCTCAAAGCCCGCCTGCGTCACGCCGGCCGTGGGGAGGGTCGGCCCCACCGTCCGTGCTCCGGTGTGCTGGAAATCGATGCCGAGCAGGCGGTCGAACCGGGTCAGAACCGGCCGACCCGCGACAAGGTGGGCCGATTCACCCGCGGCGATGAGCGTGGGCTTGGGGTCGGCGGTGTCGTCATCGGATTCAGGCACCCAGGCGACCAGGCCCTCGGTCACGCGGACATCGGCCTCACCGGTGTCGGCGACCGCGACGGTAAACGCCGTGCCCAGGTCCACGATCCTGTCGCCGCTGGGCAGGTGGACGGCAAAGCCCTCGGCCCGAGGTGTCTCAACACGCCCTGCGAGTCGGCCGCGCGTTAGTTGCAGCGCGTTGTCGTCGATGAGCTGGATCGAGCACGGGGCGTAGATCGTCGCGACGGCGTCGTCGCTTGTCGTGATCGTTGCCGAGCCGCGGGTCAGTGTTAGCTGCTGGCCGGAGGTCAGCGCGTCGCCCGGGGCGATCGGCGTATGCGCCCACATTGCGGCGTAGGTCTCGGTCAACGTCGCGACGGTGTCGGTTGTTGCGGGTTCGGGCAACGACGCGGTGTTCTGCGGCGTCTTCGGCCCGTCTTGGAAGACGACGACCAGCGTGACCGCCAGCACGAGTACGGCGGCGATCGCGCCGCCAACGAGGTAAGGCGTCCATTGCTGTTTCGCCTTGAGATTGTGGTGCAGGTGAACCAGCTCGGCGTGCTCCGAGCCGCGGGCCAGCATTTCGACCATGGCCTTGAAGGACAGGGCGGGCTCGACCTGCTGCAGGTGGGCCTGCTGCATTGTCTGGACCTGCTCGCCGTGGGTCAGCGTGTCCAACAGCGATCGATCCAGCGAGGCGAGCTCGACGAAGCGGTCCAGCGCGGCCGGGTCGTTGCGCAGTGTCTCGGAGAGCTGCGTGAAGGCCTCGGCATCAAGCGTGCCGTCGAGGTAGGCGATGATCCGGGTATCGAGTTGATCAGAGGGCAGCGGATCGGTCATCGGTCGCCCCCTTCCATACGCTGGGTTTCGATCTTGACGCAGTCGGCCAGGACCTTACGCGAGCGGAGCAGGTTGTTGGCGACGCCTGCGCGGGATCGGCCGACGACTTCGGCGATTTTGTCGTAGCCGAGGTTGTCGATGTACCGCAGTTTGATCATCTCCCGGGCGGTTTCGGCCAGCTTTTCAAGGCAAGAGGAAAGTGCCGCCTGGCGTTGTTTAACGAGATCGCCCTGCTCTTCAAAGCGTGCGCTGATCTGCGTCAGCAGCGCTTCGTCGAACACAAGCCGGTCTTTGCTGTGCTTGCGGTAGTACTGCAGCACCTTGTTGCGGGCGACGCCTATCGCCCAGGGGACAAAGGGCTTGGCCGGGTCGTACTGGTCGAAGGCCTCGGCGATCGCGAGCGCGGTCTCCTGGATCACATCCTCGCAGTGCTGGCGGTCGCGGACGCCGCTGGCGATGTAGGCCGCAACCACTGGCTGGGCCTGTGTCCAGCAAAGCGCAAAACGCCTGCGGTGCTCGCTCTCCGGGGTCGGGTTGGTGCTGGGCACGCTCATGCTGAAAAGGCTTGGGAAAGGGGGAGTCTCTACTTGTACTTCACGCAATGTGCTTCGAGTCTCGCGCGCGTGTGAAAAAAAGTGAGAGAAAAACAGAATCCCCCATAAGTGTGAGGCGGGTCCTGCCATCAATGAAAAGCCGCCTCAGGACGCAGTCATCCCTTGGCGGCGGTTCAGGTCTGTCTATTTAATGATCTGGCGACTACTGAGCGGCGGGGATGACCCAGTCCCAGGTCGGGCGGGTTTGGCCGTTGTTGAGGATCAGGCCGGTCCCATTCATCGGGTGCAGGCCGTTGACCTTGTCGGTGGTGTCGGTCGCAATCGCGCGGATCGGCGTCTGATCGATCGGTGTGACTTCACCGGGGTCGGAGACGCCGTTGCTGTTGCGGTCGTGCCAGAGCGCCAGGCCGGCGAGTTCCTTGTCGGCGAGTTTGCCGTCGCGGTTGTTGTCGAGGCTGTCCAGTGCGCGGTAGCCGTCGGAGAAGAGCATACGGAAGGTCATGTTGCCGAAGAGTTGTTCGCCTGAGGTGATCTTGCCGGTCTTGTCCGGGTCCCAGACGAGGATGGCGGTGTCGGGGTTGACCCACGGGCGGCGCTCGGCGATGCCGTCGGCATCGAGGTCGAACTTGACGATGGTTTCGTCCGCGATGAGATCGCCAAGCGACGTTGGCGCGTTGCCTTCGATGCGGAAGATGATTGGCGTGATGGCCTTGGGCTTGGAATCGATGGCTTTAAGGTCGGCATTGATCTGTGCGACTTGTTCTTTGTCCGTCTCGATGTCATGCGCTTCGGTCAAACGCAGGTAGGCCTTACCCGCTTCGTAGGCGACGGGGTAGAACGGCAGGAAGACGCTGTCCTTGGCGAGCGCGGCCTCGCGATCGAGCAGGTAGGCCTTGAGGTATGAGGCGACGGCCTGTTTGATGAAACGCTCGGACTCGGGGATGACTTTGGGCTGTTCGACACCCGGTGCGGCCGGCGCGTACTTGGGGTTGGGGGCGATCTTTTTGGCCAGCGGCGATGACTGCTCATAGAAGCTGGCCAGGCCCAGGTGGTACAGCGCGTTGTCTTTGTCCAGTTCCATCGCCTTGCCGAAGAGTTGCAGTGCGGCCTGGGCGTGTTCGATGGCTTTTTCTTCGTTGATCTTTTCGCCCTCGGCCTTGCCGTACTGACGCGGGTCAACGAGTCGGGGCAGCTTCTTCGCGCTGCCCGGGTCGTTGGATCGGACGTGGTCCAGGCGATTGACAAAGGCCATGTAGTGGACGCGGGCGAGCAGGTAATAGCCCTGGGCTTCCTCGGGGTTTTCTTCGATATAGGCGCTGATATTGGTGATCAGGCGGTCGGTCGGGACACTCGGTGCCGGGGCGAACAGGGCCGAGGCCGGCGAAGCGAGGGCCAGGCCGAGCAGGGCTGCGGTGGTGAATTGGGCGATTTTGCGGCGGATTCTTGACATGGGGATCTCCTTTCAAAGGGTGGGGTTCTGGCGGGCCCTCACTCAGACGCGTGAGGCTCTGAGCAGTTCCATCAGGGGCCCACTGAGTTCGGCGAATGCCTTGGCGGGGATATTGACGGTGCCCCATTTGGCTGAGCGGTCCCGCATCTGTTCAGCATAGTCGCTGAGCTTCACGGCCAGCACAGCGTACCACCGTTCGCCATAGGCAAACACCTCGTGGAACAGTGCGTCCGGCGGCTGGGCGTCGCACCAGAACAGGAACGCGAACGCCGGCGCGAAGCTGTCGCCGAAGATCTCGGCCCACTTGTTCAGCGAGTCCACATCGTCGCGCGTCACCCAGTTCTGAAAGGCCCTGCCGGTGCTGCCTGAGTGCTTGCGGCCCTTCACGTCAACGAGCAGGTTCGGTCCGTTCTCGCTGTAGACGACGAAGTCAAAGCTCTTCAGTTTGGTCGGCAGGACCTGGTCCCTGCGGTCGCTGGTCAATGCACGCTTGGCCTCATCGACGGCGATGTAAGGGATCGCATTGGCACGCAGATAGTGCTCGAACGCGCGGTCGTAGTGAAACCGCCGATTGGCCATGCGCGGAGTGTAATGTGCGGCGGTGACAGGTTATGTCACTTATTCAAGTATTCGACAAGTTGATTGATCGCGACCGTTTGTTGATCGCCCGTGGCGAGGTCTTTGACGGAGGCGCCTTCGTCGTCGAGAAGGATGGCCACGGTTGCGCCGCAAGCTTCCGCGTCTTTGAGCAGCTTGCCGACCTTGCGCGTGGTCTTGTAGTTCATCCGCGTGTGCAGGCCTGCGAAGCGCAGGGACGATACAACGCCGGGCAGGGCTGCGTCGCCGGCGTCGGTCAGTGCGATGACGTACGCATCCGGTTGTGCCTGCGTGAGCGTATCGGGCAGCAGGTTTTCATCTTCAAGCAGATTGGTGAGGACGACATCCCCCATGCCAAAGCCGACAGCGGGCATGCTTGGGCCGCCAAAGAGCTCGATGAGCTTGTCATAGCGTCCGCCTCCGCCGAGCGCGCGTTCTTTGCCGGTGGTGACGTGAAGCTCAAAGACGGTCCCGGTGTAGTAGGCAAGGCCGCGGACGATGCCCAGGTCATAGACACACCATTCGCCCAATCCAAAGCTGGCCAAGGTCTGGTCGATCGCGACGAGGTCATCGAGCGCATCATCAATGCCTGCCGCGTCGCGTAGCTTGTCGATCTCGCCGACCGCATAGGTCTGGCTGCACATCGCATCGAAACGCTGGACCTGCTCGTCGCCGAGGCCCAGTGCTTTGGCCTTCTCGGCAAAGACTTCCGGCGGGAGTTTGTCTTTTGCATCTAACAGTGTGAACGCTTCGTTCATCTTCTCATCACCAACACCGAGTGCACGGAGCACCTGGCGAACGACTTCACGGTGGCTGAGTTTGACCTTGACCATCTCCGGTCCGACGCCAAGCTCGCGCAGTAGATCAACTGAAACGGCGATGACTTCTGCATCTGCAATCGGGCCTGCCTCACCGAGCATGTCGATGTTCCACTGGTCGAACTCACGCAGGCGTCCGCGTTGTGGCTTTTCCGCCCTGCAGAGGTTGGGTGTGCAGAACCACTTGATCGGCTTGGGCAGGCCGTTCGCCTTCGCTGCGACCATCCGCGCGAGCGTCGGTGTGAACTCAGGGCGGATCGCCAGTTCACGGTCGCCGCGGTCTTTGAAGTGGAAGAGTTCAGAGACGATGCCTTCGCCGGACTTGACCTTATAGAGGTCAAGCGATTCGAAAATGGGTCCGTCAACCTCGTCAAAGCCGTGGCGCTTCGACACTCGCCGCCAGGCGTCGTGCAGGTAGCGGCGCCTGGCCATCTCATCGGGGTAGAAGTCGCGAGTGCCTTTGGGGGGCTGGAGTTTCATTTCAAGTTTGATCGGGTGAAGTTCGATTTGGTGAAGTACGACGCTTCGGGAGCACAGGGTAGTTTGGCCTTGTCACTTCACCAAATCTCCAAATCGTACTTCTCACTTGGTCTGGCTTCTTACTTACGCGCCACGATGTATGCGATCCAGCTCGGATCGGCGGGCCCTTCGGTCGCGGGGATGAACTCGCCGGTCTCCTCGCCATCGTCGTCCGTTTCTTCCCAGTAAACAGTTGCATCGCTGAAGCCGGCCTCAAGCAGCAGTTCGTTGACTTCGGGAACAGTCCAGAACCGCCAGTCGTAGGTGAAGGCTTTATCCAGCCTGCTGCCGTCCTTGAACCTGAAGTGGATATGGAAGAGCGCGTCGGCGGTGATCGGGTTGAATCGCTTCTGCTCCCAGATGTATTTGAACTTCTTGTAGCCCGGAATATCTGATGAGATCGTCCTGACGTCTTTGTGATCTTCTTCGTAGCATTCGCTGCCGCCCATCATGTCCATGACCATGATGCCGCCGTCGGCCAGATTCGCGTGTGCTTGTCTGAAGTAGTCACGGACGGCGTCGCGTGTCTTGAAGAGCCAGAAGGAGAAGTTCTGCGCGGCAAGCACATCGGCCTTTACCTCGGCGTCACTGCGGACGTCGTCTTCGTACAGCGTGATTCGGCTGCGCTGCTCGTCGGTCAACTTCGGCTGCAGGTTCGCTTTGCCCCATGCCAGGGGTTCGGGGTCAAGATCGACGCCGTAGGCGACATTGTCCGGGTGCAGCTTGATCCACTCGCAGCAGACGGCGTGGGTGCCGCAGAAGTCTTCACGCAGGATGCGCGGCTCCCGGCCGTTGAGTGTCTTGTAGGTCTTGGTGAAGAATTCGGCCTCGTTGGCGGGCTCCTGCACAGATTCGCCGTACAGGGCGTACTTGTCGGCGATATCGGCGAGCGAGGCCTGCGCGAGCTTGTTCTTCTCTTTCTTGGGCTTGTCTTTGAGCTTTGGCATCGGAAAAGTTTAGCAGGATCGAGCGTATCAATTTTTTATTGCAAACTTCTCCATGGACCACGCAGGTTTCGCCCCGATGCCGCAAAGGCCATAAACTCTTGCGATGCGAATTATTGCTGGTGACCATCGCGGACGGGCCATCCTTGGGCCTGAGGATATGCAGACGACTCGGCCGATTATCGACCGGGTCAAGGAGGCGCTGTTCAACCGCCTGACTTCGCTGGGGCTGCTGCAGCCGGATGGCGAGAACGAGGGTTGGTCCGTCGTCGATGTGTTCAGTGGGACAGGCTCGCTGGGACTTGAGGCGCTGTCGCGCGGCGCAGCGAATTGCACCTTTGTTGATCAGGACCGTACGGCAGTCAGTCGGCTCAACGAAAATATCGAGATGCTCGGTCTTGCCGACCGGGCGCAGGTCGTTCAAGGCTCGGCCCTGGCGGGCTACTGGTCTGCATCTATTCGACCCGGGTCGATTCAGGTCGCTTTCATCGACCCGCCCTACGCGATGATGCAGGAGGACGATGGTCGGGCACGTGTGCTGGCGATGGTCGAGCAGATGATCTCGATCATGGAGCAAGGCGGCGTCGTCATGGTCCGCACGCCCGTCGAGGTGATGTGCGAGGCGATCAACGGCTACGACGGCCCGGCGACGACAGACTACGGCGGGATGCGGCTGCACTTCTATCAGACGCCCCTCGAAGATGAGGGCGCGCAATAAAAAACCCCCATCAACAATGAGGGTTTTCGTCTTCAATCAAAACAGCTTGCCTTAGAACGGGTTCAGACCTTCAAGGACACTGCCGCCTTCTTTGTCTTCCGAACCTTCTTCGCCTTCTTCGCCTTCTTTGTCCTTGTCGCCGCCAAGGATGCCGCCCAGGCCTTCCTTGATGATGTCGCCGCCACCTTCGAGGATGTCGCCTGCACCCGCACCGATGTCAACACCAAGGTCCTTGAGCTTGCCAAGCTGTTTGCTGACGTCGAGGTCAAGGTCGAGTTCTTCGAGGGTTGCGTTGAGGTTTTCAAGTCCGACAGTGTCTGCCAATGATCCTGTTAACCCAAGGATGTGGTCGCCGAGTTGAGCGCCCATATTCGCGGTGACCTGGATGAGGACGTCGGTAATGATGTCGGCCGTGATCTGAGACATCGGAACGCCGCCGGAGCCGACATCGGTCAGCACCATCGGCTTGTCGTCGGCGATGACGACGGTCCCTTTCGCGGGGACCGCCCCGAGTGCCGGGTCTTTTGCGAAGTCGTAGTTCACGGTGATGTTGCTGATGGTCAATTTCTTAATGACGACCTGTTTTTCGTCCTTGGTTTCCTCGGGCGGCGGCCCGTCGCCTTGGAATCGCTTCAGCGATTCGAGAATGACTTCGTAGTTTTTCTTGCCGTCGTCCAGGCCGACCAGCGAAAGTTCGATGTTGCTGAGGGTGACCTCGGGGATTTCAATCAGTTCGGACATGACCGATCCTGCCGTGACCTCGGCCGCACCGTCGCCGAGGAGGAGGAAGCTGTCGAATTTTTCGCGGTAAACCCCGTCAGGGTTTTTGATGTCCAAGTTGGCGATCGTGGCCGAGGCACCAAAGATCGAAACATCGACCTTTTCGCACTCAACATCGGTCTGGGTCGCGAATGCGGCTCCCTTCTGCACCGCGGTGGTGGCAATCGAGTCAATCATGATGAATGCCGCAACAGCCGCGACGGCGACGAGCAGGACGACGAGTAATCCAATGCGGAGGAGCCATTTCATGTGTGATTTCCCTATGGTAGAAAGGGCAAGATAGCAGGCTTTACGAGTGAAAAAAGTCGCTTTACCTGATTCTTATCGTATGATGAAGGGTGAGATGAGCCAAGCACGGGCTGACAGTTTCCCTTCCGGGCCAACCATGACGCGGTCCAGTCGGAGCCGCGCGGGTGGTCGGTACGCACGATCGCAGGGCACGGCTGAAGATGAAGCGTGGATGTACCAGGCCCTGGCGCTGGCGGCACAGGGCCGGGGGCATGTCGAGCCGAACCCGATGGTGGGTTGTGTGCTTGTGAAAGATGGGCACGAACTTGGCCGGGGCTATCACGAAAAGTTTGGCCAGCCTCACGCCGAGGTCAATGCCTTGCAGGACGCCAAGCGACGTGGCGAAGACGCCCATGGCGCGACGGCCTACATCACACTTGAGCCCTGCTGCCACTTTGGTAAGACACCGCCGTGTGCCGATGCGCTTGTCGAAGCGCGTGTCGCACGCGTTGTTGTCGCGATGGTCGATCCTGATCAGCGTGTCGCCGGGCGAGGCATCGAGCGCCTGCGCGAAGCGGGCATTGAGGTCGTGGTGGGTGTCTGTCAGCAACAAGCGCGGGAACTCAATGAACCCTTTGCCAAGCGTGCGGCGACCGGCCTGCCCTGGGTGATCGTCAAGTGGGCGTCTACCCTCGACGGTAAGACCGCGACACACACCGGCCACAGCAAGTGGATCAGCTCGCCCACTTCACGTCAGCTCGTGCATGACATCCGTGCCCGGGTGGATGCGGTGATGGTCGGCGTGGGCACTGTGCTCGCTGACGACCCGCAACTCACCGCGCGAGATGTCGACATCAAACGTGTTGCTCGGCGTGTTGTGATTGATCCGGAGCTGCGTATGCCGCCGCAGTCTCAGCTCGCGCTCGGCGGCGAACCCGGTGATCCGCCGGTGACGGTTGGTATCTGCAGCGAGGTCTACAACGGCCCGAGCCAGCGCGTCCAGGACTATGCCGAGAAGGGCATCTCGTTTATGCCCCTGCCTCGACGGGAAAACCATTACCTCGAGATCGAGCCATTGTTAAGACACCTTGCCGAGGCCCACAACGCGACGAACGTGCTTGTCGAGGGCGGCGCGGCGCTCGTCGGTTCGATGCTCGACCAGGGCCTGGTTGATCAGGTGCTTGTCTTTGTTGCCCCGAAGATCCTCGGCGACGAGCGCGGCACGCCGGCGATCACCGGCCAACTCCGCGATCTGATCGACGAGTCCACCCTGCTTGAGCTTCGGGAAGTCGAGCGAATCGAGGACGATGTGCTGTTGGATTACCGTGTCAATCGGGATTGATCTCTACGCTTGGTCCACCGGCTCGACCGTGATCATGCTGCCGTGGACTTCGAGGACCCGGACGGTGGTGCCCGCTTCGACGAAGCCACCGGTGGACGTGACATCGATAAGCTGATCGCCGATGGTGATATTGCCGGCGGGCCGCAGGCCTGTTTTTGTGACGACGCCGGTCATGCCGGGCTTGATGCTGCCACCGCCGACGACTTCATCGCCCGAAACGCGCTGGTGTGGAACCTCGATACCGCCGGCCGTTGCGAGTGATGGGGCCTGGCTCTCATTCAGCACGAGTTTGTTGAGCAGTGGGAGCGAGCCGAAGTATCTGGTCATGACAAAGAGGATCGGCACCGTCATGACGATGGCCCCGACGAAGGCGAGTGAGGTGATCATCACCTGCCGGGCGCTGCCCGCTTCGGGCAGGCCATTGCTCGCGGTCTGCACACCCGAAAGCACGAGACCTGCGATGAACATGAGCAGGCCGATCACCGCCAGCACGCCGAATGTTGTCATCGTGAACATTTCATAGATAACCAGCGCGACGCCAATGACGATCAGCAGCAGGTGCCAGGTCTGTGCCAAGCCAACCAGGAACGGCGCGCCGATGAGTACCGCGATCGCGGCCAGGCCAACAATGCCGGGGACGAGCAGCCCGGGGCTGAAGTACTCGAGCAGCAACCCGACGATCCCCAGGAGCAGTAGAGCCGCCCGCACCATCGGGTGTACGAGGAAAGCCACCATCGACTCGGACCAGGTCTCTTCATAGACCTCGACATTGCCCGCGCCATAATGCGATTTGAGGTCGGTTGGGCTGGAGAGGGTCGCGCGGGACAGGCCTGCGTCCAATGCTTCAACTTCATTCATGGTCAGCAGCGTGCTGCCGTTGTGAATCTGCTTAACCAGTTCCCACTGGCCGACCTCGCTGGCATCGGTAACGGTCACGATGGGCTTGCCGACCTGCTCAAACTCGGTGTCACCCGTCAGTGCGCTGCCGCTGTTGCTTTGCCCGATGTTTGCGGCATCAACAGGGGACTTGCCATCGACCATGACGGCGTAGTCGGCCTGACTGATGAGCCGAACCTCGCCGGTGATCTTGTGCTTGACCTGGTAGACCTCGACACCGAGCGCGCACATGGCGTGAAAGAGCGCGTAGTCGCTGGTCGTTGAGCCGCTGTAGTTGTCGGCCGCATTGGCGCGGAACTCGGCCAGCAATGGGGACAGGGCTTTGGCACGTTCGGTGGGTGCGAGGTTTTCGCCGGGGATGATTGGGGCACAGTCGCCTGTCAGCGATCCGCGGGCCATGACCAGTTCGTCGCAGGCTGAGCCGATCAGGATGCCTGCGGACAAGGCCTGATTATCGACCCACGCGACAGTTGGAACGCCGAGCGTGCGGATGTAGGAACTGATATCGAGTGCGAGGTCCAGTCGGCCGCCGGGCGTGTCTAGGTCGAAGACGATGAGGTCCGCGCCGTCCTGTATCGCGCGGTCGGTACGGCGCTTGAGGCTGTCGAGTTGATTGTCGTAAAAGATCGGCCCATCGATCTCGACGATGGCGATGAGCCCGCCGGTGGTGACCGTCAAGCCTCCCGCCGCACTGCCGGAGGATGCGGGGACCTTGTCACGCGGGCCCGCAGGTTCCTCGGGGTTCAATTCTTCGGGCGTCACGGTGACCGGGTCCGGGTCGGCCTGTCCAAAGGCGTCGTTGCCCTGATGGTCCCACGACAAAGCAAGCAGCACCATGATGATCAGCAGCAACGCCCGGCGGAGGTAAGTGGCCATGTGATGATTATAGCGCGGTTACAACGCCGGCTGCTGCATACTTAAACAGTGCAGGGCCCCAAGTCCCACGACAAGGTGCTCAGCACGGACCGGCACGATCGATCGACCGGGCATGACTTTTTCCAATACACCACAGGCGATGTCATCCGTTGCCTGCCCGAACGCCGGCACAAACACCGCATCGTTGGCGATCAGGAAGTTCGCATAGCTCGCGGGTACCGGGGCCGGCCCGGGCGTTTCCACGCTTGGCAACGCAGGGAAGTCGTAGATGATCGGCTCGGGTGTCGGCAAGCCAACGATGTGCAGTGCGTGGCCGTCCTGGTCCTTCGCTCGCTTGAGCGCGTCGAGGTTCCGTTGTGTGGTGGCGTGATCTTCGTGTCCCTCAGGCGCAACGACGATCGCTACACATTCGGGCGAGACAAACCGTGCGACGTCATCGATGTGCCCATCAGTGTCATCCCCCACGATCCCGCCGGGCAGCCAGATGATGTGTCGCGTTCCCAAAGCCTCGTGAAGCGTTTGTTCGATCACCTCCGGAGCGGCCCATGGATTGCGATTGCTGTTGTAAAGGCACTGCTGGGTGGTGAGGATCGTGCCCTTGCCGTTGACGTCGATGCTGCCGCCTTCCAGCACAAAGTCGTGAACCCACAACGGCAGGTCGAGTTTGTCTGCCAGGTGCTGCGGCACAACGTCATCAAGCGGGCGGACTTCTTCATACTTTGCGCCCCACGCGTTGAAGTGAAAGTCATGCGCAGCGAGTGATTTGTTTTGTTCGTTGATGACAAACAAGGGCCCGAAGTCGCGGATCCAGGAGTCATTGGTATCGATCCCCAGCGACCCCGGGGTTCTGACTTCGACATGCGGCCGCATCAGGTCGACCCAGTCGGCGTGCTGGGCCTGTGCCGCTTCGAAACAGCCGGGCCAGGTCTCATCGTTGTGCGGGGGTACGACCCAGATACACTCGACCGGCTCAAACTCGGCAGGCATGCGGTAGCCCAGTGTCTTGGCGCTCTGAGTCGGCCGCTCGATCGTGTCGATCGTTTCAATCGTGGGGTGGGGCTGCAGCATGATGATCAAGTGCCTAGCGCAGGTACATCCAGAGTTCAAACAGGAAAATACACAGGATGAATGCCGCCATGATCAGGTAGTGGGCGAACCACTTGGGCTTGTCCGAGCGTTTGTGCATGAACGCGCGGAAGACCAGGTATGCGGCGAACACCGGCAGGACAAAGAGCAGCGGGTTCATGCGTCGTCCACCCGCTTGTAGAGCGCCTGGTACGCATCGATGCGTCGGTCGCGCAGGAACGGCCAACCACGACGCTGCAGCTCGATCGCCTCGAGATCGATCTCTGCCTGCAGTACTTCCTCTTTGTCCTGAGATCCTTGGGCGAGCATCTTGCCATCGGGACCAGTGATGAAAGACGATCCCCAGAAGGTCAGGTCATTCTCAGTGCCGATACGGTTGGCCGCGGCGACAAACACGCCGTTGGCGATGGCGTGGCTCTGCATCATGGTCTGCCAGGCGAGACGCTGTTGTTCGCGGACATCAGCGGGCTCACCCTCTTTCGCATCGTTGTAGTAGCCGATCGCGGTGGGATAGAGCAAGAGCTCGGCACCCTTGAGTGCGGTGAGTCGCGCCGCCTCGGGGAACCACTGGTCCCAGCAGACCAGCGTGCCGACGCTTGTGCCCGGCATGGCAAATGTCTGCCAGCCTAGGTCGCCCGGCGTGAAGTAGTACTTCTCATAGAAGCGCGGGTCGTCGGGGATGTGCATCTTGCGATACTTGCCGACGAGTTCGCCACCCGGCCCGAAGGTCGCGGTCGTGTTGTGGTAGACCCCAGCGGTGCGCTTTTCGAAAAGCGAGGCGCTGATGGTGACCTTCAACTCGGCAGCGAGCCTGGCGATGTGCTCGCTCGTGGGTCCGGGGATCGGTTCCGCCCAGTCGCACAGGGTGTCATCTTCGACCTGCGGGAAGTAGTGGCCGGCGAAAAGTTCCTGCGTGACGATCAGCTGTGCCCCATCTGTGGCGGCTTGTCGGATCAACCGCTCACATGTTGCCAGGTTGTCTTCTTTCGAAGCATCAACCGGGCAGGCATGCTGGAGCAGTGCGAGTTGGAGCAGTCGGGCCATGAACAGGCATTGTAGAGATTTGAGATCATGCCTATCGCGCTGCGGGCTATGATCGCCGCTGCAGACAATGTCCGACGCTGACCCACCCCAACCCGAGACCGACAACACCTCGCGCAAACGCCGACTGGGTATCCCCGGCCTGCGCGGCGCGATCCTCGGGGCCGGGGATCCTGCGCCGCCCGCGACGCCCAAGCCGAGCAAGCAGAACCAGAAACAGCTCAGCGGCAAGCTGGCTGGGCTGTCGCTGCCGAAGCAGGTGTTTGTGCTCGCGCTCTGGCCCTTGCTGGAGCAGGTGATGAACTTCCTGGTCGGGCTGGTGGACATGGCCATCGCCGGCCGACTCCCGGGCGAGAACGCCAGCCTCGATGCACTCGACGCGATCGGTGTTGCCAGCTACTTCGTCTGGCTCATGACGATCCTGCAGGCCGCGGTTGGTGTCGGTGCTGCTGCGATCGTTTCGCGCGCGGTCGGGGCAAGCCACCGTCGTCTGGCCAACGCAGGTAGCGGGCAGGCCATCGTGCTGGGTATTGGCTCGGGCGTTTTTGCCGGCGCGGTCATCTTTGTCGCGGCACCATGGATCGCGTCGATCTTCGGGCTCCAGGGTGTCGCGCAACAGATGGCAGCGGACTATATCCGTATCACCGCGCTGGGCATCCCGATGTGCGGCGCGCTCTTCACCGGCTCAGCGGTCCTCCGCGCTGCAGGCGACACACGCAGCCCGTTTTTCGCCATGGTCGCGGTCAACCTCGTCAACGTTGTCGTCAGCATCGGACTCGGCGGCCTGCGCGTTGGCGAAGATCAGGTCATCGGCCTGGGCCTCGGTGTCAACGGTATCGCATGGGGTACCGCGCTGGCATGGACCGTCGGCGGCCTCGTCGTGCTCGTGATCCTTTTGTCCGGCCGATCCGAACTTCGCCTGCGGCCGCATCGGCTCAGGCCGCACTGGCACACCATGCGCCGCATTATCAAGGTCGCATTGCCCAACCTCTATTTCCAGCTCGCGTTCTGGGGGATCAACCTCGGGCTCTTGATCTACATCGTCTTCCTCGATGTTGAAGGCGCCTACGGTGCGCACTCGATCGCAATGCGCATCAAGTCGATCTCGTTCCTGCCTGGTTTTGCGATCTCGGTCGCGGCATCGACACTGACCGGGCAGTACCTCGGGCTGGGGGACCCGCAGCGCGCCAGGCGAGCGACCTACATCGCGATGTGCGGGGCGATGTCGCTGATGACGGTCTGTTCATTTTTCTTCTTCTTCATGCCCGAGATGCTGGTCTCGCTGATCAGCCCGGACGAGCCACAGCACGTGGCGCTGGCCGCCCCGCTGCTCAAGCTGGCCGCGCTGGATGCGCCGTTCCTCGCGATGCACCTGATCCTGTATGGCGCAATGCAGGGGGCCGGCGACACGCGCAACACCGCGATCCTGAACCTGGTGTTTCTGGTGCTGCTCCGGCTGGTCGGGGCGTACATCTTTGCGTTCCCGCTGGGGATGGGGCTGTGGGGCATCTGGCTGGGGATCGTGACGGACCTGATCGTCCGCGCGATCGTGTTCTACTTCTATTACCAGACCAACCGCTGGGCAAAAACGACTGTTTGATGAGTGGCCGCGTGTAACGCCCCGGCAGGCGATATCATCCTTCTCTGCCATGCCTGACCCGGACACGCCTTTTCAAGCAGACGACGAAGCGCCCGGCGTCAGTGCACCTGTAACCGGTACCGCTGGCGACAAACCCAAAGCGCTCGCCGGTCGGCTGGCAGGGATGCCGCTGGGCCAGCAGATCTTTGTCCTGGCGATCTGGCCTTTTTTCCAGCAGCTGTTGAGCTGGCTCGTCTCCTTCGTTGATACCGCCGTGGCAGGCCACCTCACCAAGGAAGCGACCAGCGCGATCGCGGTTGGGGGCTACATCAACTGGTTCATGGGCTTGATGGTGATGGGTATCGGCTCGGGCGGCGCGGCCTTGATCGCACGCGCAATCGGTGGCGGGCATAAACGCCTGGCCAGCGCCGGGGTCGGACAGTCGCTACTGCTGGGGACGATTGTCGGCGTCGTGGTCGGGCTGGTTGTCTTTGCGCTAGCGCAATTAATCGGGGTTGCAGCCGGGCTGGCGGATGAATCGCTCGCACTTTGTCGGCAATACCTATGGATCACCGCCGCGGGCGTGCCGCTGGCATCGGTGCTGTTTGTGGGTGCGGCGTGTATGACCGCGGCAGGCGACACCCGCAACCCGTTCTATGTCATGGTCGCCATGAACGTGGTGAACCTGATCATCACGCTGATCCTCGCGCTGGACCAGCTGGTGATCGTGCACGATCAGATCGTGCTCCGTGGCTTTGGGCTGGGCGTGGTCGGGATCGGACTGGGCACGGTGGTTGGCTGGTTCGTTGGGGCACTTCTGATGGTCTGGCTGCTGCTGCGTCCCAGCGGCGCGATCCGGCTGCACCCCCACCGCCTTCGCCCACACTGGCACACGGTTAAGCGCATCTGGCGCGTCGCCTACCCCAACCTGCTGGACCGTGGTGGTCACTGGGTGGGCAACTGGATCATCATCATGCTCGTAGGCATGATCGGTCGTCGCAGCGAAGCGGGCGACGCGGTCCAGGGCGCGCATATCATCGCGATCCGGATCGAAGCGATCAGCTTCCTCCCTGCTCTCGCCTTCGCCGCCGCCGCAAGCACACTGACGGGCCAATACCTCGGCGCGAACGATCCGTTGATGGCACGCAAGGCCGCTCGCCAATGCTGGATGCTCGGTGCTGGCATCATGACGACGCTTGGGCTGGTCTTCATCACGGTCCCCGATGCGCTGGTTCGCATCCTGACCGATATCCCGATCTTCCTTGAAACGAGCCCGGACCTCGTGCGCATCTGTGGCTTCGTGCAGTTCTTCTTCGGCAGTGCGCTGGTTCTGCAAGGTGCAATGCGCGGCGCGGGGGATACACGCGTCCCAGCGATCCTCTCCAATACGCTGACCTGGTTTGTCCGCCTGCCCGCCGCGTTTATCCTTGGCTATGTGCTTGAGCTTGGTCTGGTCGGTATCTGGTATGCCCTCTGCGGGGAGTTGCTCCTCCGCGGTATCGTCTTCATTGCACGCTATCTCCGCGATGGCTGGCTCAAGGTCGAGGTCTAAGCCATGGCCAATCCCAATGACAACAGCCCGCTGCTCATGGGGATCCTGAACGTGACCCCCGACAGCTTCTCCGATGGCGGAGAACACGACACGGTCAGCCACGCTGTCGCGCATGGGTTGAAGATGGCCCGTGAGGGCGCTGCGATCATCGACGTTGGCGGCGAGTCGACACGGCCCGGCAGTCAGCGTGTCACCGCAGCCGAGCAGATCAATCGCGTGGTAGAGCCGATCCGTCAGCTGCGTGCAACGCTCGATCAGCAAGGCTTCGATCAGGTGACGATCAGCATTGATACGACCCTCGCCGAGGTCGCACAAGCGGCACTCGACGCCGGCGCGGCGATGCTTAACGATGTCTCCGCCGGCCGGGAGGACGACGCGATGTTTTCTCTCGCGGCCGAGCGAAACGCCCCGATCGCTCTCATGCACATGCTCGGCCAGCCCGGCACCATGCAGGACAACCCGCAGTACGACGACGTCGTGCAGGAGGTGCTCGACTTTCTACTCGCCCGCGCGGAACAGGCGATCGCAGCGGGCGTTGCCAAAGACAAGATCTGGCTGGACCCGGGCATCGGCTTTGGCAAAACGCTCGAACACAACCTTGCCCTGCTCGGGCATCTGGATCGCTTTGTGACCTCGGGCTATCCGGTGCTGCTGGGGGTCAGCCGAAAGCGATTTATCGCGGGCTGCTGCGAAGGATTTGCGAATCCCGACACGGACCAGCGTCTTCCGGGCACCCTCGCCGCCAACCTGATGGGTGTCCAGGCGGGGGTTCATGCCCTGCGTATCCACGACGTGGCGGAGCATCGCCAGGCGATCGCGGTGCAATGTTCGGTTGAACAGAACACCTCCCGAACAAAGTAGAGAAATTTGCACTTTCTTTCCGATGAATATTCTGCAGGGCAGCCTCACAGAAATAGCTGCTTGCTGGTGGATAACCTGTGGGTAATCCTCCAGTTACGTGATCACTACCAGTACTGATCAGCATTCAATTACCGGACTTTTACTATATTGAAAAACATATAAACCACTATTTTGCAAGCAATTAACCCAATGAACTGCTTTCGAGTGCTAAGTTAAAGCCAGCTTCGACCCTTTGGCGATAAAACAGGCAGAGGCTAAGTGTGGGAGCCCCCGCCCACCGAGTAGCGATGGGATAAAGCCCCTACACAAGCAGAATAGGAAGAATGCCGCGGCCAACCACCGCGAGGGAGTACCAACGATGAGCGATATCAACCCCATTACCCGACCACAACAGACCACCTTTGAGTCGGCCAGCAAACGCGCTGCATCCAACGGCGACACCGCCTCGGCAACGCGTTCCAGCGACCGTGTCGAGTTGTCCGAGCAGGCACGCCTGCTTTCCAAGCTTAAGCAACTACCCGAGGTCCGCGAGGGCCTGGTCAATTCGGTTAAGTCGCAGATCGAGGCAGGCAACTACGACACCGCCGAGCGCTTCGATACCGCGATCAACGCGCTGCTTGACGACCTGACAAGCTAAGACAATCCCTCCAGGAATCAAGACTCACCCAACGCGGTCAGAAATGGCCGCGTTGTTTATTGCCCACACCCCCATCTCACTCCAACTGTTCTTCCCCCAAATCACTCAACCCCAATGGATCACTGGGGACCTCAAACAGGCTTGGCTTGACCTTCGCACCCAGCGCCATCTCAACGCCTAAGGCTTTGAGTGTTCCGTAGAACAAACCTGTTTTGCCAAGTACCAGCGTCTGGCCGCTGATCACTTCTTTCGCCTCAATCGTGCCGTGGCAGACAATCCCGCCGTGCGCCTCGACCAGTTCGGCCGTCACACGCCCGCCCTTCTTAATCGTGATCATCCCGCAGGTTTGGATCTTGATACGTCCGATACCGCTGTGCTTGGTGTCAAACACGATGTCATCGACACGCAGCGGCTTGTTGCACCCCGGGCAGGATGTACTTTGCGCGCGACCGCCCACCTCAAACCGGTGCCGGCAGTGGTAGCACTGAACCATGCGTGGGCCTTTGTTTTTGGCCATGCGCGCAGCAAATCAGAAAGACAACGAAGCAGCCCAAACACGACGCGTCAGCGCGACCGCCCGACTGGCGAACCACACCAACACACGAGCGCTGCGCACAACACGCGCGCAGCACCGCACATCACCCAGGCGTGCCTGGCTTACTTCTTGCCGTCGTCTTTACCTTCCTGAGGCTGTGGCGGGCTCGGCCTTGGCGCGTTCTGTGCCGCGTCCGGCCCGACCGCGCACATGCCGTAGAAGCTTGCGCCTTCCTGCATGACCATCTTCGCGGCGTTGATGTCGCCCTTCACGACCCCGCTGCCGTTGAGTCGAACGGTGTCGCCCGCCTGGACGTTGCCCTCGATTCGGCCGTCGACCGAGACCGCACCCGCCTGCACGTCTGCCTTGCACAGCGCGTTCTGCGAGACCTGCAACTCGCCTTTGCCGTTGATCGTCCCGTCGAACTTGCCGTTGATCCGCGCGGTCCGCTCAAAGGTCAGCTTGCCTTCGAAATGCGAATCCGCGCCAACGATCGTCGTGTCACCTTGATCAGCCATGATTGGCCTCCATGTATTTGTGCGCCCACTGCGCATGAAAAAAACATTGCCGTGCCGCCCCATTGGCGACGCGCTTTAAGCAGTGTAGCCGCCGATCGCAGGCGGACATGCGCATGCCCCGCGCACGAAATCCACGCCCTGATCGGGCCGCCCCAGCCGCGAGCAATGCCTATCGCCCG
>JBMZAP010000063.1:0-20229 GCA_049611445.1 Phycisphaeraceae bacterium | reverse complement strand
GCAAGGCCTACGCGGACCTGATCGTCCACCTCGGCGAGACCTCAACGTTCAAGAAAAACGAGGTGAAGGAGAGCAAGGCGGACATGTCCGGGTCGTTCTGATGCTCACGCAGTGACGATTTCATCCATGTGCATGTCGTGCTCGCTGGTGGGCAATTCACTGGCTAACTGTTCGTTGAAGCACAAGCCAATCTTGTACGTCGCGGGATGCTGGGCGAGATAGCGGTCGTAGAAACCGCCGCCCTGCCCAAGGCGATGCCCCGTGCGCGTAAACGCCAACCCGGGCACGATCGTGACATCAGGGGTTTCGTCGAAGGGTTCGTGTGTCGTTGGCTCGGGGATCCCAAAGCGGCCAGGCGCAAAGTCGTCCAAACCATGGATCACGATCGGCTGCATCTCACCGGGTTCGGGCAAGACGCGTGGCACGGAAACAGTTTTGCCCAACCCCAGCAAAGCCGCGATCAACTCGTGTGTCCGAACCTCGCTGCCACTGGAAACATAAACGAAGAAACTGCCTGCTTGTTCGACATGCTCAATCGATAAGACCAGTTGCTCGATTGCTGCAGAACGATCAACACGCTGGTCCTCATCGATCGCACCGCGCAGCCCACGATATTGCCTGCGTAAGGCGGCTTTCGTCTCCGCATCTGACATGGCCTACTCCTGATCCACGAACAACGACTGCTCTTCTTGATCTGCCTCGTGCTCGGAGACAGGATCAAGCCGAAGGTATTTCCGCAGCGCCGCGACCGCAAGATAGATCACGGGTGTATCGAGCAACGCCACGACGAACTTAAACACATAGCCCGTTGCAATAAACAGCAGCAACTGCGGCCAGAGCGAATCCTCCGCATTGATCGGTAGCGCCTTGGCGTAGAAGTGGGTGATCAGGATTACGGCCGTGGTGTCCACAAGTTGGCTGACAAGCGTCGAACCGTTGTTGCGCAGCCAAAGATGCTTGCCCTTGGTCAACCGTTTCCAGAAGTGGAAGAGGTAGACATCGACAAACTGGGCGACCATATACGCGATCATCGAAGCGGTGACCGCGCCAAAGGCGAGCGTGCGAATCTCAAAAAAGACCGGTGCCCGCCCTGCCGCATCAACAATCGGCGTGCCGGTCGCATCCATGTCGCCGAAGCCGGGCATCAGCCCGCCGACCCACAGGATGAACATGACCCAAAGATTGAGGATCAGCCCGACCCAGACGACAAAGTTCGCACGCCGCCGACCATAGAACTCTGAGATCAGGTCGGTGCAGAGGAACGTCAGCGGATAGGGCAAGACCCCCACCGCCAGTGCAAACGTAATCTCGCCCGGCGTCCCCCATTGCCAGCCTTCTTCGCCACCCATGCTGGCAAGGACGATGAACCGGCTGATCCCGAGGATGTTCAGCATCGCCAGCGTGCCCAGAAACAGGCCGGCCATGACCAGAAAGACACGCTCGCGGCGGCGGTGCAGGACCGATGCGGGCAGCGGTTCGAGTCCGTCGAATGAACTGGGCATGCATCCAGTGTAAATGATCTTGCGCCAGACGAGGCATTGCGGCGTGTTGCTTTCAGGCAACATCCGACACGACCCCTCAACTCAGCTCGCCTGAAAATCCAGGCAAATCAACGCTTTACAAAATGGTTTGGCGTGGACGTATTGCTGTGACTGACTTGGTGCATGCGTGTCATCGCCAGCGGCAACCTCACCGTCGACCTGATCCGTGCCCAGCGGTTTGATATCGCATGCCGGGACCACGGCGACCAGCACGTTTCACGTTGCGAGCCCTGCAAGGACAACAAGCAGGACACAGACCGCCCGCAAATCGATCGCGTTGAACTGAGTCCTCAAGCATTGGCCAGTGATCCATGGGCGCTGGACGCCAAACGTGTCAGCGAAGTGATGGCAACCTCAAAAATGACCGGACAAGAATCGCCTCTACCCGATCCTGGAGTTGATCCTGAGCAGCTTTCCCCCGTTGTGGGTTCACCGGCTCTGTCGGGGCTCGGTGCCGCCTGGATCGTGCCCGGCACATTGTTGGATGTCGTGGCCTGAGCTATTGTCTCGGCCATGCCACCGCGTCACAGACAGCCCCCAATCCGAATCGATCCGATCCGTCTCGGCCGATTGATCAAGCAGCGTAAAGCCGCGGGTCTGGTGATTACGCTGCTGCTGATCCTCGCGATCATGCTCCTGGATCACTGGGCGGGTGTCCTGCCTGTTGACGACGACTGGCACCGATACCATGGCCAGTCCTTTGACGTGCTCCGGGTCATCGATGGCGACACGCTCGAACTCGTGGCGCCTGATGGCGAAAAGACGACCACGCGTGTCCGGCTCTGGGGGGTCGATACGCCAGAGATGCACACCAACGATCCCAACACCCCACCCGACCCGTTTGCGGAGCAGGCGACGGACTTCGCCCGGCAGAACGTGCAGGGCCAACGCGTCACACTACACCTGCAGGAACACCGATTCAGAGGCGGCTTTGGCCGATTACTGGCATACATCGAGTTGCCCGATGGCAGAGATCTGAGTGCGATGCTCATCAAAAACGGCCTGTCAGAGCACGACGACCGCTGGGGGCATGACCGGAATCTGGCCTACGAAGCGTTGGAGCGGCAAGCCCGTGAAAACCGACGAGGATTATGGGGCCCAGGCAATCCGTGACCGCGACCGTGGCGTCAGCAGCCATTGGGGCCTACAATCATGCGGTCATTCGACGTCGTTTCCAGGAAAGAGTTTTGGGTTTTCACTTCTCAAACCAACGAAATCGGCCGATAGATGCCAGGAGGCGTGCGATCGCAGAGACCAATGCGTTTCTGAGTTGGGCGATGAAGAATCAGGAGCCCATGCCTCGCATCCCTCGCCGCCGCATGGACCGCGGCGGGTTTACGGAACTGCTCCGCCGCCCGAATGCCGCGACTATTGTCGCCTGCTGGTGGGCCAAGGCGCTGGACCGTATCCGCGATCACTGACGCGCGTTGATTTGTACGACAACACCAAGCCAAGCCCTCTGGCAGCCCCCCGGGTTAGAACATGGACCTCAAAGCGAAGATCGACAAAGACACGTTTGGCTACCGCAATCGGCTGATCCTGATTGCCTTGGGTGCGCTTTTCTATGCATCCTTGTGTGTCTACGACGCGACCGTTAAATACCCCAAGCAGATCGAAGCACGCCAATTGCTTGAGGATGTCAAAAAAGAACACCCCAGCGACTGGAAAGACCACTGGCCGGCAGTCGCAAAGGCGAACGACCTGGACCCCAACAAGGAGCCTAAGGAACGTTCTGAGGGTGACATCACGACTCAGTGGTGGCAGTTCGCCGTGGTCTTCCCGATTGGCACCTACTGCCTGATTTCAGTTCTGGTCTGGTCACGCCGCTTCATCGGTGCAGATGAGAGCACGCTCTACGCCTCGGGCAATGTCGAAGTCCCGTTCGACCAGATCAGTCGCATCGACGCGACCCGATGGGAAAACAAGGGGATCGCTCGTGTCTACTACGACACTGGCTCAGGCGAAAACAATGTCCTGATCGATGATTTCAAATTCGAGCGACAAACCGCCGACGCCATCTTCAACCGCATTAAGCTAGCCATCGACGATGAAAAGATCGAAGGCCTGCTCGAGGATGATGAAACCGAAGATGAGGCAGCAGACCCGGTCGAACAGGACAAACAGCCCGAACCGCAGGTGGGCTAGTCGCCATCATCACCACTATTGCAGATTGATCTGGTCGAGCAGACCCTGTGCTTCTTTCTTGAGCCGGCCTGACACGTCCGATTGGGCAAGGAATCGCTCAAGCAGCGCGACAACCTGCTGCTTGCGCTTCGCTGTTGTTTCTGGCGAACCCTGCTCTGCCTCTTCCTTGACGAGCTGATCAATCTGCTGGAAATACCGTGAGAGCGTGCGGGTATTCGTATCCTCGCCGACCATGTCGAGGATGGCACGCAACGTCGTCGCGCCGAGGTCATCCATCCCACTGAGCCGACGCATGTGGTCGGCACTGCGGGCCAGTGTTTTTGCGGGCTGGGCCAACGCCTGCTCGATCAACGTGTTGTTTCGCTTGGTCAGCCAGGCACGGAGTTGCTCGGCAAATTGCTTTGCTTCTGCTGCCTGCTCATCACCCTTGGCAGCAACCGCATCGAGCGCATCGAAGACACGCGGATATGGCGTTGAGCCTTCAAGCATCCTGGCCTGCGCCTGACAATGCTTGATCACGAAGTCACTGCCCAAAATTAAGCTGGCTTGGCTGGGCTTGTCGGCCTTGGGGGCTTGCAGTTGGTCGGTGTTCTCACTCCCACTTTCGTTCTCTCTGGCCGGAGGCACAATACTGCTGCTCGCTCCGGTGATCTGAAGCTTGCGTTCCTTGACTGAGAGAATCAGCGCAGCGATCGCACTGGGCATCACACGCGTCGCGTAAACGTGGTCGGTCGAGGCATAGTCACGGCCGGGCATCGGCACAAAGCCGCCGTCGTGCGTCTGGCCCATGACGAACCACCACTTGATGCCATCCATGTAGTGGCGAAACCCTTTCTTACCGGCGCGCAGCGCACCCAGCGATCCCCAGTGCGTGTGCATCAGCGTCGAGGCGTGTCCATCAAAAATCGACTCGGGACTATTCGCACAAGACTTACCGAAGTGGTCAGCCAGAAACTTCCAAGAGGGGTGCGTCGCGGAACCGATGGAGTGAGCAATCGCGCCCTGCCCTGCCTGGCCATACCCGGGGGTGCGTCGGCCGTCGTGATGAATGGGCCGAGTCGGCTCGGGCAGCGACATGTCCCGAATAAGCACCAGTTCGTTCTTATTGGTCACGTACGAACGAACGCGGCTGGCCTCTGTCTTGATCCAATCAAGCGGCTTGTAGCGCGGGTCTGCCTTGGTCGGCCAAACAATGTCAAAGTCCTTCAGACCATCCATCCCCGTCTGCAGGTAATAGCCAACGCCCCGCTTATCGACCGCCTTGGCATGCTCGATCGACTCGCCCTTGAGTTTGATCACCGCGTGCTCCCAGGCCTTGAAGCCGTACCCAACCGCACCATTCGGCGATGCCGAATTGAGGAACCCCTGGTGCGTGCGTTCATAGGTCGCCTCATCGAAGTTCAGCCCCCCGACCTCGAAGATGCTCTGCGCGATCATCGCCAAACCACCGGGCTGAGACATCGAGCCATAGCCCTTCGGCCCACCGCCTGCGATACGTTTGGTGATAAAGGGAAAGGGCTTGTGCATGTACCCGCCGGAACGCCAATCGATCGAATCACGGTACGCCACCGCGAGCGACTCCATCGCAGGGATCAGACTCTTATCTTTAGTCAGCAAGTAATACTCGCCCATGACAATGCCGTCGTAGCCCCAACCCCACGTCGGGAACCCCCCGCCGTTCTCAGAGTTGTAGCGCTTTCCCTCGTACCCGCCCATGATGTGGCGGATGATCTTGGAGTACTTGTTATCTCCGCTGGCCATCAGCGCAAGGATGGCAGCGCCGTGTGCGTGGGGGCGACCGAACTTTCCTTCACGCTCATACTCCTGGACAAGGAAGTCACACAGGTCGGCCATAAGCTTGTCCGACCGCTCACAGTTGTAGGGGAAGGTCTTTGCAAAACGACCCGGCGTGGCGATCTGGATCTCAACCTTCTTCTCGTCCTTCTTGGAACCGTTTGGCCAGACGATCAGTTCGAGCTTGCCGTCCTTGCCTTGCGCATCTTCGATGAGCACCGCCATCGAGGTCATCGGGCCATCCCAACCGGACACCGTGCGTCGGCCAAACTTGTGGGGGGTGGTCATGTACTTGCCGTTAGCGCCGACAATCACGTCACCCGCCTTGATCTTGCCTGCCGCCGGTGAATTACTGAAAACAAAACGCACCGTAAAGGCCGACGGATGCTCGTGCGTGATCTGCGCACGGATACCGGTGGGGCCGACGTTCATGAAGAAGCCTTCACCAAGCTTCTCTGCCAGTTCACGGTCGTGATAGCCGTGGAGCTTCAGATTCCAAGGAAAGCCGTCCTTCTTCTCGTAGACCGCCGATGCAGGGGCGGCAAAAAGGCAAGCCAACACAACAAAAAGCAGACACCGAAACATAGATCTTCCTTCACGAACAGTGCGGGTCGGCAACAGCACATGCCATCATAGCTACACGCCACAGGCCCCCGCAATACATCGATTGGCATACGCGCCGCCTGAGAAACCAGACCGCAAGGACGCCTATCGGGTCACCCCTGAGCAGGAGCAGGCTTCGCCAACGCTTCCTTGACGGCCTTTTCCTCTTCCGTCTCATCCATCGGGTTAATGCTGAACGCCTTTTCAATCACACGCACGACCGGCATATGAATCGGCTTCTTGTCGAAGTGAAACGGGTCCGCGCCATGCCCCGCGGGTTTATCCATGTTGATCAGGTGCTTGACGTAGGTGTACATATCGTTGATCGGGACACGGTGCTTACTCATCACACGTTCCGCGATCGCGTTGTATTCGATCTCCGTACCGAGCTTAAAGACTTCGTTGCTAGAAGCGCGGATCGGCGTGATGCTCGCCCAGACGATCTTCGCGTCCGGGGCCTTGGCCTTGAGTTCCTGCATCAGTCGATTGAGGTTCTGCTCGTATTCCTTAGGCGTCGTCGCGATCTCGCCACCGATCGTGTGCGGCAGCAGGCGTATTTCCTTGAGCCCCGGCATGCAGTGCACCAGATCTCCCAGCCCGACGTTCACATGGATCAGATCCCACTTGGGCCACTTCTCTTTGGGTACCGGCTTGCCGCTACGATCGATGCGGCCAAGGAACTGATCCAGTTCCTCAAAGATCGTGCTGGAATTAAGCAGAAACTCCGGCGCCTTATAGCCGACCTCTACTTTTACCTTGTCTTTAAAGACGCTTGACGTCTCGCGGCTGTACATCCCAGCGATGCTGTCACCAATAATCAGCACGCGCGGCAGATCGTCCTGCGCAACCGCCGACGACGACACGAGCACCAACACCATAGCCAGCAGGTATGACAGGGTCTTTCGCATGGTCTACGCCCTGAGCAGTTGGTCGAGGTTGCCGGTGCTGTCAGCGAACTTGTCCATCGGGATGTTCATGCTGTGCAGCATCGAGACAAAGAGGTTGGCCATGGGCACCTTCTTGTCGCCAACAAACTCGTGCATGCTGCCATGCTTCCAGCCCATGTTCTTGCCGCCCGCGATCTGCAGCGGGTAGTTCAGTCCGCTGTGCGAAGCGTGCGGGTGAGCCGAACCCCAGAGGCACAGCGTGTTGTCGAGCATCGTGCCGTCGCCTTCCTGCGTGTCGGCGAGACGCTTGAGGAAGTACGCGTGGTTTTCTGCACGCCAGAGGTCCCACTGGCCGGAGATGACCTGCGGGCGTTTGTGCGCGATGTCGTGCGTCGCCCCCTTGTAGCCCAGTACGTAGTTCGCGTAGTTCCAAAGCTCGCTGGAGCTGGATTGCTCGGACTCGGTCATGTACGTGACATAGCGGGTCTGGTCGGTGATAAACGCGAGATAGGCCAGGTCGTACAGGCAGCGGATGTACTCACCCGGACCAGCCTTGTGATCAACCGTAAGATTGACGCTGTCTTTGTCGACCTCAGGCAACGGCGTGTGGGTCCAGTCATTGGTCCGCTCGACACGCTTCTCGATCTCGCGGACGGACTCGAGGTACTCATCCATCTTCCGCTTGTCTTCGACGCCCAGACGGGTGTGAAAGCTCTTGCTGTGGTCCATCATCAGGTCGAGGATCGACGCGTCGCGCTTCAGGCCCGCGCGGACCTGATCGATACCTTTATCGCCGTAGGGGTTGAACAGGCGATTGAAGATCTCGTCGGGCTTATGCATCGACGGGATCGCCTTACCCGGGCCACGGTGGCTCATCGTCTTGGTACGAAGGTACGAGCCGGTGCCGCCCTCGGTGCCCATGACCAGCGAGGAATGGCGTGTCTCGTTGCCGTAGTGATTGGCCATGACCTGATCGATCGAGATGTTGTTGGTCGTCTCGATCTCGGCCATGTCCGCACCGGTCAGGAACACATCACCGGAGCTGTGCCCGCCGAGCTTGTACCCGCCCTTGTGGTCCAGGCCACGCAGGTAAGTCACATTGTCTTTAAGTTGCTCAAAAGGCTTGGTCGACTTGTTGAAAGATTTGAGCTCGCCGAGCTCGGCCTGCGGCCACCAACTCCACTCGTGATGCTCGTAGGTGCCATCGGCCTTCTTCTTCGGAAGCCCGCCGGGCCCATCAGGCTGGTAGACACCGTAGGAGATGTACGTGCCGATGAAACGCTTGGGCATCGCCTTTGCCGCACTGCCCGCCGCAGCACTGGCGACACTCGCCCCACCGCTCATCGCGTTGAGGTAAGGCAGCGCCATCGCGACGCCTACGCCCTTGATCATATCCCGTCGGCTCAGTTGCCAGCTCTTACGTGCCATCGTTAGTCCTTCTTGGCTTGCTTCGCTTGAGTCTCTTCACGGAACACCTCGCTCAAACAGATCGAGACGATGATGTCACGCATTTTATAGTCGTTGCCTGCGGCCTTTTCAGCCAATTCATCTACAACAAATCGGTCTCGGTAAGTCAGCTCACGACCGACTCCGTATGACAATAGGCGTCGGATCACGTTTTCGACGATGTCGTCTTTGCGTTCCTTAAGTAGATACGCCTTAAGCTCACGCATCCCGTCGACCTCTGGGCCGTGAGGCACACGAGCCTTCGCGTCGACGTCGACCGTGTTAATCGATTCAAGGTAGGTCTGGTAGCCCGCCAGATCTTTGTGCTTCCGATCATCAAACCCGCTGACACGTGTACCGTCCTTGGGCACCTTCGGCTGGTACTTGCCGATGGCGTTGTAGTCTTCGAACGGGATGCCCCAGGGGTCGAGGCGGAAGTGGCAGTCATTGCAGCTCTCGACCGTGCGGTGCTTCTCGAGCAGTTGTGCGATCGACAGCGCGCCCTCAGTGGAGTCGCCGGCCGTCTCTTCGAGTGCGGGCACTTCAGAAGGTGGCGCTGCGACGTGGTCACCAAGAATCGCTTCACGCAGCCAGACCGCACGGTAGATCGGGTGCGGGGCCGTGCCCGTGCCGTTGCCGATGAGCACCGAGCCATGGGTGAGCAGGCCACCGAGGTTATCCTCAGGCTTGATCGGCACGGCGCGCATCTTCATGCCCTTGACGCCCTCGATGCCGTAGTGAATCGCCAATCGCTCATTGAGGTAAGCAAAATCTGAGTCGATGATGTTCAGCGCGCTCTTATTCTGCTTGATGAGTTCGCCGATGAAGCCGACGGTTTCCTGCATCATGTAGTCACGCACGGTGACACGGTACGGTACCTCCGTACCCCGCGTCTCGCCGGCAGACACCAGGTAAAGGAAGCGAGGATATAGATCGGTATTGATCGGCACGGTGAGCATCTTGCGAATGCTCATCCACTGCAAGGTGAAATCTTCAATGAAGCCGTTCGCCCGATCATCGGCAAGCATCCGCACGACCTGCTGCTTGATCGTCGCGTCATCATTCAGCTTGCCCTTCGCCGCCAAGTCGAGCAGCTCTGCATCCGGCATGCTCGCCCAGAGGAAGTACGACAGCTTCGATGCCAACGCGAACTGCGAGTCCGTCGCCGGGTCCGACTCGGTGTGGTAGAGGAACTGCGGCGAGATCATGACCATCGCCAGCGTCTCGCGCACCGCATACTCAAAGCTCTCGACAGCCGGCCGAATGATGCCGAAGATCTTGGCGAACTTATCGATCTCCGCCCTCGTCGCCGGGCGACGGTAAGCACGCGACATAAAACGCTCAATCACCTGCCGGATATACGCCGCCTCGTCTGCCTCACGCAAAGGCGACTCAAATAAGATGTCTGTGTGATGCTTGGGCGGCCAGGCATCCATCACCGGAACTTCGATTTCCATCCAGTTGATCACCACGCGCGGATTCGCGAGCTGGCGGACCTTGGCGTAGTTCCCGCCATCGTTCAGCGTGCCGTTGTCGTAAAAAATGCGCGGCTTGATCGCGATGCGCTCGACCAACTTGGCGTTCGGCGGCCTGCCCTGCCGTACCAGCGAAGACGGGTGGTTCTCGATCCGGCCGCGGAACTCATAGACCTTCGGCTCGTCAGGCGTATTGGTCAGGTACAGCTCGCCAACCGTCTTGTAAGGCGTCTCCGTCGGACCAGGATCGGTCCCCATGTCGATTTTCAGCGGCACTTCCGTAAAGCCCGGCGGAATGATCCCCGAAGCCTGAATACGAAGGCGATACTCGCCGTGCTCCGGATAATCCTGCAGGCTCATCCCGCCCGCGACCGAGCCGCGACGGTTGCCCCAAAGGCCAAACTCATCCAACGCCATGCCACGGTCTAAACCGATGCGTTTCCACTCCTGGCGTTTCTTGTAAGGCTCGGGCTTCTCAGCATCCACGATCGCCGCACGCATCGCCTTGCGGGCGATCTCGAGGTAGCGGTCCAACTGCTCCGGACCCATCCGCATGTACTCGGCGGTGTTGTTAAACCCGTAGTGCAGTTCGGGGTCTTCGGACAAGTCGCTCATCACGTCGAGCTCAAAGCCAAGCAGCTCGTTAAGCGTGTTCTGGTATTCGACATTGGTCAGCCGTCGCGTCTTTGGCTCGGGTAATTCCTGGCTTGCCTTTTTGACGTAGTCACGCATGCCCGACTCGATCCAGTCGATCACAGCCTGGGTCTCGGCCTTCTTCGGCTGAGGCTCTTTGATCGGCGGCATCTCGCCAAACTCGAGCATGTCGAGGATCGACTCCCACTTGTCCAGTTCCTGGCCAAGCGACAGGTCGCCGTTGAGCGAGTGTACGGTGATGCCGCCCTTGCTCTTGTCTTGCCCATGACAGCGAACGCAATGCTGCTCGAAGTAAGGTGCGACGACGGCTTTGTAGCCAGCAAGACCCTTCGCGGCGGGCTCAGCGCACACGCCTGCAGCACAAAGGCTGACCGTTACAGCTGAACAGATCGTCTTGAGAAAACGCGACATACGCCGGATGGGGTGTGCCGCAGGTGTCGTCACGCCTGCGAGCGAGGTAGGTGGGTCGGGCGGCCAAATCCTTCATTTTGGCCCATAGAATCCTTCAATCGAGGGACGAACCAATTAAACCCGCGCTACAGGCGGTCGTCAAGCTTATTTTTAGCCCGTGAAAGCCCATCCGTCCGTTTGAGACCCCAGTCCAAAATATGCACGAGCTAAACGGTGGATTATGCCACATGAAAAACAAGCCAACTCGCTATTATTGGGAAACAATCAATAGGTAAACGTGAAATCCATGGACGTGTCGATAAGCGATGTGTCCATGTCTGTCGGGTTATCGACGGTATCGTCTGCGAAAGCGTTGGTCGCCCAGACATTGTTCTCTTTGGATTGCGAGAAGACCCATTCCGCATGACCATCCGCAAAAGCACCCGAAGCGTAGCCGCTTCGTAGATTATCACGATCTTTCCGCTGATGAATTGAGCCAATACTGTCCCAGCCCATGTCCAGTTTGCCGTCATTCATTGGATGCTGGAATGCTTTGCTGAACTTCATGATGAACGTGTTCTCTTCTGTCAGGATCATCAACTTCTCAGGCAGATTCACCGTCTCGAACGAAGGGTATTTCCCGCCTGGATAGACATGCGAGTTCTGCACGTAAGACCTGACGACCTCATCACCCTGAGGAGATCCGAACTTCAACCCGTTGACTGGCATCTCCGATGCGCTTGGGCAAAGGTGTGCCTCAAGTGTTGAAACGTAGGAATTCAGGACGCCGTACTCGGGAGACAGCGATGTCGTATAGTCATTAGCGGGAACAGCAAAACTCCCCGTCCAGCCTGGAGGAGCAGAACTCTTTCCCCAGATCCATTCCTGATAGTGAGGAAACAAGTTGTCGTGCTCGAGCGCGTAACTGGCCTGGGCCTTCATCAACTGCGACATGTTGCTAAGACAGGTCATGTCCTGAACCGAATCACGCGAGCGGATCAGCGCCGGTAGAAGCAAGGCAATCAACAAGGCAATGATCGAGATCACCACAAGGAGTTCGATAAGTGAAAAGCCTCGGCGGCTTTTAACAAGCATTTTGGGCCTCCTTCAAAGAGGGCGAAATCGAATTAAAACAGTGTTTGAATTACCGCAAAGTTCTGCGTTATGCTAGCCTAAAATGGAGCAATCAAGTTTCTGCGGGGGAGGGGGCTTGATATAAGACCTCCGAATTCCATGGTTACTCAATATGTGTAAGAGTAGTCCGGGGAATCCGCGATAAAGCGTTTCTCTTGACCTTCCGGGTTTGGCAAATCGTCTCGGATAAACGAAATGGTCGCGTTGTTGTTGGGACTCCCCATGGCCTGCGAGTACACCCAGTCGACCGAGCCGTCCAAAAAGGCCCCCGAGGCGAAGCCACTTCGCAAATTATCCTGATCATTCCGACGGTGCATCGAGCCAATGCTGTCCCAAACCGGATTCAATTGCCCATCATTCATCGGGTGCGGGCCGAAGTGCTGTCTAAAGCCGGCCATGCCTTGGAAGTTCATGCTGAATGTATTTTCTTCGGTGAGCATCAACAGTTCGGCCGGCTTGGAAACCGACTCCAACGTGTAGCCGCCTGGATACACATACCCATTCTGGACATATGAACGAACAACCTTATCGCCCAGGGGGGTATAGCCATGTTTTAAGCCATTGACGGGCATCTCTGGGGCGACAGGGCAGAAGTGCGCCTCCATATCCGTGATGTACGTGTTGAGCAAGCCTTCGAGTGGCGCTTCTTTCGTCGTATAGTCAACCGCGTACTGCCTGAACTGCGTCCCATCCGGCAGCCTGTCCCGGCCCCAAATCCACTCCTGATAGTGAGGAAAAAAACTGTCGTGCTCAACGGCATAGGTAAGCTGAGCCTTCATCAACTGACTCATATTGCTCATGCACTGCGTATCCTCCGCACCCCTGCGTGACCTGGACAGGGCGGGCAAGAGGATCGCGATCAGCAGCGCGATGATCGAGACCACGACGAGGACTTCGATCAAAGAAAAACCACGCTTAGATTGGGTTGTCATGAGGGGTGTCCTTCAATTGAGGGCGAAAGGCAGGGCATCCTACAAGTGAAAGCCGCGAGGCTTGGCAAGTATTGCTAAGTATAGCTGTAACCATCGGCAAGACAACGAAAAATCTGCTGCCTGCTTGCATGAATGCTCATGATGCAGGGGCGTGATGATTGGCTTTTGGCCCTGCAGGCCTGCTGCGAGGACGAAATCGATGACCCCCTGCCCGCCACGGACCGGGCACGACCAACTCATTCTTCATTTCTTGAGAAAATATCAAGCCCCTCGCAAAAGGGTTCCGATAACAATCACGCCTGATTTATTTCTTCACGCGAGGGTGTGGCATTTCTATTCCGATTCTTTTGCTCGCCCCAGAACAAGCAAGGAGCATGGTATGGCTGATTCACAGGCGAGGCAGGTGCGGAACTATGTTCAAAGCCTGGGGCGCAACGACCGCTACATCGTCCTGCTCTACTACGCCGACGGCCTGACGCCGATGGAAATCAGCCGGGTCCTGGACCTGCCCAGCACCAAGGTTCGCGCGCGACTCGAGGAACTGCGCACCCAACTTGCCGGGCTGACTCAAGGGGCCAACCGACCACAAAGCCAGCCCCCCGCCGGGCCTCCCGTCACCGCTTATGCCTGATCGGCTATCCTAAAAGCATCGCCCCCGCGCGCTGTGATCTCTGACCACAGTCGCGACCACTTAAGGCCCGGCCAACTTGTTGGTCGGGCCTTTACTCAGGACATCCACCATCAAGCGTTATTTTAAGCCGCGTGCCGCGCGCTCACCGAACGGTGATGCGCGATATCTCGCCGCCGATTAATACGCCGACGCACGGTGCGCTTCGCGCGCCGGGCGGCCTCGTCGATCGCGGCATAGATGTCAGGGTGAACGTGCTGGATCAACACATCATTGGTACCGGTCAAGGCGATCCGGACGGTGCAGCAACGCTCGACGCCGTGCTTCACGCCGTGAAGATCTTCGAGCACTACATCGACGCGCTCAATCCGAGACTGCGAGTTACTCAACGCCGCACTCAATCGCTCACGCGCGTGGCGATCGACGTGCTCACTGTTATCCAAGTGAAGGCAACGGACATCAAACCTCATGACAAAACCTCAGTTGTAGGAACAAACCAAGCCCAGAGCGGGCAAGCAGACGAGACACCTCATCATAGGACCGCCTCACTCCGAGACCAAACAAAATTAGCAAAGCCGATAATGGCAGCTGAAAACTCTCCAAAACGCGCTCAGTGCGTCCGAAAACGACACGACAACGCATGCAATATCAATCGTCCATGGTCTGCACCACAGCAGTCTGAGCCCTGACTGTCGCCTCACGCGTCAGCAGCCAGCGCTCCTGGCTGTGCGTAAGAATCTCCAGCGTCTTACCGTCGTCAGACAACTCAATCTGGCCGGTGATCCTGGGGATCTCGGGGTCGATCTCATTGCTGTCGATGCTGATGATGTCGCCCGTTACGTTGTATCGAAGGTCAAAACGTATGGGCTGATCAGGCCAGCTCGGCCGACGCTCGTAAACCGCGGAACCATGCGCCAGGAAATCAAAGCTGACATCTACGCCCGGCTCCATTGGCGAACCTTCACCCATCGACTCCAGATACCAGACTCCCGAGACCGGCGATGCCGCCTCTGCCTCGGCCGCCTGCTTGCGCACCTGCTCTTCGCAGGCCAGCATGTAGAGCACGCCGAGCACCAGCACCACCACCAGCTTCCATCGCCGCATCATTTTCTCCGAAAGGGGATCTACCTGAGTCCCACTAGTTATCGGAGCAACCGACCGGCGTTTTAAGCCTGCTATCCCACTTTTTCACCGACTCTTCCCACCCGCCCGTCAAAACCGGTACAGCCCTCCCGAATCCCGGACGACAGGCATGTTTGCAAGTGAGAACAAATTCAATTCTTAGCGGCTGCCTCGTCCTCGGGCACAGCCCCGGAACCTGGCGATTTGGACTTGGCCCATTGAGCTAGAGAAGTGCCTGTCTGTGTTTTGATGCGCTTGTCGGCTTCCTCAAGCGCGAGCAGTTCGGCATGGCCGTCGCCAAAGATAAGCGTGACTTGCTCCTGATCTTTCTTCGGCACATCGAAGATCGCGACCAGCTTGTCCATATTGGCAGCCTTCATATCAAACTTGAGAAACACGCAGCCGGCGTTCTGGTTGATCCAGTCGCGCCTGGCAGGGCCTTTCCATTCATCAAAATCCTTGGGCAGTTTCTCCTTTGCAGATGCAGGCACCGCTCCCTGCAAATCGATGTATTCACCAACGACAAGATCACCAATGCTGGCTGGCATATTGTTCTGGTCAAGCGAGTAAGCCATTGCTGCCATGAACAGCTGGCGCATCTGTGCCATGCGCCTCATCCGCTCGCGCCGGCCGGGCTTGTCGCCACGCTTTTCGCGCATCGTCTGGTGACGCTCAGTGCCCTCAGGATTGCGGGTCAACTCGATGACTTGTTCATCATTCTCACGTCCTTGGCCGGGGTCTTCAATGACACGCATCACAAGCATGTCATCAACAAAGCTGTACTTCAAGATCGCCTCGATATTATTTGGATCGTTGTCCTCGAAGATCTTGATCTCAGAACGTTCTTCGTTGTGCAGGTAACCGCCAGCCTCTTCTTCTCGATCGCCCTCGTAGACGAAGACCGTGCCGTCCTTTTTGAAGATGATGCGGATGCTCTCGTCTTCGGGCATGAGTTCGCCCTCCATGACCTGAACGTGCCACGTGCCGAGGATTGTATCTTCCTCAGGCAGGTCCCCGGCACCCTCATTATTGTCGCCTGCGGCGTCGGGTAGGTCCGGCACATCACGCTCACCCTTACGCATCGCCTGATGCCGCTTGGCACCTTCGGGATTGCGGGTCAATTCCATGACCTCTTCGTCTTCATCGTCTTCATCCTCTTTGTAGCTCAGGACGAGGATGTCATCGACAAATCGGTACTTCAGTACGACCTCGATATCGGTCGGGTCGTCTTCTTCGTGGATCGTGATCGTGCCGCGTTTCTTGTCGAGCGTGTAGCCCGCGACATCTTCATTGTCGTTGCCCTCGTAGGCCGTCGCCACCCCGTCCTCCCCAAAGACGATGCGCAGGCCTTCGTCTATAGGCACGAGTTCATCCTCCATCACCTGCAGGTACCACGTACCAAGGATCGTGTCCTCTTTAGGACCTGCATCTTCTTTCGCGCGATCGTCGGCAGCGGTCGGCAGCGCGGCGGCAAAGAGCAGCAAAAGCATCCAAGCAGTAACTTGCGTTTTCATCCCAAACCCCGTCGGTGAACATGATGTGAAAGCTAAAACAAAAGCCTACATCGGCTTCTGATCGATTGTTGCGTCATAGACGCTCAACAACTTCTCTTTATCGAAAATCATTTCCTGTCGCGACATACCAACGACGTCATAGAGCGGCGTCAACTCGATCGCATCAACAGGGCAGGCCTCTTCGCACATGCCGCAGTAGATGCAGCGGAGTTCGTCCAGGTCGAACTTGACTGGGTACTTCTCGCGGTCGTCCCAAGGGGATTCTTTACCCTCGATGTGGATGCAGTTGGCCGGACAGGCGGTGGCGCACATCATGCAGGCGACGCAGCGGACCCGGCCCTGCTCATCGCGGTTCAAGCGGTGTACACCACGGAAGTTGCCGGCGTAGAGCCCACCTTCTTCGATGGGTTGGTTCTCGCGACGCTCCTCGGGATACTCGAGGGTCTTGAGCCCCTTGCCGCCACCGGCCCACTTGCCGACACTGCCGGCCATGTGCTTGAGCGTCGTGCCCAGGCCCTTGAAAACCTCGGGCAGGTAAAACGCCTCGGCCGGGTTCAGCGGGGCCTGATCCACATTGATGATGTCGGCTTCGTCGATGGGCATCGTGACAGTATAAGCCCCATTCAGAATCAGAACGTGCCCGACAATTCCAAAATCGTGACCGAACCGTTGTAGACGCCGTGGACGAGGATCGCGGCGACGAGATAGCGCATGTCCACCGGCACAGGCACCCGCCGCATCTGCGACACCTGCTTCTGCCAGACCTTTGCCGCACCAAACCCCGCGATCAGAGTGCAGCCGACGTGCAGCGCGACGCACACCGTCCACCGCCAGAGTACAAGCCACAGGGGTGGATCAGGCACATAAACGAACAGATAAAGAAAATTCTCGATGATTGCAAACATCAACCCCGAACCGATCGCGGCGAAAATAATCTGCCGGCGGTTGGTGAAGAGGTAAGGCATCCGCTCGATGACGGCCGCGATCAGCGCGATCTTCATCACCTCTTCTACGGCTGGGCCCCAAAGAGCGACGGCAAAGAAGCTGCTGAATCCACCAGCCCCGGCATTCCAGAATGCACCAAGCACCGACCAGAAGCCGCTTAGGAATGCGACCAGACCAACCACCAGCCATGCTTTGCCAGGCGTTGTTTCACGCATCCGGGAAGCAAGCCAGTGGGCATAGCCTTCGCGATCCGTCGAAGACGGTCGTTCGTATTGGACGTAGCCGCACTCAGGGCAGGGCTGGCCCAACTGCATGCCACGCAGGTTGTAGCCACAGGCGTTGCAGGAGAAGTCGCGATCGATCAGGGCCGGTCGATCCAGGTCCTCCGGCAGGTAGGCGAGTTCATCAAAAACAGAATGCTCGTAGGCATGCTTGGCATCGCGATCTGCAGATTTCGAAAGTACTCGCTGGGCCTTGGCTTCAGACGCATCGTCATTCTGATCAAACACGCCATGCAGCGCGGGCTCGTGCTCAATGCCGTGGTCGTCTCGTGCCATCAAAGATCTCGAAGACGAATCGGTTAAGCCCCCGTCCGTCGCACCGCCGTGCCGTACGCGATGATTTCCACCTGCGCAGCACCACGCTTGCCATTCATTTGAGAGATGTTGGAGGTTTCGAAGCGGATGTTCCAGACTTCGGTTGCGCCCTGCTGCTGTGCGCTCTCCACCATTCGAAGAATCGCCTCCCGCCGAGCACGCTCCATCAGCGTGATCATCGAATTCATTTCCCCGCCAACAAGAGCTCGAAGCGATGTCGCAAAGGACTTGAAGTAGTCCGTCGCTGCAACGTACTGCCCCATGACCAGCGTGCTGCTCTCGACGGTTTCCGGGGCATTGACACGCTTGCGGTTATCGAGCTTGATCGAACGGTATTGTCCTTCGCGTTTCTTGATCGATGCCAGGTGCTTACGGTCGTTGAGCCGCCCAATCAGCAGGCCGCCGATAAGGAAGAGCACCGTAAGGACAATACCAATGATGAGTCCAGCCATCGCGGATCTCCTTTGTCGGTTAGCCGAGCTTGACCGCGGTGCCATAGGCATAAAGTTCTGCGGCACCGCCCGTGATCGCGCTGGTGGTGAAGCGAACATTGACGACAGCGTCTGCACCAAGCTGCTGTGCCTGCTGCATCATGCGCTCGGTCGCCTGCCTGCGGGACTCGGTCAACAGTTCGGTGTAGCCCTTGAGCTCACCGCCGACGAGGTTCTTGAACCCCGCCATGATGTCACGGCCCGCGTGCTTAGCGCGGATGGTGTTCCCCTGAACGAGCCCTAGGACCTGAACGATCTGTCGGCCCGGAACTTCTTCTGTATTCACAACGATCATACGATTGCCTCAGAGATGGTTTAAATTCAACATTCCCGAAACGATAGCTTCCCCGAACGGCGCGCGTGCGTCAATCAATCCCCACGCCAGAACCGCGGCACCAGCAGCACCAGCAATGCATAAACCTCCAGCCGGCCGAGACACATCAGGCCGCTTTGAACCCAGAGCGTGCCCGCCTGCATCCAACCATAGTTCTGCGTCGCACCAACGCGGTGCAGGCCCGGGCCGACGTTGCATAAGGATGCATAGCTCGCGCTAGCCGCGGTCTGAACATCGCAGTTTGAGTAGCCCTGCTCAAGGAGCAGCGTCAGCATCGTTCCAAGGGCCGTGAGGATAATCAGCATCGCAAAGTAAACCAGCGCAGCGAGCTTGGTCTCGTCCTCGATCGTGTTCTTACCAACCTTGATCGGACGAACCACGTTGGGACGGAACGCGCGCTCGAGCGCGGCAAAAAGGACCTTCAACAGGATCCAGAAGCGGAAGACTTTCAACCCCCCCGCCGTGGACCCGCCGCTGCCACCGATGAACATCAGGCCCATCAACAACGTGACCGACAACATCGGCCAGGCGTCATAGTCGGCGGTGCAGAAGCCCGTACCCGTCTGCAGCGAAGCGGTCTGGAACAAGCCGTAGCGGAGTGAAGTGAAAAAGCCGCCATCCACTTCAGCCCCAGCGGTGGTGGTATAGCCCGCGCCGATGAGATTAATCGCAATGATGATCCCGACTGTGAATTTCAGGATCAAAAAGAGGCGCAACTCAACATCCTGCATCACGACTTTCCACCGTCGGTGGATCAGGTGGAAGTACAGCACGAAGTTCACGCCGGCCAGAATCATGAAAGTAATCAGGATCAGGTCGACCGCGATGGAGTCAAAGCCGCCGATGCTGGCGTCGTGCGTACTCAGACCACCGGTGGCCATCACGGAAAATGCATGGTTCACCGACTCAAACCAGGTCATCTTGCCCGTGGCGACCAGCAAGAGGATGCAGACGATGGTCAGTCCCAGATAGATGAGCCAGAGCACCCGGGCGGTCTCGGTGATGCGCGGCCGAACGCCCGCCTTGTCGGCGGTCGACTCGACCGAGAACATCTTCTTGCCCGACGTACCAACCATCGGCAGGACCGCGACGAAGAGAACGACGATGCCCAGTCCACCAAGCCAGTGCGTGATGGAACGCCAGAGCAGCAGCCCCTTTGGCAGGTCCCCGATCCTGGAATTTTCACCGCCCAGCACGGTCGCGCCGGTTGTGGTCAGGCCAGACATCGCCTCGAAGTAGCAGCCAGTAAACGTGCGGAAGGGGTGGTCCGGGTGCGGACTACCGATCTGGGCCCAAAGCAAAAACGGCAACGCCGCAAGCGCTGCGCCGAGCACCCAGCTGGTCGCGACCAGCAGCATCGCCTCACGCCGAGCCAGGGCCCAGTCCTGATCGTGTTTTCGAGTGAACAGCCAGATCGTCCCGCCGAGGGTTGCAGCGATCGCAGTGGAGATGCCCAGCGCACGGGCAGCCATGGCCTCACCTTCATCGGTGTCACCCCCCCAGACGAGGATCAATTCATAAATCATCGCAGCCGCGAGCGCGACGCTCATCACCACCATCAGCAGGCCAAGTTGTCTTGCGACGAAGCGGTAGTTCAT
>JBMZAP010000062.1:0-20253 GCA_049611445.1 Phycisphaeraceae bacterium | reverse complement strand
TCACACGTCCGCAGCAACGGGGGATTTCTTATCGTGCTTGAAACCAAAGAGTTTATTCAGAGGCTTTAGGACCTCGTTGGGCCCGAGGATGATGGCGACATCGCCCGGCTCGAACTTGTCCTGCGCGCCGGGGACATACACCTGATCACCACGGCTGATCGCCGCTACAAGGCAGCGCGGCGGAAACTCGATTTCCATCAACGGTTTATCCGCCACCGCCTTGGAAAGCTCATCGCCCAGGTGCACCTCATACAGTTCTGCGACCTCGCGAGAGAGCGTTGCCAGGTGACGAAGCGGACGCGTGTCCAACAGCCGCATGATCTCGTTTACCGCAGTACCACGCGGGCTGAATGCGCGGTCAATGCCAATGTGTTCGAGCAGGTGCAGGTATGTCGGCCGTTGCATCACCGCGACCGCGGTCTTTGCTCCGCGTGTCTTTGCCAGAGCAGCACCAAGGATGTTCGTCTCCTCGTCATCCGTCGCAGCAACAAACGCGTCTGTCTGATCGACACGTTCTTCCTGCAGGATTTCCGAGTTGATCACATCGGCGTTGATGACCGTGACGCCATCGAGTTTCTCAGCCAACTCAATTGCACGGTCTTCGTCTGCAATGAACTGACGAACCGAGGCGCCGACCCGACGGAGTTCCCGGCTAAGCCAAACGCTCTGCGTGGAGCCGCCCATCACCATGATGCGTCGCCGGCCGCCGTGCTCAGGGTTATAAAACTTGGTGGTCAGGCTGATGCCCTTCGCTTCGCCGATGACCGTCACCACATCACCTGCCTTGATCTGCGTATCGGCCTTGGGCACGAACGACCGGTCAGGCCGCTCAATGCACGCAATCAACGATGTGCCGGGGCACTTGAGATCACGCAGCGGCACCCCCACCGCCTTGCTGGACTCGCTCACCACAATACGCTGCATCTCAATGAGCCCTTGGGCGAAGTTCTCGACCGCCAGCGCACCTGGACTTCTCAATGCCGCCGCAATGGCGCGTGCTGTCGCAAACTCCGGGCAGACCAGGTGGTCGATCCCCAGATGTTTGGCATAGCTCAGCCCACGATCTTCATAAAAGCCCGAACGGTGAACCCGAGCGATCGCAGTCTTACAGCCCACACCCTTGGCCACCGAAGCGGACAGGAGGTTGACCTCGTCGTTATTCGTCGCGGCGATGATGAGGTCGGCTCTTTCGACGCCGGCCTTGATCAGGACCTCGGCCTGCGCACAATCGCCAAGCATCGAGCGCACATCCATCACCTCGTCGATCTCAGCGAGACGCGTCGGTGACTGGTCAAGGATCGTGATGCTGTGGCCCGAATCGGCGAGGACCTCGGCTGAGTGCCGGCCCACCTCGCCCGCGCCGCAAATGAGGATATTCATGACAACTATTCTATCCGATGCCGATCAGCCGCCGATCAAGTCGGGCAGCTTCACCGGGATGCCAAAAATCTTGGCACCGGCATACTCCGGCTGTGGCGGAGCTTCCTTGAGCGTCGGGCCGGGCACCACGCCAAGCCGACGGAACCGGTTCGGGATCTGGGTGTGCTCCGGCTTGATGTAATACGCCCACTTGAGTGCCTGTACTGCCTTGCCATAGTCGCCCAGGTCTTCATAGAACTGAGCGATCTCGAGGTAGATGTTCTCGGTCTCGTTGCGTGAGAAATACGCCGCCTGGCGATACGCAAGCGCAGCACCATCAATGTCATTGGCTTTCGCCAGGAAGCGAGCCTTGCGGGCGTAGTCTTCCCAGCCCTCATATCGATCAATCTGCGCATCGAGGAATGCGTACAACTGGTCGTACAACTCCTGCTGTTCCAGCGATCGCGCCAGCTCATCAAGGATCTTTGGCGTCTGCTCCTTGCTGCGGTCCTTGGCGGCAAGGGCCAGTTCCAGCTGCGTCTGTGCCTCGACTGCGCGGCCCTGACCAAGGTACGTCAGACCCATCAGGTAGCGGGCCTCCCAGTCCTGCGGGTCGTTGTACAGCACAGTGCCAAGCCGCTGCTCGGCCTCAGCATAGTTCTCTGCCTCGATAGCCTTGTTGGCCTTGAACTTCTCAACCGGGGGGTTGTAGAACCCGCCGTCGGCCGTCGGCTTGTAGCAGCCCGTGGTCAGCATCACAGCGAACAAGCCGAGCATCACGGTCAATTTCAATGGCGTCTTCATAACATGCCTCTGGATCGATCATTCACGCCGGCCGCACGTGCGCAGCCACAGCGTCAAACCATGAGGATATGATCGGCAAGGCCACGCCACAACCTCCACACCGCCTCAAAATCCCCAAATCCCTGTCCAACGCCCGATATGCACACCCTTCGCACCGCCATCCTGGAGCATCGCACCGCCGACGGCGTCCATCACGACTGGCTCATCGAAGATCCCCGCCTGCCCAACCCCAAGGCCCCCGACGCGAAACTCTGGACCGCACGCATCACACCACCGCCGCAGAACTGGGAACAACTCAAACGGTTCGATCTGAAAACCATCCCCCCCCACCGCCGAGCCTACCTGACCTACCAGGGCCCGGTCTCCAACAACCGAGGCCACGTCCAGCGCCTGATGAGTGGGACCTGCGTTACATCATTCTGGTCCGACGAGCGCATCCTCCTCACGATGCATACCGAGTCTGTAACGCTGGATCTGCAAATCACACGATGCACCAGCGACCACTGGATCGCAACACACCGCTAGCCCGAGGTTCGGCATCGCATCAGGCGACGCGGCCGATCGCATCATCTTGTGTAACACCTGTGCCGCGCGGCGTACCGGCAAAGCCTCTTCCTTGCCCATTTCCACCCGCTGCTTTCGGAATAGAGTCAACTCTCGATATTTTCAGGTGTTTTGTTTCAATTTTCATTGAACTGCGCAGCAGAGGGCCCCCAAGGCGCGTTTGAGTTATGTGAACCAACTCTGGTCAATACGTATTCGCCTGAGCCCGACAGAAAAACGTATCTGTGTACTGTTGCTGCATCGACTGACCGAACGACAGATCGCTGAGCAACTCGGCCGATCGCCGAATACCGTGCATGTGCACATTCGCAATATTTACCGCAAACTCGGCGTCCACAAACGGCGCGAACTGCGAGAATACCCGGGCCTGATCAAATTGCTGGTCGGGGAACAATGAAGTCTGAGTAAAAAAGCGGGGGCAGATGGCTTCCATCTGGGAAGAAATGGGGCCGGAGCCGTTTTTGGCGAGTGACTCGATGTTCATGACCTTCTTTTTATACCTGGAGCCAAGCATGTGACACCCGGGGGTTATGTTTACCACGAATAAGAAAAAGGTACTGTCCGTTTCACAGAGACGCCTTCATCGACGGGTGGCCATGATGCACATTGATTGAAAGCCGTCAGGCTGCTTCGGAAGGGTTGCCCGTTTGAAGCGGCTGCTCGTCCGGGGGCAACTGCTGGGCGTTCTTGAGCGTCGCGGTGAAACGTGGTTTCTCATCCAAACGATGGCCGTTGTCGGCATCGTAGATCACGCGATGCATCGTCAGCGTTTGATCGTTGAGTACGACCGCATGCGGACGCCGCGGGCAGTGGTAGGCACCGGTGTTGATGATGGTCTGGTGACCGAACTGCCAGACACCCGCGCGGTGGATGTGGCCGAAGATAAAGAAACGCGCCTCGGGTGCATAGCGTTGAGCAAAACGGGCGGCGAGCTTGGGTAGACGGTGCCAGAACCAGAGCACCTTGGCGACCTTTCTGGCCTTGTCGAACTTATCTGCGATCGGGCCGAGGGCTGGCATCTCGTGCTCGGCCAGGTGATCCCACTTCAGATTCGAGGCGTGTGCCGCAGCCATTGCCTGCTGATCCAACTGAGCGCGATCCATGAGATCGAGTTGCGACAGTGCATCCTGGTGCATCTCGCGGAGCTCTTTGGCGTATGAAGTCCAGGGCGAGATCGCGGGGTGGAGCATGTCGCCATGCGTGAGAAACACTTCCCCGGAGCAGAGACGGAGGAATCGGCGGTCGGTAATCAGCGGGTCGTGGTTGCCTGAAAGGAAGGAGAGCCTGACGCCATCTTTTTCGCAGAGGTCCTGGATACGCATGATCTGGCGGGCGGCGGCACCGCGCTGAGTTGGGTGTGAGAGCTCGGCGGTGTCGCCGTTGAGGATCAGTTCGTCGGCACCCTCCCAAAGTGGACGCAGTGCGTCGGCCGATCCTGCGCCTTGGCCGTTGCCTGCCAGGTGCGTGTCCGAAAGGATCACGGTGCGTCGTTGCATATCAGGCCGCCTTGGACAGAGACTGGATCAATTCGCCACACCATGCCTTGAGGTCGACGCTGATTTCGAGCTTATTGTGGACGCTGTCGGCACCGGCTTCCAAGGCAGACTCAGCAATCTCATCGCTAAGTGTCGCGGTCACGACAACGATCGGTATCTCTTGGAACTTCGGATTACTGCGTAGTGCCCGGACGATCTGGATGCCGTTATAGCCGGGGATATTGATGTCGGTGATGATCAGGTCGGGGTTGGATCGTCCCGGTGCCTGGCAGTCTCGGAGGTACTCGATGGCGGCCCTGCCGTCTTCCTTTGCCTCAACCTTCACGCCGGCCTGTATTTCCAGCATGCTTTGGATCAGCCGGGATGCGAGGGGATCATCTTCGACTAGGAGGACCTGTGTCTCGCCGTTGGGTGGCAGCGCGGCGAGCGAGACGTCCATGCCCGCGGCTTCGTCTGCACGTTGGTCTGACGCGCGTCGGCCGGTGTCTTGCCCCCAGCACTTGACGTTGTTTCGGCCCGATTCTTTTGCTGCATAGACCGCCTTGTCCGCCCGTTGGGTGAGCTGCTCAGCGGTCAACGATTCGTAGCCGGGTTTCCAGGACGCGACGCCGACACTCACGGTGCGCGGCAGCGGCTCCTCAGGTGCACCGGGTACGCCTGCTAAATCAAACGGTGTGCTGGCGATATTGGAACGAATCTCTTCGCCCACAACCGCAGCGGCGGGTGTGTCCATGCCGGGCAGAATGACAACAAATTCTTCACCGCCGTAGCGGCAAACCGTGCCACGCTCGCCGACCGTTTCATTCACACGTTTGGCCAGTTCGACAAGGACCGCGTCACCACACGGGTGGCCGTAGGTATCGTTGACGAACTTGAACTTATCTGCGTCGCTGAAGAGAATCGCGATCGACTGCTGATTGGCCATCGCGTCGGCCAAGGCGCTGACGACGACCTGGTCAAAGTGGGTTCGGTTGGGGATGCCTGTCAGGCCGTCGGTCACGGCGTCGCGCTTGGCTTGCTCAGCCTCGCGTTGGGTCTGGAGCTGCGTTTCGAACAGCCGCTCGTTGGCCTGATTCATCAGGTCCTGCGTTGAGGGCGTTTGATCGATCTGCTGACCCAGCAGTTTGGCAACTTCATTGCCAGCAGCCTGAATATGCTCGATCAAGTGTTCGATATCCTGCTCGCCTTGCCCAAACCATGCGTTAACCGTTGAGAAGAGGATGGCGTAGCCTTGGCCGATGTACTCCTCACTGATCGCATTCGCGGCAAGTTCGCCCGCCACAATGCAGCGGACCAGTGTTTCGTTTTCGTCTTTGGGCGGCATGTTGTCGTGGTGGTGACGGATCCCAACCACAATCGGCGTGGGCATACTCCACTTCTCTGCCATGGCCGTCCCGACCTCGATATGGTCGATGCCGAGTTCGTTCCGCTCCAAATTCAACAGCTTGCTGTGCGAGCCCTTCGTCTGAGCAAGAAGCGGTGCATAGGTTTCGGGATCAACCGCGAGCATGGTCAGAACGCCGATGTCCTGCATGAGTGCCGCGGCAAAGACTTCTTCCGGCTCAGGGAATCCTACGTCATTGGCGATCTGCCGTGCGCCGACCGCCGCGAGGATCGTGTGTTGCCAGTAATCGCCAAGATCGATTTCCTCATCCATATCCTTGGTCAGGTTGACCATGGAGAATCCGAGGACGAGTGACTTAACGGCTTTGAGCCCAAGAATCACGATCGCCCGTTCGATAGAAGGGCAAGGCTTGGGTAAGCCATAGAAACTCGAGTTAACCGTCTTGAGAACCTTTGACGACAAACCCGGGTCGTTCTGGATCAGTTCCGCGATTTCATTAAGCGAGACATCGGGGTTGCTGGTGGCCTCTAGTAACTGCATTGCGACGGCGGGCAGTGTAGGGACCGAGCCATGCGATAGGATCTGCTCCAACGTAATCGCAGGCGTTGTCTGATCGGCTTGGGCGTTCAATTCATGCACTCCAATTTGATTTGCATGCGTTGCGCACACAAGCGGCAGTTCTAGTTGCATCCGCAAACTCGAGCGCTTGCGGCAGTACTACCTAAGCCTTTCTATCGAACATCACGCCTAAGGACTTCACCTGCACGGATCATTAAGAACGCAATTTCCGCGATACCCGCCTATCTGGCACAGCAAATGTCAATAAGCCGCCAGCCATCACACAGAGACTGCGGCGATGGCACGATGGTGCAGCGGATAATCGTGACAGATCGCACAACCCGCAGCACAGTGTCGAAATGCACGCGATGTCTCTCGATACGTTTCTGCTCCTTGACCCATCGACGCGTTGTGCCGATAAGAAGAGGTACTCAACGCGTGGAAACGGAAGAGAAAGACCGGGAAAATGTTCTCGCTATCTGCGATCCCCGAACCAAGCAACAACGCGCCGAAGCCCGACGCGGCAGAGGCGGTCCATCAGCCGCTGTCTGCGGTCGCTGTTGAGGATCAGCCTGTCGCCGAACCAGTCAAGCGCCCGACGCAGAAGCAAGGCCCTGACGCAGAACAACAGGTTGACAGCGTCGCGGTGCTCCTGGTGCTACTCATCGCGGGGGCGCTGCTGCGGCTGGTGCTCGGCCTGCTCGGCCCGCTGCAAGGTATTGCAAGCCAACACATCGACCTTTCGCATCACAACGCGCGAGAACTGCTTGCTGGCAGGCCTGCCGATGCCTATCCGCTCTTTGACCTGATCGCACTGGGCATCTCCAAAGTCGGTATTCCTGCGTGGTCCCTGGTCGTGCTCGGCTCGTTGCTCACGCTTGTTGCGATCCCTGCGGCCTTCGTAGTGGGACAGACCCTGACCGGCAGGCGTTCTGCGGGAACCATTGCCGCGGCGATTGTTGCAGTCCATCCCGCGGTGCTCGCTGCAGCAAACAGTTTCGCAGGCGCATCGATCGCACTTAGCTTGGTCACGATAGGTCTTGCTGCGCTCTGTCTGGTTGAGAAAAGGTCCGGGGCTTGTGTGCTAACGGGCGGCTTCCTGCTTGGCCTTGCCGCGCTGGCGGCTCCGCTATGCTGGATCGTCGGGGCGACGGCCGGGCCGCTGACGTACAAACTCGCGAGAGGTAAAGGTGCCGGCAAGGCATTCGCGCTGGGCGTATTGGTTGTCCTGCTCGGCGTATTGCCTGCGGGTGTATATCGAGCGTTGTTATTGGGGCAGGACGCCGATGCCATCTTTGCGGAGTTCTCTGCAAACAATGCCGCGGCTGTCAGTACCAACGAACTGGAGCGTTTGCTGGTCAGCACGACAGACCCCTCCTTTGAAGAACTCGGCCTGGCACTGCACCTACCGCTTGGCGATGCCGGGCGACTGAGCTTTTCGAAAACTGAAACGACTCGGACACACCAGCAGCGCGACGTGGTCGCGGACACTCTGGCCGACGGTTGGCTGCTTGTGAACGCAGCGTTGGCCGGCTTCGCTGCGATCTCGATCGGCGTCATGTTGATGCGTAGACGGTGGTCCGAGGCGTTCGTTCTGACGCTACCGCTGGCCGCACTTGCACTCTGCACACTCCAGCCGGGTGAGGTTCTTCGCCTGCCCCTGCTCACACTTGTTGGCACCTTGTCGGTCGGCCTGCTCGCCACACGCAGCGTCCCGCTTATCGACGAAGCCATGGAAGAGGCCAAACGTCTGGCCAGGCAGGCCAAGCGTGAAGAAAAAGAACGCGCCAAGCAGGAGCGCGAACTCTCCAAGCACAAAGAGAGCCTCTACGCCTTCGACAAGCCCGCTAAGACTAAACGGCCACGAAAACAACCGTCGCCCCTCCCCGCGACGGATCAGGGCATCCTGTCGCAACACGATGAGGCTGCACCCGCCATGCCGGGCCGCCCAATCTGAACAACGATCTGCCTCACTTCGCCAACTGCGAATCGCGCTCATCGCCAGCCTGACTTATCGGACGCAAATGCTCCGCTGAGGTCCGCTAAGTCTGCACCTCAGCACGCTGGGAGGATCGTCTGTGGACCGATACCCCTGCGCGTCGATACCCAACAAGCCCGGTTACCGGCCGGGGTTAGCACGCGCGGAGCGATCCTGTGTCAGCGATCACCACTCACCAACCCGACCCAACGCTCCATGTCACGCGCATCCGTCGTTCGCGCGGACTCGGGCGACTGGGCCTGCTTGAGTTGTGGAGCTTCCGCGACCTCCTCCTGCTGCTCGCCTTGCGTGATATCAAGGTCCGCTACAAGCAGGCCGCGCTTGGCGTCGGCTGGGCGGTGATCCAGCCGGTCGCGATGGCGGCGATCCTCTTTGTTTTCTTTGGCCTGTTGATGGGCATGAACGACAAAGTTGCGCCAACGCCCTACCTCGTCTTCGTGCTGGCCGGCTTACTGCCATGGACACTCTTCGAAGCGGCCGTTACCGCGAGCAGCGGCAGCGTCGTCGCCAACGCCAACATTGTCCGCAAGGTCTACTTCCCTCGATTAATCGTGCCGCTCGCGGCAACCGGTGCACCGTTGATTGACTACGCCATCGGGTTCGTTGTGCTATTGATTGCCATGGCACTGCTCGGGGTGCCCGTCACCGGGTCGGTTCTGCTTGTTCCGTTACTCATCGCCTCCCTGCTCATCGGTGTGTTCGGCGTCGGTGTTCTGATGTCCGCGATCACGGTGGCTTACCGCGACTTTCGTCACCTGCTGCCATTCATGCTCAAGCTAATGTTCTTTCTCACCCCCGTGATCTACCCGGTCACGATGGTGCCTGAACAATTTCGCTGGCTGCTTTCATTGAACCCCGTCGGCGGGACCATCGCCGCGCTGCGCAGTGCGATTCTGGGAACCCCCATCATCTACAACGACTGGCTGATCTCAACATCGATTGGCCTGGCCGCGCTCGCCGCCGGACTGATTTACTTCCAACGCGTTGAGAAACGCTTTGCAGACATTGTTTAACAAACGCTGACCGTATGACTGATACCGCGATCCATGCAGACCAACTCTCCAAGCAATACCGGCTTGGCTCGGTGGTTGCTGCGCAGCCCACGCTTGGCGAACGGCTGTATGGGCTTGCACGCTCCACAACCAATCGCCTTCGCGGCAAGCAAACGAACACAAACCAGGGGGAGGCCTTCTGGGCGCTCAAGGATGTCAGCTTCGAGGCGGAACGCGGCAAGGTCTTCGGCGTCATCGGTCGCAATGGTGCCGGCAAATCCACCCTGCTGAAGATCCTCTCACGCATCACCGAGCCGACCTCCGGCGAAGCAGTCATCCATGGCCGCGTCGGGTCGCTGCTCGAAGTCGGCACCGGCTTTCACCCCGAACTCTCAGGCCGAGAGAACGTCTATCTGAATGCCGCCATCCTAGGGATGAAACGCAGTGAAGTGTCAGCAAAGTTCGATGACATCGTTGCCTTCGCGGAGCTCGAGAAATTCATCGACACGCCAGTGAAACGTTATTCCAGCGGAATGTATGTGCGGCTGGCGTTCGCTGTCGCTGCACACCTCGAACCCGAGGTGCTACTGATCGATGAAGTTCTTGCCGTTGGCGATGCCGGCTTCCAGCAACGTTGCCTGGGACGGATGAACGAGATTGCTGAGCACGGCCGAACCGTTTTATTCGTTAGCCATGACATGGGCGCGGTCGCACGTTTGTGCGACAAGGTCATGCTGCTTGATGGTGGACAGGTTGAGTTGATCAGCGAACCGCAGCAGGCGATCGATCGCTACCTGCAACTCGTATCCAACTGGCGCGACGACCCGGCAGGGGTCTTCAACGGATCGCTCACCAAGGTGATGCGTTTCCATGAGTTGACCATCAACGGGGTCAACAACACCAAGCCGCGCGTTGTCCACCCGCACCAACCCATCAAACTGCATGTCACCGGATCGGTCGACCGCATGGTGCCCAACTTCCGAACGACCTTCTCGATCTTCCGGGACGGCGTCCGACTGCTCACGCAACATGACACCCCCGTGCCCACCGACATGCCCGCTGGTCATTTCCAGGCTCAGACCGAGATCCCCGCTTACCTGCTGCGGCCCGGGCGATACACCGTCAGTATCGGCGGCTACCGCGACGGAATGCGGGAGTACATCTGGGGTACCGATCTCATGGACTTTACAGTCTCCGAGATGTGGTCAGACAACTACGACCCGATCAACCTGGGCCTGATCAACCTGCCGGGGTATGGCTCACGTCAGACCGAACAAGGCGAAGCGGTCGCCACACCAAACAGCGGGAGTTTTGCCGCATGAATAAGCCCAACATTCCTGCCGTCAATCTTGTTGAACGACAACAGCAAATCGAAGCCGCCCTCCAGCCGGCTTACACAGAGTTCCTGCGCCTGGTCAAGGCACGTGGCTTCACGACAGGCGTTGAGGTCGGCGTTGGCTTTGGCGGGCACTGCGCGTCTTTACTGGAATACCGTGGCATCGACGCGCTCACGGGCGTCGACCCTTACACCACCGACGATCACGACGGCATTGAATCGCTGACACAGTCAGACATGGACCGTGTCCACGACATCGCATTGGATCGACTGGCGCGCTTTGGCCGTCGCTTCGAATTGCTTCGTAAGCCATCACTGCAAGCCGCGTCAAAATTTGAAGACGGCTCACTCGATTTTGTCTACCTCGATGGCGACCAGGACTTCAACGCCGTCAGTGCGGACCTTGGTGCCTGGTTTGACAAGGTGCGCGAGGGCGGCATCATTGCTGGTCACGACTATGACAATCCTGACATGCCGGATGTGCAGCAGGCGGTCGATGGTTTCTTCCAACGCCTTGGATGGACCGTTCATCACGCTGGTCAGTATGTGTGGTGGGTCGAAAAGAAGCGTGCCTCGATCAGCTATATCATCCCCGCCTACAACGCAGAGGACACTCTCTGGCAGGCGGTCGCCTCGGTCATGGATGACAACTACGTAGAGGGCGACGAGCTCATTATTGTTGACGACGGCTCGACCGATTCGACCGGCATCATCATTGACGAGCTTGCCGAGGCCTATCCAGACATCAGCACGATCTACCACACGCAGAACTTCGGCGCAGCTGTCGCACGGAACAGGGCGATCACGGACGCGACTCACGATCTGATCATGATGCTGGACGCGGATAATGTTCTGCCGACCGACAGTGTCGCGGCGTTGCGTGACCACCTGATCAAGAATCATGCCGACGCCACATGCTTCGCAGAGATCCGCTTGTTCCGCGACGGTGACGAACCGGGCCAAACGGCGTGGGTGCATCACTATCCGAAGAGCGATGCGAGCCTCGCACAGTACTGTGCAATGCAGGACCCACCCGGCGCTGCGGGCAACATGCTGTTTACGCGTGAGGCCTGGTACCGGGCAGGCGGGTATCCCGAGGACGTCGCGGCGCTGGACTCGTGGGGCTTTGGGCTGCGTATCGTCGCGACCGGCAGCAGGCTGTGCGTCTGCCCGGAGGGATACTACGACCACCGCATTGGGCATGACAGCTACTGGCAACGCGAACACGAGGAAGGCAAGACTGATCTGCTTGCATTGTCACTACTGCGGCCATACCTGGGCCGGCTATCCACCGCGTCTCAGTTTTATCTGCTGCAGACCAAGAACCAGGAGCAGTGGTTCACCAACCTGGCCGACCACCCGCTCAAGCTCGAAGGCGAAAAGCGTGGCATGAGCAAGCTAGGCCTGGCCCTGAATATCCACGCCATCCGGCACCGGCTGGCACGACTAGTCTCCCGCGCCGCATAAACACGATGAACCCAACCGCTGACCAACAGATCGACGACCTGATCAACCGCCACGAAGCGAGCTGGCGGCTTGGCTATGACGCGTTTCCAAACGTGCTCAATAAGCTTGGCCTGTCGCGCGGCGCAGAGATTGGCGTCGCCTTCGGCGGACACAGCGAAGCTATCCTGCAACATACAAATGTCAGCAAGCTGTATGCGATCGACAGCTACAGGCACCGCCCCGAATACGATGACCCGATGAACCTGCCCCAGCCGGTCTTCGATCGGCTCTTCGAACGCACCGGCGAGCGACTTGGTGTGTTTGGCGATCGCGTGCAGCAGATCAGGCTTGATTCAGTTGAAGCGGCCGACCAAATCAGCGAACCGCTCGACTTCGTGTACATCGATGGCGACCACTCTTACGAAGGGATCCGTGCAGATCTCGAGGCATGGTTCCCGCTCATCCGTGAGGGCGGCATCATCGCAGGTCACGACTACGGCCAACCCGCGTTCCCCGGCGTCAAGGCCGCGGCCGATCAATTCTTCAAACGCTTTGGGATCACGGTCACCCACGAGGGCAAAGGCGTCTGGTGGGCACGGCGTCCTGCAACAAGCCTGACACTCGTCGTTCCGACCGATGGCGTGCACTACTGCGACGCCACACTCTATGCGCGGCTGCAATCAGCTGGCCTGACCGCTCGCGACGCGATCATTCTTGTCTGTGACGAGACACACAAAGCAGACGCGGTCCATCGCGTCCTGAGAAAGCATCCGATTCTCACCGTCCTGCGTGTGCAAACACTTCGCGGGCCTTGGCATGAAACGATGAGTGTGATCGACCAGATCAAGACCCCACTCGCAATGCCGCTCGATCTTCACGCTGTACTTCAAAGAGGCTCGATCAGCCTCCTGCGCGAACGCCTCTGCCGCAGCGGCGCGATCGCCAGTGGGTATATGAATCGTCTGCAAAGCAATGATTTCGCGATGTCAGATTTCCTCGCGACCTCCACTCTGCCCGAGCAGATGATGGTCATGACATCGGCACTGAAACAATCACAATTGGCGCAATCTGCAGCGGCGAATCCCTGCAGTGATGCATTGATTCCATGGCTGGTTCTGGCAGATGCGCTTTCTGCAGGCGGGCGTGTCGCATTACAGCCCGGGGAATCACCCTGCCGTCATCGTCGTTGGTCTCAATCAGATTGCCGTCAGGCTGCACAAGCAATGGATCAGCACGCCGAGTTGATTGACGGCACAGACTTGCTGCGCCTGAAGTGGCCTGGGTTTGCAAACAACTGGTTGAATCAACTTGATCGCAAGCCGATTCGCACCCGTGCCAACATTTGGCCGGTCGATACGCCGCCGTACTACACAACACCGCGACTGCTGGATCGCGTGGTCCACAAGGTCCGTCGTACGATCAGGAGGGCCGCGTGATGCAGGATATCGTCGAAGAACTCAACCCAACCTGTGATACCGCGATCGTGATGGGCTTTACACGCAACTGGACGGGGCCAGCCGCTGTGGTCCTCCAGGCGTTGGATGACATAGAGACACAGCCCTTTGACACGATCCTGTTGGTGCAGGATTTACCGCAATCCCAACGCGAATTGCTCAATAGCATCCGTCCCTGCCAATTCATTGAATACCAACCGCACCTCAAGGACCCCAGCCGGTTCGCACGTGTCAGTTCCATGGCCTTCTCGCGATACGAGTGCTGGTCGATGCTGGCAAAGTACGAGCGTGTGCTCTGGATCGACAGCGACACGTTGCCTGTCGGTGAAGTACTCAGTTGCTTTGACCTCGTTAAGGACACGGGCCTAGGCCTGATTCCACACACCGGGACGCCGATCCGTGTCAGCTTCGCAAACGATATCCCCGGTTTCGATATGGACCGAGAGTGCTTCAACTCGGGGTATATCGCACTGACTCGTGCAGTGGGCGAATATCGGGCAATGCGCGACTGGTTACACGATGCAACCGAGCGATGGTCCAGCGATGTCAATTCTGATCAGGCAGTGATCAACCTGATGTTCCAGGCAATGAAGATGCCGCCAACCGTGCTGCCGGGTAAGTACAACTGCTCGCCGGATCAGCCGGTCGAAGATGTCCGTGTACTGCACCCGTGGGGGAACCATAAGTTCTGGGATGGCATCAGCGACCCGCGATGGGATGCGTACCACCAGCGATGGATCGATATCGGTGGAGAACCTGCACCACAACCCAAACCGCGAATTGAAGTACAGCCCCAGAGCCGGCTCATGCGCGGCCTGAACTACATGCGCCGGCTTTGCTCGGCCTGACCAAGACGTTCTTATGCGACATGACGCGCTCATCATCTGGGGACACGGCCTTGCCGATCTTGATCGGATTCTGGAGATGGTGCGCGTCCATCAGGGTTTCAGAATCCGTCGCATTCTCCTGCGTGATATCGATGACATGCCGCGTTTTGTTCGAAGCGTCTACAACTTCGACTACGCGCCCTACCGCCACCTCATCGATAAGACACGCTATCTGCTCAGTGTCCCGCCACGGGCCGCATTCATCTTTCTGGACAATCTCCAACCCGAAGAGCACAGCGTTGGCACAGGGCGCTTCGCCCACACCGAGTGCGCGAAGATGACCGCGTTAAAACGAGCGATACGAGATCAATTCAATCCAAAGGTTAATGGCCAACCGAGCGACAACCACATCGTTCATGGCACCGACCACGTAGGGCAGACGCTCGCCACGCTCAAACTCCTTGGCTTGCAACGGATAGACGAACTAAACCATACCCAGCCGACAATCCTCAAAACACCCGACCACCTGCCGCCACGCAAGCAATGGACCATCAAACAGATCGAGATGTCAAAGGTCTACGCACGGATCAGCAACAAGCCAGGAGCGGACCTGCCGCATCAGGTCGTGCCCCTCGACCAGACACCACATGCGCTATATCTCGCAGGCGAGCAAGAAGCGTACAAAGACTACTGGCTGACCCATCGCGGCAATCGACTCCAGGAAGACCACGCGCCGCAAGCGTTTGATCATCTCAGCGAACAACTCGACTACCTCGGATCAAGTCACCCGGACAGCTACCTGCTCTTGGAGCGTCTTGACGATCAACGATTCGTACTGCTTGATGGGGTGCATCGGGCATCGATTCTTCGCTCGCGCGGAGTCGAGTGCGTTCTTGCCGCGGTCGCTGATGAAGACTCCGTTTTGAGAAACGAGTCCGCCCGGTCACCAATCGACCTGTCGAGCGTGTTTGATCAAACCGATTCATATGATTTCGCCGTGATGAAGTCACTGCCCGCGGGAATTCCCGCTCGAGGCAGCGACATCGACATCCTGTGCACAGATAAGGCTTCGCTGGGTAGACAGTTGCTTCAGAACTGCCAACCATTGGTTGCTCAGGGCTATGAACTTCGGTTGCGTGAACTGCCTGAGACCGATCAGGCACACTTGGACATGATGTACAGCGGGAGGATCGCCCTTCGTCTCGATCTGCACGAGGGCCTGGGCGCGTACCAGCGCACTCCGGTCAAAGAGACGTTCGCAGAAAGGCTGCTCGATCGGCGGACATGGCGTGAGATCGACAGCGTCAGTGGCACGCTATCACTGCCCGTACCCGATGCGATCGACAACCTTGTGCTTCGATATCTGGAGTATCACGAGTGGTTTGATGCTCGGCCGGACAAGATCAAGCACGCTGAACACATCGCTGATCAAATCGCTCAAGACACGGATCAAACCAGCGCTTTCTACCAACGCCTCATGCAGGCAACCAGCCAGCGCCCTCACTTACCGACACTGCGCTACTGTGATCTAAATCTGAAGCGGCAGTGCATCTGGGCTTTCTGGAGTATTCGCGACAAGTTGGCCTGGCGTCTGAACTCGGCAAAGAACATCCTACGTATGGCGTGTACGCAACCTGGTGTATTCGTCACGAAAGTTGCCCAGCGACTGACTCCGATCCGCTCCCGCACAATTCAACATAAGGCAAACTGATTGAAGATTCTGTACCTCGCCCAGCGTTATGACTACGGCAACCCTTCCAATGGGTTGAGCTTTGAGCATTTCAATTTCTATGAGTCGCTCTGCGCGATGGGTCACGACGTGATTTACTTCGATTACCCATCGCTGGTCAATGAACTGGGCAGAACCAAAGCCAATCAGGAACTTGAGGCGATCAGCTTGCGTGAGGAGCCTGAGGTTCTTTTCGGCGTCGTGCGTGGCGACCAGATCAGCAAGCGCGTGATCCGACGGATCTCGTTTGAAACGAACACGACCACCATCAACTGGTTCTGCGACGACCACTGGCAGTTTGATCGCCACGCGATGAATTGGACGCCTTGTTTTAATTACGTTGTCACGACTTCCCAAAGAGCACTGAGGCGTTATCAGGAGCAGAACCTGTCCAACGTCATCAAAAGCCAGTGGGGCGCCAACCATGCGGTATACCGCCCCATCGATGGAGAGCCGATCTACGACGTCACATTCGTTGGCCAGCCATACGGGATCCGCGAGACCGCCATCGACACTCTCAAGCGGGCGGGCATCAACGTGCATGCGTGGGGCAATGGCTGGCCGGAGGGGAAGTTGTCACAGGAAGAGATGCTCCGCGTTTTCAGCCGAAGCAGAATCAACCTGAACTTCGCCGATGCCTCCAGCAGCAATCGCACAAGGCTTGAAGTGCTCACCAATTCGCATGCGATCACCTCCTTGCGCAATAAGCCGTTTCTTTGGCGACTCTGGAGCGGAGGTCAAAAACTCGCGGCATGGGACAAACAGCGCGGCAGATCAGAAACGAACGTTCTCCCACGCCAGATCAAGGGGCGGGTCTTCGAAGTACCGGCCTGCGGCGGGTTCCTGTTGACACAGCCCGCGGAGAACCTCCACGAATACCTCCGGCCAAGCCATGAGTGTGCGACGTTTGACTCGGTTGATGACCTCGTCGAACGCGTCCGGTACTACCTCAAAAACGAACTGGAGCGCCGCGAAATCGCGCAGCAGGGCTATCAGCGCACACTCGCCGAGCACACCTATGCTGCTCGTTTTGCACAGATATTCGAACAGGCGGGGGTTGCGCAGCCCTTGCCACACAAACTTTCCCGCAAGGCCGCGTAAGGAGACCGATCATGCCACCACGCGTCACCTGGCTACTGCCCGTCCGAAATGGCGAACAATATCTCGAGCGTACCCTGATCTCGATCGCCGAGCAGGATTATCCGACCAGCGCGCACACCGTATACGCTTGGGATGATGGATCGAGTGACGGCACAACCGACCTGCTGCGTAAATGGATCGGCCGGGAGATTGATGGTCGGATCATCGGCACTGACAGGATTGGCCTGGGGCGGGCGCTGGCACAACTCACCGTGAGCGCTCAGACCGAGTTGCTTGCGCGGATTGACGCGGACGATATCGCCGAGCCTGATCGACTGCGACGTCAGGTTGAGTTTCTGTGCGACCACCGCAAGGTCGGTGTGCTGGGCACCCAGATGAAATCGATTGATGGCAAGCAGGTCCTTACGAACCTTCCGACGAAGGATGCGGAGATCCGCTGGTCGCTACGGTTTACCAACCCGGTCAGCCACCCGTCGGTCATGCTTCGAAGATCTGCAGTGCTTGAGGCGGGGAACTACCGCGACTTGCCACCGGGCAACGAAGACTATGACCTGTGGGTGCGCATGGCGCTGATCGTTCGCTTCGGCACGCTGGACCAGCCGCTGCTGCGCTACCGTATCCACGATCAATCCGTGACCGCAGGCTGGACGTCAGACCACGGCAAACACTTCTATCGTCGTCGCAATGCGATGGTTGATCGGCTGTTACCCGGAGTCGCGCCAAGCGACGCGGTCCGCCTGCTCGACCTGATCCGTCGGCCTGATGACCTGAATGTCACCGCAGCTGACTTGGCACGCTTCCGTCACGCTGCGATGCTCGCGGCCAAGGCTTGCCGATACGACCCGACGTTCTTTACGTCAACAGCACTGTTCAAGCAGCAGTACGAAAATCTCAAGACCCGGCACCTCAAGAGCCAACCTTTCATCCGGCCGATCTGGCCGCTGTTGAAGCAGCTCAACAAGGTCATCCACAGGCCGCAACCTTCAGATACCGTCAAGGAACAAGCCGCCGCGTAAACATCGCACTTTTCACTTCATACTCGAACAACGCCCCATCTAAACGAGTCCTGCATGAGCGCATCGATCACGATTCTCAACCGCCTTTTCTGGCCACAACTCTATGGCGGCCTGGAGCGCGTCCTATGGAATGTTTCCAACTCATTTGCAGCGTCTTCGATCAACGTGCGTGTGCATTGCGAGCGTAACCCGGACGCACCCGACCAGCAGATGGTCCGCCCGGGTCTGACGATCCATCGGCATCAACCGGTTGAATTCGGTCGTCTGTGGCGCATCGCGGAACTGGTTCAGGTGCGATGGTGGAAGCGTGTGATCGCCCAGGCGCCAGAGAGTGATTGGTATTGGGCCAGTGAACCAACCGCCGCCACAGCGGTAATCCGCGCGGGGCTTGGCCACAAGCTGTTTTACCGACCGGTGTTCTGCTACGACGGGCTGACACATGTTGCCCGAACCATCCCGGAAATGGCCCCGCTTGGTCGGAGCTATCTTGCACGTAAGCTGGATCGGTATGCATACAAGCACGCGGCTGCGGTGATCCAACAATCGCACAACATCCGATACCAGCACGAACATTGGTACGGCCCGCGCCCCGGTGCACAGGTCATCTCCAATGCCACCGCGTTGGCCAAGCCGGCCAACAACACGAGGGAGCGCTTCGGCCTCTCGCCGCGGCACTTCGTGGTGGGATTCGTAGGCCGGCCCGGCGACCCATGCAAGGACTTGCCCTTCCTGATCCGTGCTCTGAAAGCACAGCCCATCCCCGATCATCTACACCTGCTTATGGTTGGTGGCGGCGGCGGCTTTGACCAGGCACAGCAATGGGTCAAGGACGCAGGCCTCGCTCCGCGAACCATCTGGACAGGTAACCTGTCCGACCCTGCACCCGCTTACGCCGCGATGGACACCCTTGTCCTTCCTTCACGGCTTGAGACCTTCGGCAACGTCATTGCCGAGGCACACGCCCACGGCCGACCAGCCGTCGCACGAGTGGGAGATTTCTCCGAAGCCACTCCCGTATTTACCGCCAGCAGCGACCTGATCGAGGACGGCGTGACCGGCTTCCTTGTCGATCCGCACGATCCTTCCGACCTCGGCGCGGCACTCGTACAGATGGCCGGTGACCCAGCGATGGCCAAGGAGATGGGGGCCGTCGCCCGAGAGCGCGCGGCCAGCTATACCTGGGAGGATGCAGCTGATCGCTATCTCCAGGCGATGGGGCTCGATCGCCCGGCGTCCCTGCCACTACGCCAGGCCGCGTAATTATCGGCGGTGTTAAAAGATGCCGATTATTCCGGTTGTGCGCTTCATCCCGGTCCTGATTCGGCCGACGTTGCACCTGCGAACTGTCTCGCGCTTTGCAACGCCCCAAGGACCAAACGATGTCAGCCAACCCCCGCGTCTCCGTCATCATCCCCTGCCTCAACCATGGCCAGTTCGTCGAGCAGGCCATCTGCTCCGCGCTCGATCAAGGCTACGGCAACCTCGAACTGATCGTGCTGGACGGCGGCAGTGAGGACGACTCTGTCGACATCCTCTCGATGTACGACGAAGACCTGACCTACTGGCATAGCGAATGGGACTCCGGGCCGGCAGAGGCAATCAACGCGGGGCTCGTTCGATGCACCGGCGAAATCGTCTGCATCCTCGCTGCTGATGACGTGCTGCTGCCCGGTGCGATTGACCATGCCGTGCGTCGCATGACCCGTGAAGACAAGCCCAAGTGGCTCGTCGGCGCAGCACACAAGATCGGGCCACTTGATGAATCTCTCGGCTCGATAACGCCGAGCAACCCCACCTCACTCGCATCGTATCTCATGCATGACACTGGCCTGATGCCAATGTCGTCAAGCTTCTTCCTTCGCGAACTCTTTGAAGACTACAACGGCCTGCAGACCGACCTGCAATACGCGTGGGGCTTTGAAATCGCGGCTCGCTTTATGGCCGCAGGCGTCTGGCCTGAACTCAGCACCCTGACCTTTACCGCGATCCGTGACATGGGCACACCATGCCCCGTCCCGGTCACACTCTCCAAGGGCGTCGAGTACATCGAAGCGGCTGAGAGCTATGCAAACCACTTAAGCCTGCCCCAGCGTTACCAGCTTTGGCGCAACTGCGATGAGCGTCGACGTATCTATGCCCTGGCCGAGGCTGAATGCAAGGACAGCGCGGGACGGACCTTCCTTTGGCAGCAACTGCTTCGCCGCCCGTGGTGGCTGGGCAGCGCCCA
>JBMZAP010000061.1:0-20295 GCA_049611445.1 Phycisphaeraceae bacterium | reverse complement strand
TGATTTGAAACATGATCCTGATGCACATTGGGGTTAGGGGTTTTGGAGTCAGACATAACGAAATTACCTCCGGGGCGGCACTGGGTGACACCGCCGTGAGGGCAGTCAAGGCATCGCTCGTGGATCAGGGCTTCTTGGTGTAGTGCCCCTTCTCCACGAGCGTAAGAACAGCATCCCCTTGAAACTCAATGGTTTGGGGTAGAATGCTGGTCACGAGCTTTGACCCGGAGACTTCGTACACCAAGGGGTAACGCGGGCCGCCCCGATGAATAAAAAGCCTGCCCGAAAGGGTGGGTTTTTTTATGGGTGAGCCGACATTCCAACGCTATCTGGCGGCAAAGTCACTGCTGGGGCTTTACCGCAATGCGCAATCTAAATGTCTCAAATAAATCATCCTACATTTATGAGGGATTTTTCTTCTGAAACTGAAAGGAATATGAATCGCTTGCGTCGCGTCTCTAGCACGCGAAGACACGATCCACTGCCGAAGGCAGCCCTGACGCGTGTGACACCCTGATACAGACTAAAGTAAGAATTGACATCGAAGGAGTACCACCCCCTACTGGGAGAACTGATGAGAATCAGATTTTCGATGTTTCTGGCCCTGGGCCTGCTGATCTGTTCACTGAACATCCATGCGGGATCGGGCGCAATCAATGAGAAGAGTACGTATCCCGCATTCCAGATCGGTGTGACCGGAGCCCGAGCAAGCATCCAGCCGGGACACGTGTTGCGCGTTGAGGAGGTGGCCCAAGGCTCACCTGCTGACGGCCGACTCAAGGTTGGCGACATCATCCATGCCGCCAACGGCAAGGCGATTGAGGGCAAAGATCCGCGCGCACCGCTGGGCAAAGCGGTCACCGAAGCCGAGGCGAAGAACGGCACGCTGCGTTTCTCGATCACACGCGACGGCAAGAAGGGCGATGTCGCCGTGCGCATCCCGGTGCTTGGCGCATACAGCAAGACCTGGCCGCTGAACTGCGACAAGTCAGAGAAGATCATCGATGCCCACGCGAAGTGGATGGTCAAGAACCAGTCCGACGACGGGTACTTCTCTACTCGTGGTTCGCTGTGGGACGCGATGGGCGCATTGTTCCTGCTCTCGCTGGACGACAGGACCTATGACACCAGCATCGAACGCTACGCCCACCGCCTGGCAGCCGATGTTGAGAAGAACCCCTCCGGTAGTGCCTGGCACCTGGGCTACCACCTGATCTTCCTGAGCGAGTACTACCTCAAGACCGGCGACGCATCGGTGATCCCCGCGATCGAAGCAGGGTGTAAGAAGGCGGCGGATGGTCAGATCTCCGGAGCATGGGGGCACTCCACAAACAGCAATACCTCCGTGGGCTATGTGCAGAGTGGCCTGATGAACTCGGCTGGTGTCACGCTGTTTCTGGGCATGACCGTGGCACGCGAGTGTGGTGTCACCGTTCACGAAGAAGCCTTCCAGCGGTCGCTCGTGTTCTTCTACCGCATGGCCGGGCACGGCAGCATCTGTTACGGCGACCACCGCGCGGAGATATACCCCGACACCAACGGCCGAAACGCCGCGATCGTCTGTGCCTTCAGCCTTTTGGACCAACAGCCCTATCAAGCCGCAGCTGAGAACCTGGCCATGATGGTCGCCGATTCCTACAAGAGCTTCGAAGCCGGACACACCGGCGGCGGGTTCAACGTCCTCTGGCGTGGCGTCGCACTGCCCCACCTGCCCGACACCCAAATGGCGAAACACCACCAGCGTGAGCACATGGAGCAGCTCGCCTGGTACTACGACCTGACCCGACGGCACGAAGGCGGGTTCAGCATGCTGCCCTCACCGCCGGCCACCACGCGTTACTCAAACGAACCCTTCAGCCGAGGCTTGGGCCTGACGTACACCGCGCCGCGGCGCACCCTCCGGATCACCGGGGCGCCGCGCACCAAGCACAGCAAGCCCACACCGAAGCTGAGCAGCCTGCCCTGGGGCAGCAAGCGTGATGCACAGTTTCTGTCCAGCGAACACGCCACAGGCTACGGCAAAGACACACTGCTCGCGCATGAAATCCAGACGCTGGTCGAGTCGAAAGAGCCCGTCCCCGTTCGTGAACTGTCGCGCTATATCCGGCACTTCAATCCATACATCCGCACCCGTGCCGCTTGGAAGCTCAGTGAAGTAAAGACCGAAGAAGCCTACAAAGCAATCGAAAAAGCCCTGCAGGACAAGGACGTGCGTGTGCGGCGTGCGGCGTGTGATGCGTTCTCCGGCTACCACCACTGGGGCCGGGGCAGCGTCGGCGTGGGTATCCCGCGCGACATCGTGTCCAAACGTTTTATCCCCCACGTCGAAGCGATGCTCGCCGATCCTGAAGCGGCGTACTGGGAAATAGACGGTGCACTGTGGGCGCTTCGTGCAGGGTTGCCTGAAGACATCCGCCGCAACCGGCAAACCATCGACCACTATGGCGAGCACGACGAGTGGTACCTCCGCGAGAGCGCGTACTGGACCTTAATTGGATTGGGCCAAGCGATCACAGGCGACGAGTTCGTTGAGCTCGCGCACCGTTACAACCGATCGGTGAGCGTGTTCGAACGCAGCTCGATGAACGGGGGCATCAACTACCTGCTGGGCCGAGCACGCATTGACCTTGAGCCAGAGGTCATCGCAAAATACGTCAAAACGATCGCCGACCAACTGTACAACGCCGCGATCGAACATGGCTACGATGAGTTTGCTGCGAAACATGAAGCCGCGCACCGTACGATGATGGTGCTGAACCGATTCAAGAACCCTCCCTACAAATTGATCGCCGAGAACATCGCGACGTATATGCAGGGCTGGAAGCCCGGCAACCAGCACAGCGACTGGCTGATCACCGGGAATAAGTGGCAGCCCGGCCTCGCGAAGATCGCCAAGGACCTGGGCAAAGACGGCGGACCGATCATCGAGCAGTTCAAGCATGCACTCAAGCAGGACTACTGGAACCCTCGATCGAAAACGTATGAGCCGGTCCGCAAGGCGATGCAGGACGCGATCGACGCGTACGAATAAAGCCGTGCCATACCATTCTCATTCAAGCCCGCCCGAAGAGGCGGGCTTTTTCAATCGGTAAACCAACCCCATGAAACGTTCAAACGCGCTGCCCCCTACACCACGGGCGAAAGAGGCGATGTAATAAATCGTGTTCCGGGCCGTTCTGCTCACGTCGGGGATCCTGGCCTGTCGATCGGTCCAAGTGCGTGCAAACAACGCGAAGGCCGTAAAATGCCGATGAAAATGGGGATGACCCCCGACAAGTCGATTGTAGAAGTATGAACAGCCCGAAGAACGAAGACGAGAAAGATCCGGCACAGGGCAAGGCCCCGAGTGACGCGAACGATACGTCGAATCTCGACCAGACGATCGATGAGGCGGACCTGGGCCAGACCATGGCCGAGCAGACGCTTAGTGAAAGCGAATTTATCTCGGCCTCGGGCAGTTCATCCGGTGCGGCATCACCTGCCAATGAGCAGTCCGACGAGGCAGTCCCGAAAATCGAGGGCTACCGTGTCATCGAGCCGCTCGGCCAGGGCGGCATGGGCACGGTCTGGCGGGCGATCCAACTGAGTACCTCGCGCGAAGTTGCGCTGAAACTGTTGGGCGGTGCAAGCTTCATGTCCGAGCAGGCCCGGCCACGCTTCGAGCGTGAGATCCGGTTGGCCGCTCGACTGGAACATTCCAACATCGCAACCATCTACGACTCGGGTAACGAGCGTGGCGTGTATTACTACGCGATGCAGCTCGTGCAGGGTGAGCCACTCGACGAGTTCATCCTGAAACGCTCGCTCAAACGCAAGTACATCCTCAAACTGATCCAGATCGTCTGCTCGGCTGTGCAGCATGCCCATGAGCAGGGCATCGTCCACCGCGACCTCAAGCCCAGCAACATCATGGTTACCGCTTCGGGCAAGCCAATCGTGTTGGACTTCGGCCTGGCCAAGATGCTCGGCGACGAAGACGAAGGCGAAATGACACTCACCGGTGTCGGCGACATCGCGGGGACGCCAGCCTACATGGCACCCGAACAGGCCGAGGGCAGGATCGAGGCCATCGGTCCGCAAACGGATGTCTACGCGCTCGGCGCGATCCTCTACCGCATGCTCACCGGTGACTCGCCGACCGATCTGAGCGGATCCAAGCTTCAGGTCCTCAACCGTATCGCGACCGGCGAGGTCCGCTCCCCCAGGTCGATTAAGCCAACGATCGATGGCGAACTGGAAGCACTCATCGTTAAAGCCCTTGAGGTCAAAAGCGAAGACCGGTTTCAAACCGCTGGCGAGATGGCCTCGGCGATCACGGGCTACCTCAAGCGACTCAAGGCCGGCCTCATTACACAGCCCGACGACGATGCGCCCGGCGGGGAGGTCGATGACAGCGGTGTCAGTGTCCACTACTCGGGCCTGCAGACGCAGCAGATCAAGGGCAGCGGCAGTCCGCTCGACGAACTCGCCAGCGCAACGAGCGACACCGGCGCGGACCTGGACCTCAGCGCATATCAGATGACGCGCCGTCAAAAGAAGAAGCAACAGCCGATGGGGCTGTATCTCGGTGGTGCCGCTGCGGTCTTGGGCCTGATGGGTGTACTGATCTACGCTTTCAGCGACGGGCCGGAGCAAGCGGACACGGATGCCCCGGCAGAACTCGCCGAACAATCCAACGAGCCCAGTCCCTGGGCAACGCCCCCGCGTCCTCAGATACCTGAGCCAACACCCAACAAGCCTGCGCCGACCGGCCCGGTGATCCCCCCGGAGATCACGCCCGAACCTGTTGCGATTCCACCCGCCCCCGAACCACGGCCTGCAATTGACCCGGGGCCCGAGCCCGCCGGGCCTCAGCCCCACGTGATCGACAACAACGTCACTGCAAGGCAGGCCGCCGAGTGGATCCTCGCCAACGGCGGAGAGTTGACCACGGAGGGGGAGAATCTGGTTCCCAACTCCCGGCTTAACTGGATCAAAGACCGCAATGCGTTGCCAGCAGATCTCGCGACGATCGATGGTGTACGGCTGCTCCCCACCAGCCCAGAAGTCTTCCGCCACATACCCAAGCTAAAGGCACTGCCCGGCTTCAAGGCGCTCATCATCGAGTGTGGCCGAAGCGATATGCAGGACGATGCGATCCCTGAACTGGCCGAGCTCACCATGCTCCGGTACTTCCGTATCTCCGGTGAGAAAATCGACAACGCGTTCATGGAACATCTGGCGAAAGCGAAGGATCTTCAATTCCTGAAGATGAATTACATCGAAATCGACACGGACCACTTCCAGCACATCCGGGAGATGACAGAACTCACCAACCTCACGATTCGCTTTACCCGGCTCACCAATGAACACTTCAGCCACATGCAGTGGCTGCGCAAGCTGACCCAGGTGGAGATCTATGAATGCACCGGGTTTGATTACCGCGCAGTCCGCTACCTCTCGGATTTGCCCGTGCTCAGACGACTTTCGTTGGTCGGCGCCAGGCTCGAAGACGCGGGGATCAAGCCGATCCAATCCATGAAGCAACTCGAGCATCTCAACATCGATAAGACCGGCGTCTCACCAAAAGGCCTCGTCCAACTTCAGCTTGCACTACCCGACTGCAAGATCATGGTTCGAGATGGAGAAGTCTTCAAACTTCCACCCGAACACCTGAACAGGCCAGACCGCAACCGTCCTGATCGTGAACCGCCCAATCGTGATCGACTGCCTCGTCGGGACGACGGTGGAACGGGACGTTGACCAACATCAAGCCCATCATGGGCCAGGCTTCTGATCCTTCTCAATAGATGCCTGCAGCTTAAGGATCGCCGTCGCGTAACGATTACCCAATTCGATCTGGCTTTCCGTATCGAAGTGCCAACGGTCAAAGCACTTCAGTCCTTCACTGCTGATCACTGCGGCATTCGAGACCGTCTCAGGTAAATCTGCAATCACATCATTGATCTTCAGCGGCGGGGTGTTTGTAACCTGGCCAGCAACGAACGGTAGATCTTCGTCATCAAGATCTTTGCGCAGGTTGGCGATTAAAACTTTGAGTTGGTCAAGATAGTCATCCGGGTTGTTGCTGTTACTTTCTCCCTGGTGCCAGAGCACGCCCTTGATCGTGCCGGTTTGAGCTGCGGCGTTAGCTCGCTTGAGCAGGTCTGTGTAGTACTTGCCCTCGCGTTTCCATTGCTCGATCTTTGATCCGCCACGCGCATTGACGATCAGGCCGATCTTGGCGTCGCGATCGGCCTTCACCATGGCCTTCGCGAAGCTGTAGCCCGGGCCGAGCTTCTGCATCCCCTCACCCTTGCGGATGGTGGAATAGAGGTTCAGCGGATTCCTTGCGGGAACCCACTCGTTCCTGTCATTAAGCAAAGCGCATCGGTCGATGACGCCGGCCATTTCCTCGGAGACCTTCGCACGCCCGGCCATGTTCGACTGTCCGATGAGAAGATAGATGTGCAGCTTATCGTCGTGATCTTCGGTGCCGGTGCTGATCTGCAGGGATTTGCGATGTTCATTCGCATCCTGCTCACGGGTGTCAACCTGAGCGAACGTGGGCATGACCAAGTAAGTCAAGACAAGGCAGACAAACACCCGCCAAAGCACATTGGTGTTTCGGATCATGATCATGCGCGCTCCCTTGATACCGGCCAAAAGTTGGGCCAAGTATAAAGCAGCCAGACAATGGCACCGCATCATCGGGGATCAGTCGCTCAGGCCCCAGTCGCTCTGCAGCGTTTTGGCCTGCTTGCCGGCCTCGGTCTCAGGATAGGCCTTAATCAGGCGATCCAGATCGCGCGTAATGAGGCGAACCGAGCGGGCGTTTTCTTTCTTGCTCGCAACGGACTTGTCGCGGTCCAGCCCGATCGCCTTGGCTTCGGCGAGGATGCCACGCAACGCGATCGTCGCACGAACGCTGTCGATCAAGTCGTGATCTTTCTTGAATTCTGCGATCAGCGCCTTGGCCTGCTCGGCAAGCGCATCGCCGTCAAGCAATGCGACAAGGTTCTCGGCCGTAACGTATGCGGTCGCGGGGTCGCCGGCCCTGGCCGCATCCATCGCTGCCTGCTGCTGTTTTGCCCAGTTCTCGACGGCGGCAACCATCACTTTTGCCTCGTCCATCTGCTCCTGTTTCGTCGCACGCTCAGCAGCCCGGCGGAGCTTGGCCAAGGTCGAAGCGGCGTTGCGGTTCTGGGCATTGATCATCCGCATCTCGCCGAGGAAATACTCGGGCTCCAACCCTTCGATGATCAGCTTCGGGCCGGCTATTTCTTCAGATACGTCTTCGCCGACGGGCTCTTCTTCTGGCTCGGGCAGGTTCGCGATCGCATCGGCCAGTGGCCGATCCATCCCGCCGGGGTGGCCTTCCCAGATCGACTTGCCGGTGTGATCGAAGATCAGCGCACGGGGCACGCTGTTGGGGCTGAAGCCCTTGAGCTTGCCGCCGTTAACCACCATGACCATGTTGTTCTTGGCACGCTTGTTCCAAGTTTCCTGGGTCTGCTTGTCGGAAGCGGACCAGCACTGGTTGGCGATGATGACGAGCTTGTCGTGGCCATACTTCTTGGCAAGCTCGGTCGTGTGCGGGATCGCCGCGAGGCAGGGGCCACAAGTGATGCCCCAGTACTCAACAACGACAACCTTGCCCTTGATGTCCTTACCCGAGAGCTTGGGACCCGAGACGTAGTCGCCCGGGTCGAAGTTGGCCAAGTTGTGTGCTGCAAGAGCTTGCCCCGTGATCAGGCACAGACAAACGGCCAGTGTCACAGGCATCGCACGGATTACAGGTTGCATCGTCATTGCAGGCTCCTCGGAAAGCAAGGTGGGACTCAGTCTACCGACGCATCAGCCGGTCACTTTCATACGATCGGCTATCAGTCAGTGTTCGATGTACATGCCATATCACACGCCCATCAAAAAACCCCGCAACCTGTATCGGTACGGGGTTGAAAGTGCCTCCTCAAGGACTCGAACCTTGAACCCGCTGATTAAGAGTCAGCTGCTCTGCCAATTGAGCTAAGGAGGCGATCGATTTTGGAACGGGAGATTGTCCGTGGCCCGACAGCGATTGTCAACTATCCGGGCGGACAACCGCCAGAGCCTGCTAGGATGCGGCTATGCAGCGCCCCAGACGTATCGCGATCTTTTCCACCCTCTGCCTCCTCGTGGGCGGCATCGTGCTGGTCCACAACCTGGGTCAGTTCACCGTCGCTCTGGGCGGGCCTGACGCCGTGGAGGTACCTAAGGACAGCGAATCACAGGGGCAGATGGGGCAGGTATTGCGTGCGTCAGCACAGGCACTGCAAGCCGCGATGAGCGACCCGGTGTACCAAATCGGGATCGGGCTCAAGGCGGTACTGAGTTTGCTCATGGCCGGGTGCCTGATCGGGGCCGGGATCGGGCTCATCCGGAGCCAGCCTTGGTCGCTTCGGCTGGCCCGGCTCTGGGGCTGGTACGCGATCGTCTCATCCATTGCGGTCACGATCCTGCAAACGGTGTATGTCGTGCCCAACATCGAACTGGCCCAGGCCCCGCCGGGCATGGCCGCGGCGCAGTACATCAGCATGACGGTCGTGCTGATGCTGATGTGTGTGTTCCCCGTGCTGCTCATCTGGGTACTGCCTTCTCGCAGCGTCACGGCGTATCTCAATCAACAGTCCACCGGCCAGCCCATGCCCAAGCCAGCCCCCACGCCAGCCCAGACGAATGCGCCACCCTCACAAACGCCCCCGCCGTCTGCACAGCAGCCCAGCGCGACCGACCAGACCTGGCGCGACGACCCTTGGAACGACCCCAACAGTCACTAGGTAAACATTAACGCCGTGATGCGCTGTATCTCTTCGATTTCAGTTGGTAGAACATGCTTTCAGGACTAAGATGAATTTGATCTCGCTGCTTGTTGAACAACTGAGCCGGCACTGCCTTGAAGGAGCACTGCTATCAAACGTAGAAATGCATTTACATTGATCGAATTGTTGGTCGTGATCTCGATCATCGCACTGCTGATTGCCATCCTGCTGCCGGCCTTATCACGCAGCAAAGAATCTTCGCGTCGGATCGAGTGCGCCGCGAATACACGCTCTGTCCAGCAGGGGTATATCTCGCTCTCTATCGACAACAAGAACCGCTACCGCCTCAATAGCCGATCGCTGGGTTTAGGCAAAGAACCGTTCACATTCGCAAAGAACTACGACGAGATCCGAGATCAGACCGGCACCTCCGGCCACGCGTCATTCCTCAACCGCTGGGTCTTCATCGACATGATCGACTCGGGCGTCACGCTGAATAACTTCACCTGCCCCAATCGTGGGCTGGGCTTCCTGCAAGCCAACCCCAACCTGCCCGGTGCGTTGGAAGACCCCAGAGGCTCAAGTGCCAACTTCTTTCGCACGTGCTTCTACTCCATGATTGGACGCGATCAAGCCATCATCCGTCCAACCGCACACACGAATGCCAACAATCCCCCACGAATCTGGCGTTCGCCCGCATCAATGGACGATCCCAGTGACCTGCCAGCCGTCGCTTGCATCCTCGAGCGCGGAACGTTCCGGGGCATCGGACCCGAACGCGCAGCGACCTACCCGCACGGACCGAGGGGCTTGATTGAGGTCAAAGATGGTGATCCGCCCAACGGCAAAGATACTTTCCCGGAAGACACCAAGTCTGAGGGAGGCAACGTAGCCGCGAACGACGGCTCCACCCAGTTCGTCGCCGCCAGCGACGCCCAGCGGTTCAACCCCTTCCCCGGGTCGTCCGGCACCGCACTGACCGGCCACTGGAACGACGTCGACAGCTACGACTCGGTCAACCCCTGATGTGCTGCTGTGCTAGGCTGTGATCGATCCCCCTTCGTTCGCGAGGCCGACATGCAACTCAACAACAAACGCATCCTGATCTTCGTGGGCGACGACTACGAAGATCTTGAACTGCAGTACCCCAAGTACCGCCTGCGCGAAGCCGGGGCAGAGGTCGTTGTCGCCGGTCTCGAAGCCGGGGTGATCCACAAGGGTAAGCACGGGTACCCCCAGGTCAGCGAGGCCAGGCTCGCCGATCTCAAGGCAGAGGACTTTGATGGCCTTGTCGTTCCTGGCGGATGGATGCCCGACAAACTCCGTCGCTACGAGGAAGTCCTTTCGATCACACGTGACATCGACGCCCAAGGCAAGTGCGTCGCGTCGATCTGCCACGGTGCCTGGATCAACATCTCTGCAAACGTGGTCAAGGGCTACCGCTACACCAGCACGCCGGGCATCAAGGACGATCTGGTCAACGCCGGCGTCAGTGACTGGGTCGATGAAGAGGTCGTGATCGATCGGCACCACGTGAGCTCGCGTCGTCCAGACGATTGCCCCGCATTCTGCCGGGCGATTCTCCAAGTGATGGCTGGTTAGGGCCTGATATCCCTGCCAAAGCAAGATTTTCTGCTGAATTACTTGATTCAGCCGTTTATTGACGCAATACTACATTTGATCTACGGCTTCTTTTCTTGAAGGCCCCACATGTTTAGTCGTGCGCTGTCCCATCGTGCTTTCACGTTAATTGAACTGCTTGTCGTGATTTCCATCATTGCGCTGCTGATCGCGATCCTGTTGCCAGCGCTCGGCAATGCGAAAGAATCTGCACGTCGCATCCAATGTGGGTCGAACACCCGGACCATCGCCACCATGAGCCACCTCATGGCGAACGACAACAAGAACAACTATCGCCTCAGTCATCGCCAACTGCTTAATGAGGCCGACTCGTTCGAATCCAACTACGACGAACTGAACGGCACCAACCACAACCAGGTCGATCATATCCACTGGCTCAATCGTTTCCTGTACATCGACTTTGTGCGCTACGGCACCGACCTGCCCACCTTTATCTGCCCCAGCCGAACCAACGAATTCGTCTACGGCGAATCGTCCAACCCCAATGGCGGGACCGGCACAGATATCGATGACCCGGAGGAATCGCGCTTCCAACGCATGCGTACGACCTTCTACATCATGGCGGGGCGAAACGAAAACCTGATGTCGACCCCCTATGGCCTGCCGGCCAAGCGCTGGGTGCCGCCCATGAACCCCTCCGAATCAAGCGACCTGCCACTGGCCGCTTGTGTGCTCGAACAGTACACATCCAACCCTTACCCACGCGCAAGCTATCCGCATGGCCCGCGCGGCGCGGTCGAATTGCCGCCACACGTCACGCCCCTTGAGGCAGGCTCTCAGGGCGGCAACGTGACCTTTAATGATGGATCCACCCAGTTCGTGCCCACCGTACAGGGCGTTGGCTTCTCTGCCGTGATGCGTGGATCCGGGACAAGCCGCCACATCGGCTTTTGGCCAGACGTTCCGTCCTATCGCAATCCGTGAGCTTATGTTTAAAAATATTTTTCACCATCGTGCCTTTACGCTGATCGAACTACTCGTCGTGATCTCGATCATCGCCCTGTTAATTGCGATCCTGCTCCCTGCGCTTGGCGGTGCGAAGGAGTCTGCCAACAGGATCCAATGCGCGTCCAATGCCAGGTCGATGGCGACGCTGACACACATCATGGCGACGGACAATCGCAATCGCTATCGGCTGACCCACCGCGCGTTGAGTACTCAAGCCGATACGTTCGGGAAGAACTACGACGAACTGAGCAACACCAATGGCACACTGACGGACCACATCCACTGGTTAAACCGCTTCGTCTTTATTGACTTTATCCAATACGGTGCCGACCCCGCGGACTTCCTTTGCCCCAACCGCGACCCTAATTTTATCTTTGGCTCGGGCAGTAACTCTGCCGGCGGATCCGGGTCGGACGTCAACGACGCGGCCAACTCACGCTTTCAAATGATCCGCACGAGTTTCTACTTTATGTCCGGCAGAAACGAGGCCAAGATCAGCACCGCCTCGGGCTATGACAATTACAGGTGGATCCCCCCTATGTCCGGTGAAGATGCCTCTGACCTGCCCCTGGCGGCATGTGTCCTTGAGCAATACACCCAGAGCCCCTACGCCCGCGCGACTTACCCCCACGGAGCAAAAGGCTATATCGAAGCGGATCCAGACACGACGCCCTTAGAGGCGGGTTCGCAGGGCGGCAATGTCGTCGCCAACGATGGCTCAACCTTATTTGTGCCCACGAACGCATCGACGGGGTTCGCCGCGGTCATGAGCAGCGGAACCAACAACCGCTACGTGGGATATTGGAACGATGTCGCTTCGTACAACAACCCGTAAGCCGCATCGGGTTACAGTACCGGCTTGTCCGACCCAACCCTCATCACGAGTCTTCAGAACCCACGCGTCAAAGCGCTGGTGAAGCTGCGCGACCACCGCGGCCGACGGAAGGCAGGATTGTTTATCGCAGAGGGGATGCGAGCGGTTGAGCGTGCTCATGCGGCAGGCTTGAAGATCGAATCACTTTGGGTTTGTGATGAGTTGCTGGGCACGAACAACCGCGTGCCACTTGGTACTGATGTGGAAATGGTTTCTGTATCTGCATCGGTCTTTAAGAAGGTCGCCTATGTGCGCGAACCCGAGGGCATCCTCGCGGTTTGCGAACCGCCCAGCTGGTCGCTTGAGGCGTTGGCCCAGCCCGACGCTTCGACGCTGGATCTCGTGGCCGTTGGCACCGAGAAGCCGGGCAACCTCGGGGCGATGGTCCGCTCGGCCGACCTGGCGGGTTGTCGTGGCGTGATCGCCGCCGGCGCTCCGGTGGACGCGATGAATCCCAACGCGATACGCGCCTCGACCGGTTCGGTCTTTACGCTACCGACGATCAGTGCGAGCGAAGACGACGCGATGGCATACCTCAAAGAGAACAACATCCGCATCCTCGCCGCCGTCGTCGATGGCGAGGTCGAGCACACGGCCGCCGACTACACCGGCTGCTGCGCGATCGTCATTGGCCCGGAAGACAAGGGACTCAGCGAGCCATGGCGCGCCGCCACCGAACAGACCGGCGGGCAAACGGTCCGCATCGCTACTGCGGGGCGCTCCGCGGATTCGCTCAACGCTTCGGTCGCAGCGGGCGTGCTGCTCTTCGAGGCGGTGCGTCAACGCAAACAAGCCGGGCTACAATAAGCCTTCCTCACCAGTTGGCTTGGGCACCCTCTCTCTTTCAGGGAGAGGGTGGGGGGTGAGGGTGGGGCGCACGATACACCGCGGCCCGCACCAAGCATTCACTGTTGGTCCCAGCCGGACCCTCACCCCAACCCTCTCCCTGAATGGGAGAGGGAGCAAGACAGACAACCATGCCCGACACCGCCACGCTTGCCACCGTCTTCGACGCCGCCGTCCAACCGCTTACAGATAGCCAGGCATTCGCCGGCATCACCCGCACCGAGACCGGCGTCCGCTGCGATGCGCTGCATGTTGAAGAGCAGTGCTACTACGCTGCCCAACTCGACGACGCGGGCACGCTCTGGGTCGGCTGGTATTCCCCCGACCGCTGGATCAGCGGCTCGATCGAAGGCGACCTCGTCCACACCGGCGACAAGATCGACGAATTGCTCGAAGAAGAGCTTGTCGATCAGGGCCTGTCGGTCTCGATTCCGCTGGAGCACTACCGCAACGACGAGAAGCTCTTCGTCTTCCAGGGCAGACTCGAACTGCCTGAAGATGCTGGCGAAGCAGCGGATACGTTGGTCAAGGTGTTGTTGGCGTTCCAGGCCTGCTTTGTCGAACTGGGGGACATGTCGCCGGAGGAAGAGGATTAATTCTTTTTACTTGGCAAGGCGTCGTCCTTGTCTAAGCGGCCGGGTACTTGCCGTACCGGCCCAAGCACCTCGCTAAAGAACGCCCGCATGTGCTGCCAGGAGCGCTTGTCCGCTTTCTCGTTGTACGCCGCGCCGCGCTTCGGGTCGTCCCCGGCCATCGGCTGGGTAAACGAATGTACCGCGCCGCTGTACTCGATCATCTGCCAGTCGACCTTCGCATCGTTGAACTCCTTCTTCATCGCATCGATGCCTTCGCGCGAAACGAACGGGTCGTCCGCTCCATGGAGGACGAGAACCTTGGACCGGATGTTCTTGCCATCTTCCGGGGTCGGCGAATCGAGCCCGCCGTGGAAGCTCACCACGCCAGCGACATCTGCCCCACTGCGCGCCAGTTCGAGCACACCCGTCCCGCCGAAGCAATAGCCGATCGCTGCGATGCGCGAGGCGTCGACCAGCGCACAATCGACAAAGTGCTTGAGCCCCAGATTCAGTCGTTTACGAAACAACTTGCGATCGTTCTTGAAAGTGCTGGAGGCTTTACCCGCCTCTTGCATATTCGTCGGCTTGAAATCCGTGCCATAGATATCGATGACACAGACAAAATAGCCCAACTGGGCCAACTCTCTCGCCCGGCGTCGCTCGTAGTCGGTCACGCCCATCCATTGATGGACGATCAGAACACCCGGCAGACGCGTCGCCTTGCTCTTGATCAAGGCATGATCCCAGGCCATATACGAAGTGAGGGCCGTGTCACCGTCCATGTACACGTGCTCTTTGGTCACGACCGCGCCATGTGTCGGCAGCGCCCAGAGCGTGACAGCCAGCAGCAATGTGAAATATTTCATCGGAAGCTCCTTTGCCGTTATTGTAGAGACGCTGGGCTCGAATCCAAGCTTCCAGACAAAGGGTAATGCCATGATGACTGACTTTTCCTGTGGCGTGATCCCGTACCGCATGAAGGATGGCGAGCGGGAGTTTCTGCTGATCCAGCACAAGGCGGGGCACTGGGCGTTTCCCAAGGGCCACCCGGAGGATGCCGAGGAACACGCCGAGACTGCGCGACGAGAGCTCGAGGAAGAGACCGGCCTCGGGCACGTGGCGCTCGACGAGGACCACCCGTTCGAGGAGTACTACGTCTTTACCAAGCGCAGTGGGAAACAAGTCCGCAAGCGCGTGATCTATTTTCTCGGCGAAGTAGTGACCGACCGGGCGCTGCGCATCCAGATCTCAGAGGTGTCGGACTATGCCTGGGGCAACGCGGCCAAGACGCGTGAGCGGATGACCTTCGACGAGGGCAGGGCACTGCTGGACGAGGTACTGGCGTATCTGGGCGCGTAAGCGCGTTCAATACCCCTGTCGGCGAAGCCATTACACATTCAACTTTGCCGGTTGTATCGATCGCGCAAGCCCCCGGGTTGTTCAGATATCCCATTTCCGGCTTTCTGGTTTGCCTTGGACGGGGTTGTATTCGTTGCTAATCGTGCTGATCGTCGCAGACGGAATCGCTCGTTGCGAAAACGCGAGCGACGATCAAAGCCCGTTAAGTCTGCAGTTATCAGGCTCGATAACGAGACTGTGCAGTAAGCGCGAGTTCGGCCGCCCCCGCAACGATTCAAGGGAGCAGGCCCCTATGGGACGCAGGTGTTCCGGGGGTAGCCGAAAGCGCGCTGGTGTGTTTGGTACGGGGCTCGTTGTCCCGGCACACCGAAAGTTATGTTCACTCATTTGAGGAGAGTTCTGTCATGCATGCACGCAAAATGGTTCGCAAGGGTTTTACACTCGTTGAAATCCTAATCGTCGTCGTGATCCTCGGCATCCTTGCCGCGATCGTCATCCCTCAGTTCACCAACGCGTCCGAAGCCGCCAAGGCCTCGTCCGTGCTGAGTCAGCTGCAGACCCTGCGTAGCCAGGTCGAGCTGTACAAGAACCAGCACAACAACGAGTACCCCACCGCGGACGGTACGCTCTCCGGTGCTTGGGACTGGACCAAGATGACCAGCAAGACTGACATCGACGGTGCTGTTGGCACCACCGCTGGTACCCACATCTACGGTCCTTACATGCAGCAGGCACCGAAGAACCCATTCGTTGCAACTGCCGCCACCACTGAGTTCGGTACCGCCGTTGACGGCACCGACGGCTGGGTTGTCAACACCACGACCGGTGTGATCCGTGCTGCAGTTCCGACTGCGACTGCTTCCGAGCAGAACATGGACACGACCAACGACGTTGTGGCCTACTAAGTCTTAAACGACTTTCTGAATCTAACCGCAGCCGAGGCACACACGCCTCGGCTGCGCTTCGTTATGCGGACGCCGCTCCAATCAACCCCAAAATAGGTCCCAATTTGTTATCCCCAAAAGTAGGGAAAACAACTGGCGCAGTTGCCTACCGGACCTAAACCAGCCACCCCACACAGTCGATACCACCGATGAACCCTACCCCGGCTAACCGCCGAATCAGGACCACGCCATGAACAACATGAAGTATCTCAACGCCGTTCTGACCGTCATCGCCGTACTCCTCGCGCTGAACCTCTGGGTCGGCGTGAGCCCCACGCCCAGCGACCGCATCAGCCTTGAAAGCCAGGCCATGGCACAAGGTCGCGTCGATGCCGGACAGCAACGCGCCGAGATGATCAAAGAACTGAAAGGCCTCAAGAGCACCGTTGAAGCCATGAGCAGCAAGCTCACCGATGGCTCCATCAAGGTCAAGGTCGAGAGTATGCCCGAGCACGACTAAATACGAGCAACCATGCGTAACACGCTCACAACCCGATGCCGCAACCGGCGTGGCTACACCCTGATCGAGGTGCTCATCACCGTGACGATCATGGGACTGGCCGCAGCGATCGTGGTACCCAACATGATGCAGGGCGGGTCACTGGGTGTGCAGGCAGGGGCGCGGATGATCATCGCCGACCTGCTGTTTGCACAGAACGAGGCAATGGCCCAGCAGAGCACACGCAGGGTCGTCTTCGACACGGACAACAACACGTACCGCGTCCAGAAGTTCGACAGCGTGGCCAGCGCGTGGGTCCTTGAGTTCAATCCTTCACAGGGGTTGGGCAACAACCAGCAGAACTATGAAGTCGACTTCGACGAAGACAGCCGGTTCCGAGGAGTCGAAATCGTCAGCGCCAGCTTCAACGGTGACTCGACGATCGAGTTTGACGACCTGGGCAACCCGTCGTCCGGTGGAACGGTGCGGCTGAAGTTCGAGGAACACGAATACGAAATCAAGGTTGCGCCCTTTACCGGGCGTGTAACCGTCGAGCGAGTCACCAGCTAAGGATCAAAGGGCCAGGGAGCAGAATTAATCAACGGAAGGGAAACGTTGTGTTGGGATTTGGAGGCAAAATCAAGGGCGCAAGCAACCCCATCGGCGTCGCCGTGACAGCCAAGGACGTCTGCCTGGCACAGGTGACGTCTGCAGGCGTTGTGTTTGAGCGCGAGCCGTTGAGCAACGAGGTTGCGATCACGGACCCGAACTTCCACACCGAGACCCAGCGAGCAATCGGCACGGCCCTGCGTCGTGGCAAGTTCGCAGGCAAACAGGCGGTCAGCGCATTGCCCGCAGACCTGCTGCGATACAAGACGCTTCGCCTGCCCCCGATGCCGGAAGAAGACCTTGCTCAGGCCGTGGCGTGGGAAGCGGCTGAACGGTTCCAACTCACCGACAGCGAAGCACTTCAACACTATCGTGCCGGCACGGTCGAGCAGGGCAACGAAAAACGTGAAGAGATCATCATGCTCGCCGCGGAGAAAAACGCGGTGTACGACCACGCGATGGCGGTCAAACAGGCGGGCCTGATGCCGACCGCAATCGATGCTACCGCAGCGGCCCTGGCTCGCGTGCTGGGGTCGGCCGATCAATCGACGCTGACCATCCACCTCACCGGCACCATCGCGGAAGTCGTGGGCCACAAGGGTGACCGGGTCATCTTCGATAAGCCGATCGAACTGGCCGAACTCAACGGCGCGATCAACGTGATCGAATTGGCACGCGAGGTGGGACTGTGTATCCGCTACTTGTCTGTGACATTCGGCGTGCACAAGCCCGACGCGATCTGGGTCGCCGGCAAAGATGTTGACAACCATATCGCCGAGCAGCTCGCCGATGCCCTGCATGCTGAGGTGCTGACAGCTGACCAGTCTCCCGCACTCGCCAAGCTCGGCCTGCCCGGGTCTGACCCGACGCAGTATTGCGTCGCGCTGGGGCTTGCAACACGAAATCTAAAGGGCTCGGCCAAGCGAGGTGCCGCATGAGCCAGATCAACTTCCTGCCCGAATCATTCATGCGTGCTCACCGACGCCAGCAGCGTCGGCCCGCAGAGTTCGTCGTGATTGCAGGCACCCTCGTGGCGCTGGCAGGGCTCTGGCTCTCGACCAGCGGCCCCGACAGCGCACTGGCCAATCAGGCCGAGCAACTCGATCACAGCCTCGAAGAGATCGCCCAACTCCGCGTCGAGCAGGACCGACTCTTCCAGGAACGTTCAGACCTGCAACGTAAGCTGCTCATTGCACGAGAGACCTACCAGCCCATCAGCGCTACGCAGGTGATCAGCCGGTTGAGCCAGCTGGCCCCTGAGCCGGTGCGCTTCGTACGCGTCGAGATGGATGTGGATCGTCCCGAGCCCGAATCGGTCACCGAACCCAGCGGCAACCGGAAAGTCGTCGGCAAGACGCCAAACAAGCCGATCCAGCCGAACCTGATGAAGATCACGATTACCGGCCACACGCCCAGCGATGAGCAGTTGGTCTCGCTGATCCGCAGCATGGACGCCGACCCGGTCTTCACCTCGGTCGCGCTGCGTAACTCCCGTCAGGACAAGACCAAGACGCACTTCGTGCGGGCTTTCCGCATGGACGCGGTGATCGACCTGGACCGTCGGTTTGTCGATGTGAAGGGAGGAGAAACCGATGCGGATTGAAAGTGATGTCATCAAGACCGCCGCGGTCGTTGCGATCCTTGTTGCGACCTACACCGGTGTGGTGTTCTGGCCAAGCCAGAAACAAAACCAGGCCCTGGCTGACGCGATCCTGAATAAGCAGACCGAGTTGAACCAGACAACTCGTCCTGACCTTGAGCCAACCCGCAAGGAAATCGCCTCACTGCGTGCCGAGTTGCGTGAGCGTTCGGTGGAGCTGCCCAAGGGCGATCTGGATGATCGTGTCTTGCACCACGTCTCTGACACGCTGATTCAGCGTGGGGTGACGCTGTACGAGACCTCGTATCAGGACACCAAGGCCTACAAGCGATTTTCGATGACGCCGATCGACGTGCAGTTCGAGACGAATTTCGTCAACGCGTTTGAGATCGTCAAACAGATTGAAAACGCAGGCCCGCCGGTGCGTGTGGAGAAACTCATCATCGCCGCACCGGACGGCGACCCGACAGGGCGCGTCGATGTCACCATGAAATTGAGCAGCTTCTTCGAGCCCGTTTCCGGGCAAGGAGGCCAGCGATGAAAAAGAAGATGAACCGGGTGTGGCGTCAGGTCACCGCGGACAAGAAGAAGTTCGGGATCCTCGTCACGGTGATGGCAGTTGGACTGCTGCTGTGGGGGCGACTGATCCTCCTTGAGGATGTGCCGAAAATCGCAACGGCTGACCCCAACGCACAGGCTCAAACCGCCACGCAAACACCCGGTAACACGGGCGAAGCTGCGGACGATGCCGCGCCGGTACTGCCGCCGCTGCCGACGGTCGCAGTCACCCTGAGCGAAGATTTGCCGCTGGACCTCTTTACTTTTCGTCATAACCGTTACAAACCGCTGCCCGTTGAGGAATCGGGTAACGAAGCGGTGCAGCCCGAGGGCCTCACAGACGATGAACGGAAGCGTGAGTTGGTGGAATCGGCCCGTAGCCTCCGCCTGCAGAGCGTGATCCAGGGTGCATCGCCCGCGATCGTGATCAACGGCGAGGTATTAAGGGTTGGCGACTCGATCGAAGGGTTCGAGATCGTCTCGATCAACGATAGTTCGGCCAAGTTGACCCGCGACGGCCTGACATTCCTCTTAAAGATGTTAAAGAAGTAATCAGTCAACGTGCGAGGTCAAAGTCGCCGGGACAACCCGGCAAGGAGTAATTGAACATGCGAAAGATGTACACCACCAAACGTCTACTAGGAACGGTCGCTTGCGCCGCACTCCTGGCCGTCCCCGCCCTCGCTCAAGACGCCCCCGCGGTTGAAGTCGCCGAGGAGGTCGAACTCTTCGAAGGCGATGCCAACGACAAGGGCCAGACCGTCGAACTCACCGAGACCGGCGAGATCGACCTGCACGTCAAAGAGCTGGAGATCACCAAGGTCCTTCAGCTCCTATCCATCCAGGGACAGAAAAACATCATCGCTTCACGCGGCGTTGAAAACGCCAAGGTCTCCGCAGACCTCTACAAGGTCTCCTTCCAGGAAGCCCTCAAGTCCATCCTCGAGCCCAACGGCTTCGGCTACGTCGAGGAAGGCAACTTCATCTATGTCATGACCAAGGAAGAGCTGGAAAAGCGTGAGAACGCCAACCGTAAACTCATCACCAAGATCCTGAGACTGGACTACCTGCGTGCCGACGAGGCCGCTGCGTTTGTCACCCCGATGCTCTCGGAGAACGGTG
>JBMZAP010000060.1:0-20439 GCA_049611445.1 Phycisphaeraceae bacterium | reverse complement strand
TCATCGATCGCCTTGACCTTCTCGACTACCGCCTGAATGTCGTACTCGAGGCGGATGAACTCGATCTGTTCATCGTCCATCAGTGCATAGGATGCACGTGGGTCGCGGTCGCGGGGTTGGCCCACGCTGCCGGGGTTGACGACGACTTTCTCATCACTGCCCCACTTGTAGGCTTCGCCCAGGTCGGCGGGTGGGTAGAAGTCCGGCTCGTTGGTAAAGACGCCGGTCACGTGTGTGTGGCCAACAAAACAACGCTCCTCGATGCGATCGAAGATCGAGTTCATCTTGTTCGGCGCACTGATGACATCGTCGGGGAAGATGTACTCGTTGATCGGCCGACGTGGCGAGGCATGGACATAGAGCGTGCCCTCTTCCCACCGACGGACCAGCAGGTTGCCCAGGTACTCGAACCGCACTCTGCGCAATTCGGGGTCTTGCTCGTTCTCAAACTGTCGGCGGGTCCAGAACGCGGCCTGCTCCGCTGTCGTGTTGAAACTCGTCGGCTCGTAGAGCACCGCGAAGTCGTGGTTACCCATCATCGCGAACTCGCATCGCTCCATGACCAGGTCCAGACACTCCAGCGGGTTCGGGCCATAGCCGATGATGTCGCCCAGGCAGACGATGCGGTCAACACCCCGCTCGTCGATGTCGGCGAGGACGACGCTAAGGGCGTCGAGGTTGGCGTGGATGTCGGAGATAACAGCGGTACGCATGGGCGGGCTTTGCAGGCTCGGGATTGAAGCGGACTATCTTAGCGGAAACCGGCGTGAAGTAGGGCGCTCTGCTAAACGCGGCAACGAGGAGAGAAACATCATTCCTGCTTCTGGGCAGCACCATTCAGCCGCTTGTTTTCGTACCAGACGACATTGCGGCTCGCTCGCCCGGCATTGAGCAGGTCCAGATCACCATCTCCATCCATATCAACCGCCCGCAGGTCGTAGCTCTCCTGATCGGTATCAAGATCCTGTCGGGTGAACTGCCCCTTGCCGTTGTTGAGGTAGATGGACAGGCGTTTGCTCTTGAATCCGCAACTCGCCGCATCGAGGTCGCCGTCGCCATCGAGGTCTGCCAGAGCGAGGCTGTGCGGACTAGCCATCTCGGGGTCGATCATGTGCTTCTGCCACTTGGGCCCTTCGAACCAGAAGACCCCAAGCCCGTGGCCGTTCGAGGCGAGCAGGTCAGACTGGCCATCGCCATTCAGATCACCAGGGAGGATATTCGTCGCGCCAAGTTCGTTTCCCGCAACGGTCACGCGCTGCCAAGGCTCGGTCACCTTGTCTTTACCCGGGTTCTGCCAATAGGCAAACCAGTTGCCGTTTTCGAACGGAGCGCCCTTCGCGGCGACAGTGATCTCGCCCCAGCCGTCGCCGTCCAGATCACCAAAGCCGAAGTAGTGGCTGCCCCCCGCCGCATCGCCCTTGGCAAAAACATGCCGATCCCATTGCTTCGCGGTTTTCGGTTGGTCGGGGATACGCAGCCAGACGATGGAGTTCGCGAGAACGCCTTCGGGCTGGAAGTGGTTGACGATGAGATCCAACCGGCCGTCGCGATCGACGTCGGCCTTGAGAAAGCAGTGCATGGCGGCAAGATCGTGGTCGATGACGCGCGCGGTCCACTTGGCCGAGGCCTTGCCCGGGTTCTCCAGCCAGAACGGATTGTTTTTCGCCAGCCCGCCAACCCAGTCGATATCGCCATCCCCGTCAATATCGAAGGTCTCACTGTGGATGCACTGACGTTTCGAGCCAATCACTTCGTGCAGCTGGGTTTCCCGCCAATCCGGCGCAGTGAACAGGCTGACGCGACCGGCGTAGCTGGTGATGACATCGATCAGGCCATCACCGGTATAGTCCGCCGCGACCGCCGTTGTGATCGAACCCTGCTTATCGCTGCATATGGTGTGCTTCACCCAGTTCGTATCCTGAGCAAGGCAAGGCAGGGTAAAGAGCATCGATAAGAAAAGTGCGTATCGTTGTTTCATAGCAGCTACCTATAGGCCCGCAAACAGCGTGTCGCAAGAACAGATCGCTGAAAATTCACAGACCAGCACAACCAGCGCGGACTCAGCGGCAGCTCATACACGCCCGGGCATAAGTCACCATAATGGGGCGCATGTGCACGCCAACGGACATCCTCGACCTACGCACCCCGCCCTCAAACCCTCTGGTTGCCGCGTCGATTCTCTCCGCCGACTTCGGGGATATGGCCGCAGACTGTCAACGCGTCCTGGACCTGGGTGCAGACCTCTTGCACGTGGACGTGATGGACGGGCACTTCGCGCCCAACCTCACCATGGGCGTGGACATGATCAAGGGCGTCCGCAAGCACCTGCCAAGCGTGAACCTTGATGTGCATCTCATGGTCGAGGACCCGGAGCACTACCTTGAGCCATTCGCAAAAGCCGGGGCGAGCAATTTCTCGTTCCATGTCGAAGTGTGCAACACAATGCGTGAAGGCGGAATCGACGGGCACGCGCTAATCGATAAGATCCACGCACTTGGGATGACCGCTGGCATCGTGATCAACCCGCCGACAGAGGTCGAGACGCTCGAGCCCTACCTCGATGCGGTTGACCTCGTGCTCGTCATGTCCGTGAACCCGGGTTTCTCAGGCCAATCATTTATGCCCGAAGTGCTGGACAAGGCCCGCTGGATTAAAGAACGTGTCGCCCCCAGTACGCGGATCGAGATGGACGGCGGGCTGAACCCGCAGACCGCGCCGCTGGCCGCCGAGGCCGGCGTGGACACGATGGTGACCGCGTCAGCACTCTTCGGGGCAGACGACCCCAAGAGCGTGATTGATGCGTTCCACGCCTGTGCGCTGGCATAACAGCAAGCTTTCACGGGAGGGCGAGGCTCCTGCCGAGTGAATCTCAAGAATCGCCTCCCTTTGCGTCGATGATTGACCTCGCTTCCCGGACGATCTAGCATGATCCGTCCGACACTGGCCCATGGTGTAATCGGCAGCACTACAGATTCTGATTCTGTCAGTCTAGGTTCAAGTCCTAGTGGGCCAACTTCCACGAATCGACCCGCTCAAGCGAGCGGGTTTTTTCGTATAACCAAGGCGATGCGAAAAACCTCACTCCTACCGATAGGCCTCGTCGCGCTGCTGCTGATTGGCTGCCAGGCCAGCCCATCTTCTGGCGACTTGCCCAAGATCGAGCCAACATCCTGCGGCAATGTCCGGAACATGCACCGTATCGGCGACCTTTATGTCGCCGGCGGCGTGACGCCCGCGGATTACCCACTGCTCCGGGACATGGGTATCAAGACAGTACTCAGCATCCGCTACGCCCAAGAGACACCGGGTCTCGATGGCAGGAAACTCGCTGAAGCGCAGGGCATGAGCTACATCCACCTGCCGTGGAACGGGCCAAAGGAGTTGACGGACGACATGCTCGACAGGATGCGGGAGGTGCTGCGTGAGGCGGACAGGCCGCTGCTGTTTCACTGCGGCTCGGCGAACCGGGTCGGTGCGGGCTGGCTGGCGTACCGCGTGCTGGACGAAGGGGTGGCGATCGATACGGCGTTGGCAGAGGCCAAGACATTCGGCCTGCGGACCGCGGCATATGAGACGATCACGGTCGATTACATCAAGCGCAATCAGTAGCGGTCCACTACACTGTGCGATTGAACAGACCCGCCCTTTCGCGTCAGGACCCTTTGCAGATGGCTAACTTCGCACTCGTCGGTGCCGCCGGATTCGTCGCACCACGCCACATGAAAGCGATCATGGATACCGGCAACACGCTGGTCGCCGCGGTCGATCCGCACGACTCGGTCGGCGTCCTTGACTCGCATTTCCCCGGGGCACGGTTCTTCACGGAGATTGAACGCTTCGACCGACACCTCGAGAAGCTCCGTCACGAGTCCCCCGATCAGGCGGTGGACTATGTCAGCGTCTGCTCGCCCAACTACCTGCATGACGCGCATGCCCGCCTGGCGCTGCGCGTCGGTGCCCATGCGATCTGTGAAAAACCACTGGTCATCAACCCCTGGAACCTTGACCAACTCAAGGCCGTTGAGCAGGACCATGGCAAGCGTGTCTACACCGTGCTGCAACTGCGCCTGCACGAACAACTCAAAGCGTTGAAAGCAAAGATCGATGCCGAAACGAGCGGCAAGAAACACCAGGTCGACCTTGCGTACATCACCCGACGAGGCCAGTGGTACAACACCTCCTGGAAAGGCGACCTGGAACGCTCTGGCGGTGTCGCGATGAACATCGGCATCCACTTCTTCGACATGCTGATGTGGTTGTATGGCAAGCCCGAGTCGACCGCGATGCACTTGCGCGATGACCGAAGAATGGCTGGATCGCTTGAACTGGAAAAAGCGAACGTGCGATGGTTCCTTTCCATTGATGCGGAAGACCTGCCCGCAGCCGTCAAGGAAAAAGGCGGCCACGCGTACCGCTCGATCACGGCCGACGGCGAAGAGATCGAGATGTCTGCCGGGTTTACTGATCTGCACACCCGTGTCTACGAAGACGTGCTCGCCGGTGGCGGGTTCTCCATCGACGACGCCAGGCCCGCGGTTGAACTGGTCTATGACATCCGCAAGCAGGACATGACCGACAACGCCGGCGACGCCGTCCACCCGATGCTGGCCGGGGTCTGAAACACAAGGGAAAGCCATGGCCGTGTCACCCGATGCGAAGATCTTCCGGACCGCCGTCGTCGATGACGGCGCAACGATCGGCGCAGGCACGGGCGTCTGGCACGCGGTACATGTGCAGTCGGGTGCCGTCATCGGCGAGAACTGCGTGCTCGGTCAAAATGTCATGGTGGCCGGTGGTGCCGTGCTCGGCAACAATGTCAAGGTGCAGAACAACGTTGCGGTCTATCGCGGTGTCACTGTCGAAGACGACGTCTTCCTTGGGCCCAGTTGCGTGCTGACCAATGTCAGCAACCCCCGCTCGGGTATTTCCCGCAAGGCTATGTTTGAAGACACGCTCATCAAACGCGGCGCTACCGTCGGTGCCAATGCCACCATTGTTTGCGGCGTGACCATCGGCCGACACGCCATGATCGCCGCGGGCAGCGTCGTCACCAAAGACGTCCCCGACTACGGCATGATCGTTGGCGTGCCCGGTAAACAGCGTGGCTTCGTGACCCGACACGGCCACCCGATCAACCCCGCGCCGGGTGAAACGGTTGCGTGTCCGGAAACAAAGCTTCGCTATACGCTGAATGATGAGGGCCAACTGAAATGTCTGGACCTTGATGAGGACGAGGCAGTTCCCGAATCGCTCGCCACCGGCATCACGGTCTACCGCGAATTAAACCCGCGCGGCAAGAGCACCGGAGGCAGCAGTGTCTGACTCAACCGATCGCATCAACATCTCGAAGGTCGAGATCGGCGAAGAGGAAAAACGCCGGGTACTCGAGGTGCTTGAGTCAGGCTGGCTGGTACAGGGCAAGCAGGTCGCCGAGTTCGAACAACGCATCGCTCAGTACGTCTCGCTGCCCCACGGCATCGCAACGACCAGTTGCACCTCTGCGTTGCACACCGCTGTTATGGCACTGGGTATCAAGCCCGGCGACGAGGTCATCGTGCCCGCGTTCACCTGGGTCTCCACCGCCAACTGCGTCGCCTACTGCGGAGCGACCCCCGTCTTCTGTGACGTCGGATTGGACAGCTTCAATCTTGATACCGAACAACTGGAGTCACTGATCACGCCGAAGACCGTCGGCATCATCCCGGTCCACCTGTTCGGGCTGGGTGCGAATATGCGCGTCGTACACAGCATCGCGAAGAAGCACGGCCTGTGGGTGCTTGAAGACGCCGCCTGTGCACTGGGCACAACCATCAACGGTAACCCTGTCGGCCAGGAAAGTGATGCAGCCTGCTTCAGCTTCCACCCACGCAAGTCCATCACCACCGGCGAGGGCGGTATGGTCGTCACGGGTGAAGAGGAACTTGCCGAGGCATGCCGGGCAATACGAAGTCACGGCGCATCAATCAGCGATCTCGAGAGGCACAAATCCGCCCGCGGCGTATTGCTGCCAGACTTTAATGTGATCGGTCACAACTACCGGATGACCGACCTGCAGGCCGCGGTGGGCCACGGCCAGCTTGATCACCTCGACGCATGGATCAACCGCCGTCGGGAACTCGCCGGGCAATACCGTGAAAAACTCGCAGACCTCGACTGGCTCACCACCCCGCTGGACGACCCGGGGCACAGCTACCAGAGCTTTGTATGCCTGTATCGGCCCGAAGAGCCAAGGTTCAGTGATCTACCAAGCCTCGAAGCGAAGCGAGACAACCTGCTCATCGAACTGGACAAGCGTGGCATCATGACCCGACAGGGCACGCACGCGCCCGTCCGCCTGCGTTGTTACCATGATGTTTTCAATGTGCGGGCGGAAGACTTCCCCGGCGCGTGCATGGCTCAGGGACTGAGTTTCGCCCTGCCCCTGTTCCCCAGCATGACCGAGCAGCAGCTCGAACGCGTTGCCAACACCCTCCGCGACCTCGGCCCAGACGCCAACTCCTGAAACCCTCGTCACGACTCAACGGACAACCATGAAGACCTACTTCATCACCGGCGGCGCCGGCTTCATCGCAAACACGATCATCCGCCGACTCGTCGACGACAACAAGATCGTCGTCTACGACAACTTCCACCGCGATACGCTTTCTACTTCAGACCTCGCCGGCCACGAGAACATCAAGGTCGTTAAGGGTGATGTGCTTGATCTGTCCACGCTGACCGAGGCGATGAAGGGCGCAGACACCGTCGTTCATGCCGCGGGTATCGCCGGCATCGACACCGTCATCAAAGACCCGGTCAAGACCATGAAGGTCAACATGATCGGTACCGCCAACGTGCTCGAAGCCGCACACCAGGCCAACATCACCGACCGCCTGATCGACTTCTCGACGTCCGAAGTCTTCGGGTCCATGGCCTTCCGTTCCGGTGAGGGCGACCAGACCGTCGCGGGCTCGGCCGGCGAAGCACGCTGGACCTATGCCGTCTCCAAGCTGGCCGGCGAACACCTCGCCCATGCCTACCACGCGCAGCATGGCCTGCCTGTCGTTACGGTGCGGCCGTTCAACGTCTACGGCCCGGGTCAGACCGGTGAGGGTGCGATCCAGATCTTTATCAAAAGGGCATTAGCCAATCAGGACATCACCATCCACGGCGATGGCAACCAGATCCGGGCGTGGTGCTTTGTTGATGACTTTGTCGAGTGCATTATGCGGTGCCTGACAGTACCCGAGGCCGTTGGTGAGAGCTTTAACATCGGCAACGCCCGTGCGGTAATCACGATCCTCGGCCTGGCGCAGACCGTCTGCCGAGTACTCGATTCTAAATCACAGATCAACTTTATCGACGCACTGTCCGCTGATATCGCACTACGTATCCCCAGCGTTGACAAGGCACACGAGGTGCTGGGCTTCAAAGCCAAGGTCGATCTTGAGGAAGGGATCGCCCGCACCGCCGAGTGGATGAAGACGCAGCAGTAAGCGAGAAGCGATGAGCAAGAGCCACGGTACAGGCCAGGGCCCCTGGAACTTCGCGAGCCAAGGCGAAGATGTAGTCATCGAACAAGGTGTGCTCGTCTTCCACCCCGAAAAGATCCGCATCGGCAGCAATGTTTATGTCGGCCATCAGGCGATCCTCAAGGGGTACTACAAGAACGAGATGACGATCGGTGACGGCACGTGGATCGGCCAGCAGTGCTTCTTCCATTCCGCAGGGGGCATTCAAATCGGCAAACAGGTGGGCATCGGACCGGGTGTCAAGATCCTCACCTCGACCCATGCCGAGACCGCCCCGGCGAACCCAATCATGGACGGGCCACTTGAGCTTGCCCCAGTCAGTATCGGCGACGGCTGTGATATCGGTGTCGGAGCGATCATCCTGCCCGGCGTGACACTTGGTAAAGGTGTGCAGGTCGGCGCCGGCGCGGTGGTCACACAAGACGCTCCGTCCGGGAGCATCATTGCGGGCATCCCGGCCAAGGTCATACGCATGCGCGGGGAATCAACTTGAGCGGCACACCTTCAATCGAGGGCATGCGCGTGCTGCTCGGACCGGGTGACACCGCAAGTTTTCCGACACGACTGGCCCGCGCATTGGCCGACCGGGGGGCGAGGTGCTGGGTCGTCAATTTCGTCCCGCATCAATACAGTGCCGGCGCAAGCAAACTTGGCAAAGCAAAGCTCTGGGGCGCCGGATTATCGCGCCTGGCATCAAGGCTCAACCGCGGCAATATGTTGGGTCGTATACTGGCCGAGGCCATCAAAGGCGTAGGACAGTTCATCGTGTTCCTCTGGGCACTGGTACGGGCTGATGCCATCGTGTTCGTATCAAGTCGATCCCTGCTGCCAGGCTATCTCGACCTTCCGATCTACCGCCTGCTAGGCAAACGTACCATCCGAATCTTCCTGGGTACCGATGCGAGACCGCGTTATATGACCGGCTGGCACCCGAAAGTCATTGACGAAACATCGTGCGATACTGCCTGCAGAAAGCTCGCGCGTCGTGTCAGGAGGCAGCGGGCCCGTGTTCGATTCATGTCGCGATTTGCAAGCGTGGTTGTCGACAACCCCCTGTGTGGACACTATCAGCAACAGCCATATGTCAACTGGTTCCACGTCGGCTTCCCGTATGACCCGGCTTTCGTTGCCGATGGTGAAACGGAAATCATCGACAAGCAATCCGACGACGCCACACGCATCCTCCACAGCCCGAGCAACCCAAAAGTAAAAGGTACAGCGCAGATTGAGCAAGCCATCCAAAGCCTTGAACGTGAAGGCATGGCCATCGAGTACACACGTATCACCGGAATGCCACATCAGCAGGTACTCGACCATCTCAGGCGATGCGATCTCGTGGTCGACCAGCTCTACAGCGATAGCCCTATGGCGGGATTCGCATCCGAGGCCGTGGCGTTTGGCAAACCGGTTGTCGTTGGCGGTTACGGCTGGCAAAACCTTCAGGATCGGCTGGGCGACCAAATGCCGCCCAACCTCTTGTGCAAACCTAAGGACCTTGAGCAGACACTGCGTGAAGCGATTAAAGACACCGCGAATGCGCAATCGGTCGGCCAAAGCGCCCGGCAGTTCATGCTTGGTTACTGGAGTGCAGGGTCTGTTGCCAATCGATTCGCGGCCCTTCTGACCAGCGGGGACATTCCTGATCATTGGTGGGTCGATCCAAAAACGATCGATTACTGGCAAGGCCTTGGCGCAACCGATGAGCATCGCATGGCTGTGATCAAAGCATTGGTTGAAACCTGCGGCATCAAGGCGCTTGGACTTCACCCAGAACAAACGGTCTACCGCACCATCGACTCATGGACGGAGGTCTCGTGATGCGTATCGTGCAGGTCCTGCCCGAATTCAACGAAGGCGGCGTCGAGCGCGGCACGGTCGAACTCAGTCGAGAGTTGGTCAAGCGCGGCCATGAAAGCTGGGTGATCAGTCGAGGCGGCAAACTAGTCGAACAACTCCTCGCGGAAGGTGGGCAACACGTTTCTGTCGATGTGTGCAGCAAAAACCCTTTGTTTGTGTGGCCGCGTGTTCGTGCACTGCGTAAACAACTCGACCTGATCAAGCCGGACATCATCCATGCACGCAGCCGGGTCCCCGCCTGGCTCTGCCGATTCGCCAACCGAAAGGCCAAGCGACCATTCGTCACGACCGTCCATGGACTCAACTCAATCAGCCGCTACAGCAGGGTCATGGTCAGCGGCGACCGGGTAATCGCGGTGGGTGAGCCCGTCCGTGAGCATGTCTGCAAGGGTTACGACATCGAACCGAATAAGATCACCGTCATCGAGCGCGGCGTCGATCTGAATGCATTCGATCCAGGCAACGTTGACCCTGGTTTCATCGACGTGTTCAAACAGCAGCACAAGCTGTCAGACAAGTATGTGGTGACGAGCGTCGGCCGAGTGACCTACCTCAAAGACTATGAGTCCTTGATCAAGGCCGTCGCCAAGCTCGCCCCAACAATACCGAACCTCGTCGCGCTGATTGTCGGCGGCGTCCACCCGGAGAAAACAGCCTATGCCGACTCGCTTAAGCGACTTGCCGAGGGCGAAGGTGTCACCGGCCGCGTGGTGTTTGCCGGCAGCCAGAGCAAGATCGCTGAGGTCTATGCGCTCAGCGATATCGTCGTGAACGCATCCCTGAAGATGGGCAACATGGGCCGTACGGTAGTCGAGGCCTTGGCGATGGATAAGCCTGTGATCGCGACGACCTGGCCCGGGCTGGATAACGTCGTCAAGGACGACCGCAACGGCTACGTGATCCCCACGCAGGACGCAGGTGCGTTAGCCGAGGCAATCAGCAAGCTCCATCAAAACCCGCCATGTGATCTCCGCACGACCGTGCCCAAAGAATTCACACTGGATCACATGGTCGATTCGATCCTCGCGGTATACGAAGAACTACTGCGCTAGATTGGGATAACGCTCCAGCAGCAGCTTTGCGATACGGTCTGCCTCGGCCAAGGGTTCTTGCGGCGATGGTAGCGGCTTGCCCGACACCCATTCGTCAAAGGGCGTCACCACGCCGCGATCGATTAGTGAGATCGCACCGCGGACGACACGCCCAAGCCGACCTTTGCGTGGCACATCGATCAGCCCAACCCGGGCCCCTGCGGTCAATGCTTCGTACACCATCGAGACACTGTCCTCGCTCACCCAGCAAACGCCGCAGCGCTGAAGTTGCTCGGCCACCCAACCTTGCGGTGTTTCTGATGCGGGGATAAAGCTGAATCGATCACTGTATTGCTCAGCACACTCACGCAGCAACTGGTCCGTTGACGCGGGAGTCCGGCGCGAACTCGTCGCTGTCCAGTGCATCTCCTTTTCCCGCGAAAGCAGCGTATGCAACTGTGCGATCAGCGATTCGTCCTCCCAGTGGTGGTGTTTGCTCGGTCCGCCGATGAGCAGCAGGCCCTCCGTTGGCGAGGCATCGGTCGCGGGCGTGATCGTGTTGAGCACACCCTCAGAGAGGATGACTGTTTTTGATGGCGCAACGCCATCATGTTTCGGGATGATCGAAAGATCGAAGCGCTGCCGGGCCATCCACCCAGGATTCATGAGTGCGACCGTGGGCAGCCCCAGGTACTTCCGCAGCGAATAGGCCTTCGAGAAGGTGCGGTGCCCCGCCGCGAGGATCAGCCCGGCATCCTGCTCGGGTTGTGGGACTTCGCGCTTGCCATCGACAGGAACCTCCATCACACGAGCCGGTCGGATGCGACCGATCGCCGCAGCCAACCCCCTGCTCTGGTTGAGGTGGCCGGGCTTCCCGTCGCTCACAATGTAGATCGTTGGTCTTGGCATGCTGCGTTCAAGAGGACGAAGTATGGGATACAGAATAGTCCCTCATCATCTGTTTGACCTGCTCGCGTAGCCGTTGGAACCGTCGGGCTTTTTTCATCCGCGCGAACCGGGGGATCAGTCTTGAAGCCGGGATGAATTCCCGCAGTGCCTTTGGCCCTTTCCAATCAATCACGATCAGGTCGGTCTGCCCCTCGGCTCCGCGTCGCACGAGCAGGTTGTACGGGTTGACATCAAAGAGGCCAATGTTGTTGGCCATGACGAAATCATAAAGGCGGTCGATTAACTCGATCGCGTGTTGCGGTGTGCAGTTGGCCTCGGTGATGTACTGACTCAGCCGCGTTGAAAGGGCCCCATCGCTGTCTCGGATCAATTCAAAGCAGGGTCCCTTTCCAAGGTTCGTCTCGACCAACCCGTAGCCGCGTGGAGCATGTTGGTAAAACGCCTCGCCCAGGCGATCGCTCAGCGCTGTGTGATGCTCGTATTCGATTGCATTGGTGTTGTCGTGCGTGCCCTGCCCATCGCTGCGGTTGAGCTTGATACAGCGGTTGGGGTCATCGGGGTGCCGGTAGCAATCCCGGTTCGCGCCGCGGTTGATCAAATGGTCAGCGGTGAGGACAAGCATCGATCCGGTGCGCTCCTGGCGGGGTCTGTCGCGGTGGCGGCCCGGAAAACGACCCGTGAGAAGGGCTCAATATACCCTATCACTGCGTCGGAATCGTGCTCCCGGTAACCTATGCGGTCCTGAACACCTGGGTATGCAGGCATGTACGCATCACTACTTGAATCATCCAAACCCATGCTGCGCTATAAGCGTCTGCTCGCGCTGGCTGGCGTCGGGCTCGCGCTGATGACGGTGTCCTTTGGGGCCGGCCTCGGGCTCATGTACCCCATCTTCACCTTCCTGCTCGAAGAGAAGAAAACACTGCCCGACCTGGTCAGCGAAACCTTCGACGGCCCATTCAAGGGTCTGGGCGAATGGCTCGCGGCCAACCTCCCCTCCGACCCGTTCAACGGCTTCATGCTTGTCATGATCGGCATGCTGGTACTCACCATCGTCGGTGGGCTGGGCAGAGTCCTTCACGCTTACATGATCGCCCGCGCGACTTCACGCGTCGTCCAACACTGGCGCGTCGAACTGTACCGACGCATGATCCGCATGGATATGGCCAGCTACTGGATGCACGGCATCGCCGACGGCACCAGCCGGGTCATGGCCGACGCAGAACAGCTCTACATCGGCTACCGCGGCATCCTTGTACGCTCGGCCGAGGCCATCTTGAAGGTCGCCGTCGCTCTGACCGTTGCCTTCCTGATCAACTGGCAGCTCACGCTGCTCGCACTGGTTGGTGGCCCCATCATCGCGGTCATCGTCCGAAAATTCGGTAAGTCCATCCGCAAGGCGACCAAGCAGAACATGGAAGCCAAGGCGGACATGCTTGAGCAGATGAACGAGTCACTCAGCGATCTGCGCGTCGTCAAAATGAGCCAGTCCGAAGGCAGCGAGTCCCGACGATATTTCTGTTCGTCTCAGCGGGCCTACAAAGAACAGGTCCGCCAGCACCGGATCCGCGCCGTTTCATCACTGGTCGTCGAAATCATCGCGATCATCGGGGTCATCATTGTCGCGGGGGTTTCGGCCAAGGCGATCCTCGTCCAGAATGTCCCCGCCAGTGAGTTCATGATGGTCCTCGCCGCACTCGTTGCGGCTGGCGCGAGCTTCAAGCCGTTGAGCAACCTGCACCACGACCTGACTGCCGCCGACGCAGCGGGCGCACGCATCATCGAGTTGCGTGATCAGACACTCGCAGACTCCGATGCCAAGCAAGGCGAGTTGCCCAACCTGCCCCGTCACCACACCGCAATCCGCTTTGACAACCTGACCTACTCGTATCCTGGCGCGAAAGCACCTGCGCTCGACGGCGTCACGCTCGACGTCAACTTTGGCGAGATGGTCGCCATCGTCGGCGGTAACGGCTCGGGTAAGTCCACCCTTGTCACCACCCTGGCTCGACTCATCAAGCCCAGCTGCGGCAAAGTACTCATCGACGGCAAGGACATCTTCGAACATGACCTCCGCTCCGTCCGCGAACAGATGGCAATGGTTACCCAGAAGACCCGGCTGTTCAAAGGCACCATCGCTGAGAACATCGCCTACGGCCGATCATGGGCCACCCCACAGGACATCGCCGCCGCCGCAAAAGCAGCAACTGCCGATCTCTTTATCGATGAGATGCCCGAAGGCTACGACACGCCCATCGGTGAAGGCGGCGAGGGCGTTTCAGGCGGCCAGGCACAACGACTTTGTATCGCCCGCGCGGTGCTGCGCGACCCGGCCATCCTGATCCTTGATGAGGCAACCAGCCAGGTGGATACAACATCCGAGACCCTCATCGCCGAGGCCATGGAGCAGATCACGCAGGGCAGAACCACCCTCGTCATCGCCCACCGCATGTCTACGATCACCCATGCCGACCGCATCGTCGTGATGGACAGCGGCAAGATTGTCGGCAACGGCAAGCACGACGAACTGCTGAAAACGTGTCCGCAATACCAGGCACTCGCCACCGGCCAACTCGCGACGATCGATGACTAATGCTCGTCATCGCGCATAATGGCAGTGGATGCCACCCAACCCAGCCAACCCGCCCGACGACTCGCGTTCTGATTTAGAGCTCATCGACGCAGTCAACGCTGGCGACGCCAAGGCCTTCGAAGCGCTGTACTACCGCCATCGTGACTACACCCTGCGCATCGCCATGCGTTTTACCGGCGAACGCAATCTCGCGCTCGATGCGGTGCAGGACAGCTTCGTTTACTTCTACAAGAAGTTTCCCGGTTTCACCCTGACCGCCAAGCTCACGACCTTCCTGTTCCCCGTTGTCAAGCACAACGCCCTGTCACTGAAGCAAAAAGCAAAGCGCGCCCAGGGTGATGCCTCAGAAGAGGCACTCAAGTCCGAGCCCGCCCCATCCACAGACCCGGCAGAGACAGAATCAACCGATGACCTGCACGCCCTGCTCAGCAGCCTCCCCGATGCCCAACGCGAGGTCCTGATCATGCGCTTTGTAGACGGTCTATCAGTCGAGGAGATCGCCCAGGCCTTGGAAATCCCGACCGGCACCGTCAAGACCCGCACACACCACGCGATCCGAAAGCTCCGTGAGAGCCCGGCAGCAAAAAAATTCTTTACCGCTTGAACCCCGAGCCCCCCTCAGGCCCTGTACCCACAGAAGGCAACGTTATGCCACACGAAGAAAAACAGTTCGACACCCTGCCACCAGCCATCACCGAAGCGCTCCGCGAACTCGATGGGCCCGCGGTGATGCCCGACCCGCTGCGTGACGCCGACGTGATTTCCGGGGCCCGCCGGCACCTGGCGGGTGTGGCTCAAGTCGAGCGTAAACGCCGCAACCTGAGGCTGTTCTTTGCCGGTGGTGCCGGCGGCGCACTGGCCGCGGCAGCAATGATCGCCTTTGTTGTCCTTGTCTGGAACCCGGCTAACGAGCCGATGGCCAGCCAAGACCACTTTGCCGCAACCGAATCCAGCATCGCGGATGCCATCGATCCTGTCGACCTCGATGCCAATGGCAGCATTGACATCCTCGATGCTTACGCGCTGGCAAAAAAGATTCAGCAAGGCGAGCCTTCCATCGCCAACGACTTCAACAACGATGGCCGGATTGATCAGCTCGACATCGACCTGATCGCCAACCAGGCTGTCCAATTAGATACCGGGGAGCGTAGCTGATGAAACGATTCATGATCGTCATCTTGATTCTCGTGCTGAGTGTGCTTGGTTTGACCAATGTCGCACAAGCCAACCGCGATGCGGCCGACCCGCCGAACGCCGACGATCCTGTTGTAGCTGGCCCTGCTTTCCTTTCGATTGACCTGACGGTCGACCCAAAAGGCCAGCCGCTGGGCGCGTACCAGATTGAGATGACCTCACCTGACACGAGCTTCACTGTTGTCGGCGTCGAGTCAGGCGAGCACACAGCTTTCGATCACGGCCGACCGCCGTACTTCGATCCCGTTGTCCAGAAGGATCAAACCGATCGCCTGATCCTTGCTGAGTATGCCAAACCAGCATTGAAAGCCGACGAACTGCCGACCGAAGCCGTGCGTGTGGCGACGGTACACGTGATGGTGAAGTTCACGGACGAACCGAACCCCGAGCCCTTGATCCAACTGACGCTCACCGCCGCCGGCAACGCCGAGGGTGAACGAATCGATGCCGATGTGAGCTATTCCTTCCGGACCCCAGAAAGGCCGTAATAAACGATGAAGACCAAACTCCCGCTACTGCTATTGCTCGTGATGCTCGTCGGTGTGATGGGTTGGCTGACGGCGTGTCAGTCCTCAAATCATACTGCGTCGGTCACGCAAGCCAACACGAAGTGGTCGGCCGTAAAAAGTAACATCCAGCAGCAAATGCTGGCAGACATGGCCGCCGCGGGTATCCGAGAGAACAACGGCATTTCATTCGATGACCAAGGCGACCAGCCCCTCGCCTTGGCCAAGCCCGGCGACGACATCTGGGTCATCGTGAAGCCGCCCAAGCAGGACCGCCCTCAACAAGCCAAGCGTGACGACGATCACCCCGGTGCAGGTGCGATGGTCGCATTGATCCCGCCTGTTCAGCCCGATGCTGAGCCCAAACTCGTCCCCATGCCGCTGAAGCACACCGACGTGAAAGCTTCCGTCACAGGCTACATCGCCACCGTGGATGTCGAGCAGCAGTTCCACAATCCCTTCGATTCCAAGATCGAAGCGGTCTACCAGTTCCCACTGCCTCAGGACGCCGCGGTCAGCGAGTTCGTCATGGAGGTCGGCCCGGAAGATGACCGGAGACAGATCAGGGGCATCATCCGCGAGAAGGCCGAGGCCGAGCGGATCTATCACCAGGCCCGGGCGCAGGGTTTCAATGCCTCGCTGCTCACACAGGTTCGGCCGAACATCTTCGAGCAGAAGGTCGCCAACATCGAGCCGGGCAAGCAGATCGATATCAACATCCGGTACTTCAATACGCTCGGCTACGCCGACGGCTGGTACACCTTCACCTTCCCGATGGTTGTCGGCCCACGCTTTAACCCTGCCGGCACACCAGACCCTGTCCACGCCGTCGGTCATGGTGGGCCATCTCGCTTAAGCGAGACGACCAAAGGAACCACGGTGACATACCTCCGTCCCGATGAACGGTCCGGCCACGACATCAACGTCAGCCTCGACATCGACGCCGGCGTTTCCATCGAAGAAGCCAAGTGCCTGACCCACACCGTCAGTGCATCAAACAAAGACAACAGCCCGAACAAGCTCAGCGTCCAGCTTTCACCCAATGACACGATCCCCAACAAGGACTTTGTCTTCGCCTTCCGTGTCGCGGGCAAACAGATGAAGTCTGGCCTGGTCACACACCAAGACGCCAAGGGCGACAAGTACTTCACGCTCATGCTCTACCCCCCTGCCGGCCTGGAGCAACTCGATCGTCAGCCGATGGAGATGGTCTTCGTACTCGACTGTTCAGGATCCATGTCGGGCGAACCCATGCGACAGTCCAAGGAAGCGATGGAGCATGCGCTCAAGCAGTTGCGACCCAATGACACCTTCCAGGTCATCCGCTTCAGCAACAACGCCAGTGCACTGGGCAATAAACCCCTGCCCGCGACACGATTCAACCTCAACAAGGGACTGAGTTACGTCAATAAACTCAATGGCTCGGGCGGTACGCAGATGATCGAGGGGATCAAGGCCGCACTCGACTTCCCGCACGACGATGAACGCTACCGCGTAGTCACGTTCCTCACCGATGGCTACATCGGCAATGAAAAACAGATCCTTCATGAGATGAACAACCGCATCGGTGCTGCACGCGTGTTCTCCTTCGGTGTCGGCTCTTCAACGAACCGCTTCCTCCTGGACCGGATGGCCAAGGTCGGCCGAGGTGCATCCGCCTACCTGCTGCCCGACGTCAGCGGCAAGGACGTGATGGACCTCTACTTCGACCGCATCAGCCACCCCGCGATGACCGACCTTCAGATCAGCTATGGTGCCGCGCAGGTCAGTGAGGTCTACCCAAGCCGCGTCCCCGACCTGATCGTCGGCCGACCGGTCATCCTCACGGGCAAGTACACCGGCGAGTTGTCGGACATCCGCGTCACCGGCCGAGCCGGCGGTCGCGACCTGACCCTTGCACTGAATAACGAAGACAGTGCGACACACCCAGCACTCGCACAGGTCTGGGCCCGCCGCAAGATCGCAGACCTGATGGACCAGATGACCATTGACGGCAACGAGGAATTCGCGCCAGCCGTACTCCATACAGCACTGCAATACAACCTCGTCAGTGCCTACACATCCTTCATCGCGGTCGATACCTCGCGCGTCACCGAAGGCGATCACGGCACGACCGTGCACCAGGCCCTGCCAACACCCAAGGGCGTCCGATACGACACGACCGTCAGCGAATAAGGCGAAACAATCCAAGTAGAATCGCGGGATGGCAAAGTCCATCCCGCTTTTCGTTTACGGCACACTCAAGCGTGGTGATGTCCGCGCACCGCTGCTGACCAGACAAATGTTTCTCGAAAACGCAGAGACGACGCCGCTTTATCGACTCTTCAATGTCGGCACGTACCCGGCGATGGTCGAGGCAGAGCCTTTAGGCATGCAGGGCCTTGCGATCCAAGGCGAGCTTTGGCACGTGGATGAAGCTTGCCTGGAAAGACTTGATATCGAAGAAGGGATCGATGAGGCCCTTTACGAGAGAAAGCTGATCAAGCTTGCCGACGGGCAACAGGCATGGAGCTATCTTTTCCTGCACTCTGTCGATGGGCTTGCAGACTGTGGGGACCGCTGGGTGTCTGCGTGCTGAACCTTGACCGGCTTTATGATGGGGGCGCATGTACGTCTACGCGGGTATCGATGAAGCGGGGTATGGGCCGATGTATGGCCCGCTGACGGTGGGCTGCGCGGTCCTGACCTTGCCGGATCGTCCAAGCGATGCCAAGCCGCCGGCGTTATGGGAGATGTTGGAGGACGCGGTCTGTAAGCGGCTTCAGGGCCGACGCGGGCGGATCGCTGTCAACGACTCCAAGAAACTCACGACCAAGGCGGCAGGGATCAAGCACCTGGAACTGGGGCTTCTGGCCTTTGCGGGGCTTCTGGACTGCAAACCGGTCAACGATGTAGGCCAATGGCTGGACATGGTGGGCGAGGATCGGCACCGGGTATCGGGTTCGACAGGTCTTGAACAGTTGCCTTGGTACCACGCGTCCGAGCAAGCACCCTGGCAGGCCATACCGGGCTCAAACACGCCCGATGAAATCACGCTGGCCAGCGGGATGCTCGGCAGATCGTGCAAAAAATCGCGCGTTTGCTTGGCGCATTTCGCCACGCAAGTGGTCTACGAAGATGAACTGAACCGGAAGATCGCGCTGACACGATCCAAAGCGGCCGTGAGTTTCACTGCCGTCGCGCATCATTTAGTAAATCTTATGCAACAATTCGGTCACGACCACCCGCATGTTGCCGTCGATCGGCAGTCGGGTCGCACGCGTTATCGGAACCTTTTAGGCCAGATCTTTGAGGGAGCCGCGATCAATATATTAGCGGAACTAAAAAATATCAGCGTCTACGAAGTTATTTCGGGCCTAAAAAAGATGACCATATCGTTTAGTGTGGGTGCCGAGCAACAGCACCTGCCCGTGGCCCTGGCGTCCATGAATGCCAAGTTCACCCGCGAGTTGTTGATGCAGCGGTTTAACCTGTTTTTTCAGGGTATTTCACCTGAGACCAACCCCACTGCAGGCTATGGGAGCGATGCAAACCGCTGGCGCGACCAGATTCTGCCCCATCTCAGACGCGCTGGAATCGATCATGAACAGTTGCGGCGGATGAGCTGACATCCATTCATCCAAAACGTCCACTCCCCTGGCCGCTAAACGTTCATTCGGCACAAAACAGGTTAATCGGATTCCGCCAAACCATTGATCATGCCCCATCTGGTGCCCGATGAATCCAGCGACGTAGTCGTAGGCAACACCCGTTTTCCAGAACTGATCTCAGGGGACCATCATGAAAACTCTTTTGCGAAAGTTTGGCTCACTGAGCCTGGGCATCCGCGTCATTGCTTTGACGCTGGTCATCATCACGGCCATTGTTGTCGTGAACAACTTGATATTCATCGATTCATATCGAACATCAGCAAACAAAGGCATGGTTGAAAAGGCCGCTGCCTTCACCGCTGTTGCTGATGAAGCCAAGAACCATACCGGGGCTCTCCAAGCCGATGGCGTGTTCAGCAGTGAAGAACTGCTTGCCGAATTGGCTGAAGAGAAGAAAGCCGCTGAGGACAAGGGCGAGCGATACGACTACACCAAGGCTCGTATCTTCAAGACGATCCCCGTTGTCGCCGGTTGGTATGCGGCTCAGGAAGCAGCTGAACGCGAAGGCATCGCCTTCCAGATCTCTGCGTTCGATGCCCGTAACAAAGACAATGAGCCCGACGCCCGCCAGGGTGACGAGGATTACGCCGCACGCGGCACCTTCACGGCAAGCCTGCTGACCGATCTGGAACACCAGGTTGGCTCCGGCGGTGAAGAAGTCATCTCGCGCGTCGATACCGAAACCAACACCCTGCACTACATGCGGGCGATCAAACTGACTCAGGACTGTATGCTCTGCCACGGCGATCCCGCCACCAGCCCCACCGGCGACGGTAAGGACGTCCTTGGCTTCTCGATGGAAAACTGGAAGGCCGGCGACATGCACGGTGCTTACCACGTCATGATGCCGCTGGGCACCGTTGATGCGCGCGTACAGAAGACCACCTTCAGTGTTCTGATGTTCGTTGTCCCAATGGTTCTCGGTGCGGTGGTCCTGTTCATCTTCGCCCTGCGATGGATGCTCGGCAGCCCGATCGCCAAGCTGGTTGCAAAGTTCAAGCAGATCGTTGAAACCCTCGACCTCAGCCAGCGTGTTGATGTCAAGAACGACGACGAGATCGGCCAGCTCGGCAACTGGTTCAACCAGCTTGTCGGCAAGATGCACGATGTCATCGCTGAGGTTGCTGGTGCTTCTTCTGAAGTCGCCGCCGCCTCCACCGAGATCGCCGCGTCTGCCGAGCAGATCGC
>JBMZAP010000059.1:0-20498 GCA_049611445.1 Phycisphaeraceae bacterium | reverse complement strand
AGGCCAGCTTCTTCGTCGCGACGATGCCGTCTTTCGTCTGCTTGACCTCGTAGCCTTCGGCCTCGAGTTCAGCCCGGATCGCGTCGGACGTTGCCCAGTCCTTGTCCTGTCGAGCCTGATTCATCGCGTCAATCTTGTCCTGTATCGCATCCGACCCTCCTGCAGGATCGGCATGATCCAAAACACCGAAAACCTGATCGAACGCAGCAAGCATGGCACGGCTGATCGCATGATCCTCCGCGGGCTCGTTCAGGTAAGCAAACATGACGCCGAGGGCCTTGGCGGTGTTCAGGTCGTCAGCCAGTGCTGCCACAAACTCGGTCAGAGCCGGGTGATCGCCCCCCTGCCAGTCCGCTTCAGCAGCGTCGTATCCAACCGATTGTGCAAACTCCCGTACCCGCTTCACCGCACTGGCGGAGTCTTCAACGCCTTTAGCGGTGAAATTCATATTCGAACGATAGTGTGCCTTGATCAGTTCCAGCCGCAGGACCGCGGGATCGACCGCCCGGCCGGTAAAGCGACCTTCAATGACCTGCCGCACCGTGTAGAAGTTGCCCTTGCTCTTGGACATCTTCTGACCCTCGACCATGAGGTGTCGGCCGTGCATCCAGAATCTTGCGAACTGATCCTTACCCGTCGCGCAGCATGATTGCGCAATCTCGCACTCGTGATGCGGGAAGATGTTGTCCTCGCCGCCGGTGTGGATATCGATGACGTCCTGCTGCAGAATGGCCCGAGCCATGGCCGAGCATTCGATGTGCCATCCCGGGTAGCCGGCGCCCCACGGACTGTCCCACTTCATCAGGTGGCTGTCATCCGGCTTCCAGAGCAGGAAGTCCGCTGGGTGTCGCTTGACGGCCTGGTTGGATTCGGTGACACGCCCACCAGCTCCGCCTCGCAATTCTTCGAGCGTGTTGCCTGAAAGTTTTCCATAGGTCGGAAAGCTCTGCACGGAGAAGTAGACCGCACCGTCCGAAGCGACGTAGGCGTGGTCTTTGTCGATCAGTGTCTTGATGAGCTCCTGCATGTTGCCGACATGTTCTGTTGCACGTGGCAGATGATCGGGCTCACTGGCGACCTTGATACCCAGCTTTTTAGCATCTTCAATAAATGCGTCGCCGTAGAACGCGGCAATGGCGTAGGGATCATTTGGGTCGAGGTCGACACCCTCAGGCAGTTTGCCCGATTTCTTCGCCTCGGCCAATCGCTCGCCCGCTGCAGCCATCTTGTCCTGCCCCCCGCCGTCGGCGACCGCGTCATCGGTCATGTGCCCTACGTCGGTCAGGTTCATCACCTGTTGAACGTCGTACCCAGCTAACTCAAGAAACCGCCGAAGCACATCCGCGAACAGGAAGGACTTGAAGTTGCCAATGTGCGCGTAGTCGTAGACCGTCGGCCCACAGTTGTACATCGTGACAACAGGAGCGTTGATCGGCTCAAACGTCTCTAGCGACTTGGTCAGCGAGTTGTAGAACTTGATCTCTGGTACTGGCATGGACGCGACAGGATACCGCATCGCCCCGCGAATGGCCTGTTTCAAATCTACAGGCCGTGCTCCTGCTGCTCTGTCCCCAGCTTCTGGATCAAGTCATCGTCCGGAAAGACACCTTTGACCCACTGGACCAGCTTGCCGTTGATCGGGTCAAAATCTTCCCATTGACCCGGCTTGTACCCGAGCATCTGGCAGCTGAAACAAATCCGCAGACGCGCGTAGGTCGCCCCATCCTCAAACGTCACCAGCACGCCGGGCATTGGTTCGCACCCCTTGGCATAATCCCAGCCGTAAGAGTCATCCTTTGCAAGCAGGCCGACCAACTCGCTGCGTTGTTCGGGCGTCAGTTCAATCCCTTCGCCAAGCATGACTTCCTTGTAATCCTGCTCCGGGTCTAATTTGATACGGAAGGCCGTCGCCTTGCCGCTCTCTGTAATCGCTTTTGCGTGAGGCCAACCCCCCATGAGCATCGCGACACGGTCGGTCAACTCGAACTGCTCAGCGGGGCTTTGCGTCTGAACCGCCCCGCCCTCCGAGCAGCCAGAGAAAACAAATATCAATCCAAGTAATACGATCGCGTTCAAATGAAATCGCATGCAGCTTCCTTTCAGGCACTCTGGATCCATCACCCAAACGATTGAGACGCCCCGCCCCCGCTTGGGTTCAATTCTCTGCAAAATTACTCGGCGGCATCGTCCTGCTCGATCACTTTCTCGATCCGGACCTTGAGCACCTTTGTCCGCTCGGCATCGGTCACGGTCACCTTGTGGCCCTCTATCTCAAAACTCTCGCCAACCTCGGGGATACGGCCCAGTTCAGCAAACACCAAGCCCCCAACGGTGTCATACTCGCGGTCTTCAGGCAGGTCGATGTCCAACTGATCTTCGAGGTGCGGAATCTCCACACGAGCATCGGCTTCATGGACGCCCATGCCAATCTCCTGGATGGCGGGTTCAACCTCGTCTTCTTCATACTCGTCCTGGATCTCGCCGACGATTTCTTCAAGGATGTCCTCAATCGTGACCAATCCTGCCGTACCGCCGTACTCATCGAGCACGATCGCCAAGTGGACCTTCCTGAGCTTGAACTCGGAGAGCAAATCGACAACAGGCTTGGACTCGGGCACAAGATAGGGTTCCCGGAGCAGCTCCTTCAACGCGAAGTCTTCTTCTGAGCCAACAAACGAGACCAGGTCACGGACATAGAGAATGCCAACGATGTTGTCGAGGGACTCTTCATACACGGGGATACGTGAGTGCCCGATGTCCAGCACCGCCTGACGGACACGCATCAATTCCTGAACCGCCTCCATGCCATCGACGTCGGTCCTGGGTGTCATAATCTCCCCGGCACTGCGATCACTTAGCTCAATAATTTTCTCGAGCATATCGCGCTGGGCCTGGTCGATTTCCTCCTCCGTGTCATGCTGCTCAATCGTGGAGAGGACTTCTTCGGACAAGTCATTGTCATTGTCTCCGACCAGATCGACACCCGAGATACGCCGAACCATGGGATCAATCAGTTGAAGTACCGCGGCGATCGGCGCAAAGATAACCGTCAATGTAAGTAGCGGCGTTGCCGAGATAGAAAGAAGCGACTCGCTGCTGTAACGCGCCCAACTTGTTGGGATAGCGATGATGAAGACGCTCAGAAGCAACGTAGAGATGAACAACGTAACCGTGTAATCTTTCCATGGAGACGCAAACGCCTCAGAGCTTTCAATGACGTAGAAGACTCCCAAGGCAATCGCGCTCGACAGGACGATTCTGAGCATCCCCGTCACAAGCATCATTGCATCGACACGATCGATGAGATTCTCGGCCAACTCCTCCTTCCCAACCGACTCAAGTCTCTCCGTCAACCTGCGACGGGAAAACGTTTTGAGCGCAGTGTGACAGGCGGCGACGTAGCAACCGAGCAGGCAGGCGGCAATGATGAGCCAGGTAACAGGGTCCATCTGGGGCTGGGAATCCGGGGTTAGGGTTTGCGGTCAGGCTTTCGGTCAGGATCAAACAATGGACCGAAGCCCATCTTCTGCAAAAGGTCGTCTTCGCGGGCGTGCATCCGCTCATAAGCTTCTTCGTCGTGATCGTCTTCGCCAAGCAGATGCATCAAGCCATGAACCGCATAGAGCAGAAGCTCCTCACGAGGCTGATGATTGCGCTGTTTCGCCTGACGCCGAGCTTCATCGAGACAAAGAATCAGGTCAGCCTCGATACAGGCAGGGCTCTGTGAGGATGCTGGATGTGAGTCGTCCTGAACCGGATCAGACATATTGAACGTCAGAACATCGGTCGTACCGGGGACACCCGTGTATTGCTCATGCAGCTGAGCCATCTCATCGTCGGCGACGATCACAAGGTTGAGCTGCGCATCTGTGAGATCGCAAAGCTCAATTGCACGATGGACCTGAAGATCCAGCCAACCAGACAGCCCTGCATCCGTTTCGTCGGTATGACAGATCAATTCAACCCGGATGGGCTCGTATTGACTTGCCGTGGTAGAGTCGGGCTCATCCGGGTCTGGCGTGTCGGGTTCGTCTTGTGTCGTGGGTTGGGCCGGTGGCACGTTCGCTCGCACAGTCAGGAAAAGTGAGACATTCAGTCTGCGTGGGGCCGCTGACAATCACGCCGCTTGGTAAGGATGACGCGGTTACCACGCTCGTTAAAATCGACCTCGGTCATATATGCCCGCATCAGCATGACGCCTCGACCGTTGGGTCGGGGCAGATTTTCTTCAGCCGTCGGATCAGGTAATTCATCCGGCGAAAAACCCGGTCCTTGATCTTCGACCTGAATCATGATGCTTTCATCGTTGATCGTGAACTCGACCTGAACGGTCTTGTCCGGGTTGCTCTGGTTGCCGTGCTTGACCGCGTTCACAAGCGCCTCGTCAAGCGCGAGCCTCACCGCAAAGACAACCTCGCGCTTGTAGCCCTGCTGCTCGATGGCCTCAACGATCTCCTGCTGCACTTGTGCAGCAGCGATGTTGGTGCTGGGGATGGTCCAGGATTTGGCGTAGGGCTGGGCCATGGCGTCGTGCGGCCGTCCGGGCCAGGCCATAATGGCCAAAGCCTGCAGCCAGTCTTTACTTAAAGCTGGCGAGGGCGGCGGCGTTGTCATCGTGGATCACAAACAGCTTGTTGAGCTTGGTGATCACAAAGACCTCATAAATCTGCGGGTCAATGTTCGCAAGACGGAGTTGGCCGCCCTGCTTCTTGACGTTGTTGTTAATGGTGATCAGCGTCCCCAACGCGGCCGAGGACAGGTGCTCGACATTCTCGAAGTTCAGCAGAATCTTTGGATTGGGCGAAGCGAGAATCAGCGCACCGATCTCGTCACCGATCTGCTGGATGCTGGCTTCTTCAAGGATATTTCGGTCCAGGAAGCCAACGGTTGTGACTTCGCCGTCCTGATCAATCACCAGACGCGATTCCTGACTGGCCATCTGGGCATGCTCCATAAGGGGTTGAATCCACGGAAATTAGCCGCAGCACCCCGAAGTGTCAAGCGTTGCGATACCTTGGGAATCGACACAGATGACGCTGCAAACAGGCTGGTTGCTCTGATAAGATACGTTATTCAGGCAAGGAGCCAAACTATGAACGCTTCATACAAGATCGTGCTGCTGGGGGCTTTCGTGGTCTTTGCGGCTGTCGTCGGCTACTACATCTTCTCTGGAGATACCAAAACACCTGACGATCTGGCCCTCAACGACCAATACCCCGAAGAATCTCCTGACCGAGTTGTGGATCCGGATCCACGCACAACCCTTGAGACGACCCCGCCGGTGGTTGAACCTGAGCCTGAACCTGTCGTGGATCCCGGGCTTGAAGAAACGATTGGGGAAACGGTTGAGGAATTACCCGACCCGCCCGTCATCGACCCGGACCTTGCAGAGGGCCCGATTGCCCGTGTCGACCCTTCCGATGAGTTCATCCGCCCCGCACCGGAGACCAGCGGAGAGCCCATCACCGAAGACCCTGCAACGCCGGTTGAAGAAGCCATCGATCCCGCCCTTGAGCCGCGTCCCGCTCCGGAATTAGGAGAGGGAGATCCGATCGAGGAAATCACCGACCCTGAGCCCGAGATCGAGCCCGCTCCAAGGCCGATCCCACCCGACCCGGCAACGATCCCGCGGACTTACAAGGTCCAGGCTGGCGACACGTTTGCCTCGATCGCGAAGGAGTACTACGGCGAAGAACGCGCCTGGTTTGATATCGCTCAAGCCAACCCCTCCGTCGACCCCAAGCGACTGCAGGTCGGCCAGGAGATCGTGCTGCCTAACCGCGACACAACCGTTCGAGAGCGTGAAGAAGTCCAACCTCCCGCGCCCGGCCGGGATCAGAGCTACACCGTCCGCCCCGGTGATAACTTGTCCAAAATCGCGAAAAGGTTCTACGGGGATAGCGAAAAATGGGACCTGATCTATGCCCGCAATCGCCAACTCATCGGACAAAGGCCTGATGCATTAAAAGTAGGCATGGAACTGGTGATCCCGCAGGCTTATGAAGGTGCCGAGTAAGCAGGCCTGGCCAAATGATCACACGATTTCATTGGCCTGCTCATGTTCAAGCGGTAGAATAGACGAAGTATTAGTGTCAGCTGCACAGGTTTCGGTGGGCCGTCTTTAAGGCCAAATGCTCCTGAACCTGTCGATCCCCAAGGGAGCTGGACTCGGGCACGACGGTCAAGCCTCCTCCGAGAGGAAGGCCCGGATGATCCGGCGACGCACCCACTTAGAATTGGGGTTCGGGACATCAGCCTTACGGCCTCCCGACACCGTGCAGCTTGCAAGCCCACTCATCGAGTGGGCTTTTTCTTACACATTCTCCAGTAAGCCCATCTTCTTCGAATGCTGACGCTGCGCGTGCTAACATACCTACGTGGCGAAACCAACCGATCCACATCCCGACCTCACACGCTCGACAAAACTCGAAGATGTGATCGATGCGCTGATGCAGTCCTACCCCAAGGACCCGCGTACGCAGCACATCGATGCGATCTTCCTGCCCAGCCGTGACGAGGCGATCCGCATCATCGAACTGCTTCGCCGTATCGTATTCCCGGGCTTCTTCGATAAGCGGCGCATCACCTCGGACAATGTCCGCTACCACATTGGTGAACTGCTGGCCGAACTCGACGAAGCGCTCTACGAACAGGTCCGCCAGGCCCTGCGCTACGGCCAGAACATCAAAGACGAGGGCGCCGGGGACGATTGTGACGACTGCGACCAGATGGCCCGCGATGCGACCGATGCGATGCTGGCCTACCTGCCCGACCTGCGTCATGCGATTTCGCTGGATGTGCAGGCCGCCTTTGACGGCGACCCCGCGGCGAAAGGCACGGACGAGGCCGTGTTCTGCTATCCCGGCATCGACGCGATCTTCACGCACCGTGTCGCGCACAAGCTCTGCAAACTCGGCGTCCCCATGCTGCCACGCATCATGTCCGAGTATGCCCACAACGAAACCGGAGTCGATATCCACCCCGGAGCAACCATCGGCGAGTCGTTCTTCATCGACCACGCCACAGGCGTTGTCATCGGCGAGACCGTCGTCATTGGTAATCGCGTCAAGGTCTATCAGGGCGTCACCCTCGGTGCCCTCTCGACCAAGGGCGGGCAGACGTGGCGCGGCCGTAAACGCCACCCCACCATCGAGGACGACGTCACCATCTACGCCGGGGCAACCATCCTCGGCGGAGACACCGTCATCGGTGCCCGATCCACGATCGCGGGCTCGGTCTTTGTGACGACCTCCGTCCCGCCTGATCACACGGTCGTTGCAGACCTGCCAACACCCAAGGTGAAAGCCCGGCGTGGGGCCAAGAAGCCCGCCACCGACTTAGACCTGGGCAACGGCATCTGAGACTCCGGCTGGCTCCGTATTTTCAGACCAAGAAGAAAACCTGCCATCGTCGGCCTAGGATTTAAATAGAGCTCAGTCGGACTCATCCCTGCGTTTCTAAGTGCTATGGCGCATACCCTCACCGTCGATTACAGCAAGCCGATACGCCTGTTCCCACTGGCCAAGTGCATCCTGCTGCCCCATGCGACAGTGCCTCTGCACATCTTTGAGCCACGCTACCGTGCAATGACGAGCGATGCGCTCGATTCTGACGGCCTGATCGCCATGGCAACTTTTGATGGCGACCACTACAAACATGACTACGAAGGGGCCCCACCGATCCGATCGGCCGTCTGCATCGGCTACATCGTCCATCACGAGCGGCTTCATGATGGTCGATACAACATGCTTCTTCAAGGCGTTGCCCGTGCCACACTTCAGGAAGAATGCGAGCCTGCCGAGGGCGGCTACCGCAGTGCAATCCTTCGACCGTCTGAACACGATGTGATGGAAATGGATCTCGAAGACCACCGCAAGCAATTAGACGTCTTACTCAGCGATGAGCACCTGCAACAACTCACCAGTATCCGCAACATCCGCAACTGGCTGAGCCCGGACCTGTCGACACCCATCGTGATTGACCTCGCCTGGCAGGCCATCGCACGTGACAGCGAGCAGCGGTATCGCTGCCTGTCTGAGCCTTGCGTATTCCAGCGATATGAACTGCTCCAAAAACATCTTCAAGCAACGCGAAAGACACTGGCCCTGGCACAGGGGATGGGGCCGTGCCTGAGCGAGACCGGGCTGCCGTTGAACTGACCGCACCTGCTAGACTATGACAATGGATGCTCATCCGGTCACGGAAGACTTAAACGACTACGCCAACAGTGACCCGCTGCTTGCTGGCCTGACCGCGCCGCAGCAACAGGCTGTGATCCATCTGGGCGGACCGCTTCTCGTACTCGCCGGACCTGGGTCGGGTAAGACACGCGTTATCACCCGTCGCGTCGCCCACCTCATCCAGCGTTGCGGGGTTGCGCCATGGAACATCCTCGCGATCACGTTCACAAACAAGGCCGCAGCGGAAATGGGCGAACGCGTTGGCAGCCTGCTCACCGAAAGACAGGCTAAGGCAACGACCATCTGTACCTTCCACAGCCTCTGCGCTCGGCTGCTCCGACAGTATGCAGACAAGCTCGAGTTGCCTCCGGGCTACTCGATCTATGACAGCGCTGATCAGAAGCGGGCGATGAAGCAGGCGCTGGAAGACCTGGAAATCAGCAGCAAGAACTTCCCGCCCGCCAACACGCTCGCGACGATCAGCAACGCGAAGAACGAGCTCATCGGTCCGGAGCAGTACGCGACCAACGCGGACAACTTCTATGACCGCACCGTCGCCAAGGCCTACACCCGCTACAGCGAGATCCTGACCAAGAACAACGCGCTGGACTTCGACGACCTGCTTCTCAAGACCGTGCAGCTCATGCGCAAGAATACGGACGTCCTTGACGAGTTGCGCAGCCGATTCCAATACGTGCTCATCGACGAGTATCAGGACACCAACCACGCACAGTTCATGATCGCCAACGCGCTGGCCTCTGAACACAAGAACATCATGGCGACAGGCGATCCGGATCAGTCCATCTACGGCTGGCGCGGCGCGAACATTCAGAACATCCTCGAATTCGAGGACCACTACCCCGACCCCACCATTGTTCGGCTCGAGCAGAACTACCGCTCGACCAAGCAGATCCTCAATGCCGCGGACGCGCTCATACGCAACAATCGTGGACGCAAGCACAAAGAACTCTGGACCGACAACCCGGAAGGCAACCCTGTCCAGATTGTCACACAGTACGACGAGCGAGGCGAAGCACGCTGGGTGGCCGAGACCTTCCGCGACCTGAACACGCAGCAAGGCGTGCCATACGGGCACATGGCGGTGTTCTACCGGGTCAACTCGCTGTCGCGTGTGATGGAAGAGGCCCTGCGTGATAGCGGCATCCCCTATCAGATTGCCCGCGGCACAGCGTTCTACGATCGCAAAGAAGTGAAGGACGCTGTCGCATACCTCCGGGCGATCGCAAACCCTGCCGACGAGGTCAACCTGCTGCGCATCATCAACACCCCTGCACGCGGGATCAGCGCGACCACCGTAAAGACGATGCAGGCCTACACGCTGGCAGAAAATGCCGCGATCGATGCCGTCCTCGCCAATCCACTGGTGCTGACCAACCTCAACACACGGGCACAGAACGCGATCGCCAAGTTCGACAAGATCCTGCAGGGCTGGAAAAAGACCGTCGAGCAGGACGGTGTTGACGACTCGATCGACCGTACAAGCCTGCGTTACTTCGTAGAACGTGTCCTTCGCGAGTCAGGCCTGGAAGACCACTACCGCAACGACAAGTCTGACCCCGATGGCACACGCTTTGACAACCTCGGCGAACTGGTCAGCGCTGCCCAACAGTTTGAGCAGGAATACATCATCGAGATCGAGGCCGACAGCGATGGCCGCGACACCGACGCCCCTTTGAAAGACAAGCTGCTGGCCTTCCTTGAACGCATCGCACTGATCGCGGACATCGACGGACTTAATTCCGAACAGGGACAGGTCACGCTGATGACTTTGCACGCGGCGAAGGGACTGGAGTTCCCCGCCGTGGCGATGATCGGGGTGGAAGACGGCATGCTGCCCCACCAACGGGCCAACAACGACGAAAACGAACTGGAAGAGGAACGCCGGCTCGCCTTCGTCGGCATCACCCGAGCTCAGGAACACCTGTACCTCACCCACGCAAAATCACGTACGATCTTTGGCCAAACGCAGTCCACGATGCGAAGCCGATTCTTCGACGAGCTTCCCGAAAATACCGTGCAATTCGTTGAGCCCGCCAGCGATGGCTTTGAGGACCATGACCCTTTTGCCGGCCGGGAACTCCGATCGACTGCCGCCAAGCAAGCCTCGCTCTTTCCCAAGGGCACGAAGGTCCGCCACCCACAATTCGGTATTGGCGAAGTGCTCGACGTCCAGGCCATGGGATCGATCACCCGGGCCTCGGTCCGCTTCAATACCCACGGCCGAAAAACACTAATCCTCCAATATGCCAACCTCGAACGTATCGGCGGCCCCCCAGAGCACGACCCGTCGTTCGATTTCGACGATGATATCCCGATATGAATCGGACCCGAATCAAGATCTGTGGGATCAAGGACCCCGATACCGCAATCGCCGCGCTTGATTCCGGCGCAGACGCGGTGGGACTGGTCTTCGTTGAGAAGTCGCCACGCCACGTCACAAGAGAACAAGCCAAGACGGTGACGCTGGCATTGCCTGAGGAGGCTGTCTCCGTTGGGCTGTTCGTTGATCTTCCAGGTCGTGAGATGCGACAGATCATGGACGACGTCGGCCTGACCGTCGCCCAACTGCACGGCCACGAGTCAATCGACGACCTCGATCCGCTCCTTGGTTACCCGGCATGGAAGGCGATGCCTTTCGACGAGCACTTCCAGCCCGTTGCTCACGTATGGGACCACGACCCGCGTATTGAAGCGTTACTTGTCGATACGCCTCCCACCGGCGAACTCACCGGCGGCAGTGGTGTCGCGTTTGATTGGGCTGGGCTCGCGAGCATCAAAAACAATTTCGCCAAGCCCATCATCCTCGCCGGCGGACTGACCCCCGACAATGTTGGCGAGGCGATCCGTGCCGTTCAACCTTATGCCGTCGATGTCTCCAGCGGCGTCGAATCCTCACGCGGGGTGAAGGATCTCGGCATGATCAAGGCGTTTTGCCAAGCCGTTCGCGCCGCAGACGATACAATCTCGGCCCTATGAAACGTGTCCTCTCCGGTCTCCAACCCTCCGGCCAACTGCATCTGGGCAACTACGCAGGCGCGATCAAGCAGTTCATCGGCATGCAGGACAGCCACGAGATGTATGTCTTCGTTGCGTCCTACCACGCCTTGACCAGTTCGCGTGATGCTGAAGAGCTGAGAGCCAACATCCGGCAGGTCGTCGTGGATTACCTGGCCTTCGGCCTGGACCCCCAGAAGACCAATATCTACCTGCAGCAGGATGTGCCACAGGTCACCGAACTGGCTTGGCTGCTGTCGTGCGTCTGCCCCAAGCACATGATGGATAAGGCGACGAGTTTCAAAGACAAGACTGCCAAGGGCCTGGCCGCGTCGATCGGGCTTTACACCTACCCGATCCTTCAAGCGGCGGACATCCTCAGCGTCGACCCGGATCTCGTTCCCGTTGGTGAAGACCAACGCCAGCACATCGAGATCACCCGCGACCTCGCACAGAAGTTCAACCATCACTTTGCAAGCGAAGATAATCCGGTCTTCAAGATCCCCGACGCAATGATCCGCACCGATAGCGGCGCGGTCGTCCCGGGCATCGATGGGCAGAAGATGAGCAAGAGCTACCAGAACGGGATCGACCCGTTCATGGAGGAAAAGCCTTTGCGCAAGCGCATCATGAAGATCGTTTCAGACTCGACGCCGGTCGATCAGCCCAAAGACCCGGACAGCGATACGACCTATCAGATCTTTACTGCACTGGTAGGCAAGGATGACGCTCGTGCTGTCGAACTGCGTGATAAATACATCAACCCACCTGCAGACGGCTTCGGCTATGGCCATGCAAAGCAGGCCCTGTTCGAACTGATCCTCGAGGAATTTGGTGAGGCACGAAAAAAACGTGTCGAACTGATGAAAGACCCTTCCTATGTGGATCAGGTGCTGAAAGACGGCGCGGCTGCTGCTGGAGAAAGAGTCGCCGAAGTCACACAGCGTGCACGTGCAGCGGCCGGGCTCTAAAAAACAAGCCCACGCTCTTCGAACGCGGGCTCCGTGTCATATCAAAATGAAAGCGTATTAAGCTGCCCCGCTGGCGGGAGCTTCACTCGCCTTTTCGATCAGCAGTGCCCACGTCTCACGCTCATATTTAAGCAGCTTGACCGCTTCATCGAGAGGCTCTGTCGTGCGTGTCGTGCTCGCATCAATCAGCAGGCGGTAGATGTACGTGTACAAGGCACTGAGCTTCTCAGTTACCTCGGGCATCACGTCGCGGTTCAGCGAGTTAGAAAGCTCCAGCACGATTTTCTGAGCCTTCGAGATGTTCGTATAAGAAACATCGTAGTCCTTGGTCTCAAGGCCCTTACGCCCCACATTGAGGAAACGGATCGCGCCGTCAAAGAGCATCAGGCGGAGCTCTTCCGGCTTAGCGGAAAGCACCTGGTTGCGGAGGTACGGATTGGCGGCGGCAGTCTGGTTCATCGATTGGTGAGTCGCAAATAAGGGGAACAAATCCTTCTCTGGCGTTATCGGCTTAGGGCTTGGGGCAATTCAATCAGAGATTGCTGCGTCCAATAATCGACGGGACCTGACGCCTGATCAATGATCATCCTGAGCTGCTCTGCGGTGCGGAGATCTGCTGGATCTGCCCCAATGTCGAGCTCTGGTCCTGCAACTGCGCTAACGCGGACTCCATGGCCTGAAACTGTGCCAGCAGACGCTGCCGCTTGGCTTCGAGCCGGATATCTAATTCCTCGATACGGTCTTCATTGAGCTGGACCTGTGAATCAAGCGTGTCCAGCTTCGTCTGTAATAAGCCGTCGATATCGTCGGTGAGTCGGTCGAGCAGCTTGCTGATCTCGACACCAACACCCTGTGCAGCAATAACGTCCGTGTCTTCACCGGTATCAGGATCAACCTCAAACTGCTCGAAGGTTAAGAGCGCCTCGACCGCGTCACGGTCGGTCTGTAACGCCGTGGTGAACTTGTCCTGATCAAACTCCACGCGAGCGCCCTGGCCGACACGGATACCGATCTGTGACAGCGAGGTGTACTGCCCGGTAAGCTCGTTGTTTGGCTGGATCAACGCGTTATAGAGCCGGCTCCGAACCTGCTGGACCGTTGAATCACCCAGCAGCAGGCCTCGCTCTTCCGTCTCTGCGTTGTAGCTGTCGTAGCGGTCCAGCGTATCAAAGACCCCATTAAGCGTATCTACCAGTGACCCTGCGTTATCAACAATCGATTCATCGTCCAAAGCGATCGTCACCGTTACGGGCTGATCGCTGACCGAGAGCAGGCTGATGTCTGCACCAGGGATAATGGACGAGAGCGTATTGGACTTTGACTCGACTGCGATCGATTTAGACGGGTCGTTGCCGCCGTAGAACACCACCGCGTCCTGAGCCTGGCTGAGTGTGATGGTATTCAGGCCCAAGCCGCCGTCGTCAAAGACAAACGCGCCGTCGGTTCCCGCGTCTTCTGAGCTGAGGCTCAGGCGATATGGCGCGCCGGGCGAGCCATCATTGATGACGGACGCGTTCACGCCGATGTTTGCGTCATTGATCTTGTTGGCCAATGCCTGCAACGTGTCCGTTGCCTCGACCGTGATCACATTTTCAAAACTGCCCTCAATGTTTGCACCAGCACTCGCTGCGGTACCTGCGATGCCAAGCTCTGCGGCAGTGGTTGACCCCTCGTCTTCGACTGAGATCGCAACGGTGCCCGGGCCATTGTCAATCAGCCTGATGCCGTCGCCAGAGTCATTGACCTCTGCCGTGATGCGAGCGCCCGGACTGGCACCGTTGATTTCGGTGATCACATCATCGATGGTCAACTCATTACCTTGCGTCAGGTCGACGGTGAAGCTGATGCCGGAACTGTCGGTGATCGTGAATCTGCCGCGTGTGATCCCCAGGTCATCGATGCGTGTGCCGCCAGTAACGTAGGCATAATCGAGGTCGCCCGTATCGGCCACGCCGTCTGCAAACGTCCCAACCAAGCCAAGCTGAGCCGCAGCATCGCCGAGGTTGTCCGCGATGATCAGATCACCGTTGCCGCCAGCGGTATCTGTGATCTCAATACCGTTACCCGCATTATTCAGCGAGGCAAGCACCCCAACCCCTGAAGCGTTAATCAGATCGATAATATCCTGCACCGATCGGGCACTGGTGAGATCGACATTGGCCGAGTTGCCAAGCGAATCGGTGAATGTGATCTCGGCATCGGTTCCCGCGGCCACCAGGGGATCTAAGTCGATGCCGGATACCGACGTCACGTTGGCGTTGATTGCAATACCCATATCCGCTGCGGCAGTCGATGTAAAAAAGTCTGTAACCCGCAGGTTGTTCGTGCCTCCAGAATTGTCGACCAACTCCAGAGCACCATTACTGATCGACATGGTGACATCGATCGCCCCCGCCGCATTAACCGCATCGATAAAATCGCCCACGGTGGTGTAGGCGTCAAGGTTGAAGTCAGCCAAACTGCCGGTTCGATCGTGGATGCGGATGTCAGAGGTCGCAGTCCCATCAGACCCGACGCCCGCACCTTGGAACAGGTCCGCAAGCAAAGTATTACGATTTGCCAGGGGGTCGAGCGTTCCCACGATGCCATCGACACCGCTTCCTCCCAGCAGGTCCTTGATCAACTTGGAATTGATTGACGCAATGACGCGGTCGCCTGTGATCGTGCCATCTGCATCATCATCAGCCTGCCCGTCGGTCAAGCCCAGATCCACCAGTGCATTCGAACCGTTGCCGGAACTGACGTTAAAGCCCGCCCCGCTTCCACCGGTATCCATCAGCGAGATGCCCGTGCCGGTGGCACTTTGCTGCGCTGTGACCACGCCGCCTGTTGCGGCATCGATCGCATCAAAGACATCGCCCAGCGTCAACAGTCCAGACAGATCAATCGCTGTCGTGCCGCCAGAGTAATTGATAACAAGGTCGTTGCCGCCATCCGTTCGGATTCCTTTGCCGTCGTTCAGCGAACTAAGCAGCGTGCTTTCACCAACGGTGTTGACACTGGCCCCTGTGAGAACCGCATCGTCTCCATCACCGTCGAGCGTCGAATTGCCTGCGATCCCTAAAGCCGTCGCGGTGCCTGTCGTACCGACATTCGTGACCAACAGGTCGCCAACACCTCCAGAGACATCCGTGATGGTCAATCGATCACCATCCACCTCGGCAAGCACGTTTGTCCCGTTTGACGTATTGATGCGATCAACCACATCATTGATACTCACCACCGCCCTCAGGTCCACCAATGACGTCGATCCGGAGCGGTCCGTAATACGGATAAAACCACGCTGCACCCCGTCGCCCCCATTCAGGTTGGAAAGGCGCGTCTCGCTGTCCAGCCGCGCCTCGCCGCGATCGAAGGTGAGCGTTCCGCCAGCCGGGGCGACAGCCGTTGAATTGCTGTCCTGAAAGCCACGCGTAATGGACTGCTGTGCCGCGACCAGTCTGCCGACTGTGAATTGATACGTCCCGGGAGTCGCACCGATGCCGGAGCTGACGCTGACGATCGATTCGTCAGAACTGTTGGAGGTGGTGCCAGAAAACGAGGTCGATCCCGAGATCGCGTCGGCCGAGCCTTTCAAGGCAAGCAGTCGTGCGTTGATGTCCTGGAATGCGACCTGCTGAGAACGGATCACTTCAGTTCGCTGCTGGACAAGGTTTTTAGGCCTCGACTCGATCGCGATGAGCTGCTCGACAATGCTGTTGATGTCCAGACCACTCACGAGCCCGACACCGGTTGTGATCTGTCCCATAGGAGCGACCTCCGTCGGCGCGTACCTCGGCCGACAGAAGAATTATCGACTGATAACCTCGCGGACCTTGAAAGTCACCGACCGGACGCCCCCCTTTAACTCTATTGTTTTCTGTCACTTAGCGGAGCCCGCATCGAAATGTACAACGCACTACTCGTTGACAGGCTCGGGCTTGGGCTCGCCAGGCTGCGGCGCCAGCTTGCCACTCTTGAGCATGGCCATCTTCTGCCTGACCAACGAGCTGGGCAGTGCGTAGCTGGATATACGCCCCGCACGAGCGATATTGATCCCGACAACCTCGCCCTTGAGATTTACCAGAGGCCCACCACAGTGCTCAGGCCGGATCTCCGCATCGTGCTGCAGGACCAACTCAAAGCCGCGGCGGCGCTCGCTGAGCGAACTGCCCATCCGGTTCATTCGCTCGGCTCGGCTACGTGGGTCCGGGCCAAATTCAGACAATGAAACTGTCAAACGCATCGGTTCGCCGCTTCGCACAATACGAACCTGAACTTCATCACCCTCGGCAAGCGCCTGCAATTGCCCAATCACCTGCTCCACAGCGATGACCTTCTTCTTGCCAACGTGGGTCAAGACATCCCCTTCTTTGATCCCAGCCTTCTGCGCACCAAAGCCCTCGCTGACCGCATCGATCCAAAGGCCGTCCGGATGCGCCCTCAGGATCACACCAAGCACTAGCTGGGCAGGCTTAATCTCACGTGGCTTCGCACTGATGATCCCCACCGCTTCAGGCGAGCGGCTCAGGCCGACGCACGCCACCCATCGCCCCAGACCGGGCTTCTGATACGTAAATTCCACAGCCGTCAATCGAGCCGCATCGATCTTCAACATCGCCAGATCGTTCTTGCGATCGATACCGACCAATTTCGCCTCGTAGCCTCGTCCGGTGGACAGGATCACCTTGAAGTGCTCTCCAGACAATTCACTGGCTTTGCTCACAATGAAGCCCGCCTCATCGATGACCGTCCCGAGCGCACGCTCTTCACCGTCAACCACGACCTGCACAACACTGGCCCTTGCATCACGTACCACATCGTTAAACGCCGCCCGAATCTCCCCGTCCGGGGCAAAGCGACCGCTGTCCTCGCCCTGCGCATGCACGGGCAACGCCAACAACGTCAAGATTGCGGCCGCCAAACTGATCTGCTGAATGATCCGTCTTCCCATAAGGCATTCTTTTCTATTGAAAAACAAAGAAAAAAAGAGGAGGCAATCCTTACTGACCACCGTTTTTACCAATCTCGATTTCCATTTCAACACGCTCGCCACGACGCATCACAACAACCGGAACACGATCGCCAGGCTCAAGATTGCCAACGACTTCCGCCAGGTCGCCAAAGCTGCCAATCGGCGAACGATCAAACTCGACGATGACATCCCCACCGCGAATCCCCGCTTTTGCCGCTGGCGAATCGGCGTAAACGCGTGATAGCGCGGCACCCTTGCCCAACTCAAAACCGTTCTGCCCCTGCACGCCGATATAAGGGCCGCCCGGGCGGAGGTTGTTGCGCTTAGGCAACCTGTTCCAGATTTCGCCGGCCGCCAATTTCTCCCAATCTGCCTCATAGATCGAGATAGGCACATGGAAGTTCTGCCGCAGGCTGTTGCTGATCCGGCTGTGAATGCCGATGACCTTGCCATCGAGATCGAACAATGGCCCGCCCGAATCGCCACCAATGATCGTGCAGTCGGTCTGAATGACTGACTGACGAACACGGTAGACGCGGCCAAGCCGAGCAACGACCGAGCGATCTTTGTCAAAACCCCCGGGGTGGCCCATCGCAACAACCCAACTACCGGGCTTAACCCCTGACATGTCACCTAGCTCAACATGAGGCCACTTACCCTTGTCGGTGATCTTCATCAGACCCGCATCGATTCCGACGTTGATCCCCAACGATTTCCCGCGGACCTTCTTGCCATCAGGAAAGATGAACGTGACCGCACGCCCCGGCTCCACCGCGACATGACCGGCCGTCAACACAAATCCGTCTTCTGAAATAATCACACCACTGCCCGACCCCCCGCCGGACTGAACACATACCGTTGCGCCAGATGTTCGCTGAACAACCTTCGCCACACGCTCTTCGAGCAAAGCTAAATCCTCTGCAGATTCAGGCACGATCGCTGAATCCAGAGAATCTTCGCCTTTATCTCGATCTTCCGCTGTTGCCGAAAGGGCAAAAATCCCGATAAGGACTACAGACAACACTATTTTGATGGGGCTTGGCAAAAACTGGCAAGTCATATGCATCATTATGTGATCCCTAGTCAGTTCAAGTCGTTTCAGCGTCTCTACCCGATTCAAACGAAGATTTGCATCTTCCGGTTCAATCTGCCAGCAAAAGCGTTTCCTTCATTGTGTGCTAAACAGCGTTATTGCCCAAGGCATCATTCTCTATGACGTCCTGATAACAGGACTGTTAACTATAGTCTCGGCATTCACGGTTTCTCTTCATCCAAATGGACTATTAAATGTTTGATCAGAAGGAGCCATTCGGCAAGATCGAACCCAACGCAGAATCGATCCCTACCCACATTCCTCCGCCGCTAAGCCCGACGGAGAAGAAAATCTGCGCCCTCCTACTCCAACGCCTCACTGAGCAGCGGATTGCAGATCACCTGGAACGGTCCCCAAACACCGTCCACGTGCACGTACGCAATATCTACCGCAAGCTAGGCGTACGGACCCGCAAGCAGCTCTATGAGTACCCCGGGATCGTCAGCATGATCGTCAGCAGGAATTAATCGCTTCCTGAGACCGTTCTGCCCCAGACACCTCAGTACAGTCAGCCCACCGGTTTGAACCGCTCAGCGTTGGTCATCCCGCCCACAATCCGCCGACCACTACGCTGCACAGGCCGGGTGGTCACCGCACCCATCGACGTGGTTGCCAGAGGCTTGGGGCCGATTTTTAATGACATCCGCACTGTCGCCCCGCGATGCGCACAGAACGACCGGGCATTGAGTTGCCCGGTCGCCAGAGAATCAGCTTGTAATTCAGCCTTGCCGTAGACCACGATCTTGCCATCGACTCGGCCGTTACTGTTCAGCTGGCCACAGATCAATCGGCCAACCATCTCACCCTGTCCGCCGAGATGGACCGTGCCCATTGTGGACACGTCTCCCTGCACTTTAGAGTCAAGGTGCAGGTCCTCGAACGCCAGGGGCCGCGTGCACTGCGGGCAACGGATCGACATCGCTTTAGAGGAAATCTCAAACCCGTAAGAGCAGTGCGGACAACTGACCGTCCGAACAGCCTTGGGCGCGGGCCCTTTGGGTTTAAATGCAGCGAGTGCCGGGCGTAATGGCATCGATCAGGCCCTCCTTAAACAAGGGCCGTGAATCAGCGGTTGCCATTGGTCGCGGGCCGGCGAGCCTGCAACACCTTCGCGCGTCGGCGCTGGAGCACTGCATTCACCGAGCCAGGCATCGTCGTGACTTCCTGCTCTTCCTCAGCTTCCTCTTGCTGGCCAATCATTGACGAGCTGTAGCCTTGCTCATCTTCGATTTCTTCCTGCTGAGCGAGGACGTCGGCGGCGGCAGCGATGGCCTTAGGACCGACACAGACATCGCCCTGGAAGACGGCGCCTTCGATCACATTCAGGTGGCTCGTGTAGAGCTGGCCGAGCAGCTGAGCGCCGGGCATCAATTCGCAGCCCTGCTCTGCAACAACATCAGCCTCAGCCTTACCCGCCATGCGGAGCGTGCCAGCGATAATCGTGCCGGTGATCTGAGCAGACTCGGTCAGCTCAAGCATACCGGTCACACGCAGCGTGCCGGTGAACTGCCCCATAATGACAGCGTCGTTGTCGAGCGTCAGTTCGCCCGAGATCTTGCAGTCTGGTCCGAGTACGGTCTTGTTGCGTGTTGCTTCGCCCATGATGAGTGCTCCAATTCGGCGTCTAAAGTTCGGCTGAAAAACGATCGCCCCCTCTGGGCCGATGCCACTATTGCATCGGATGACCCGCGTTTTCCATCCACAAAGCAAACGCGACCACACGGCCAAGCTGAAATCCCGGTTTTCTCGGACTTTTCAGCCGCGAACCGCCACCCGCACAGCCTCAGGCGCGGTAATCTGCCTATCTCATGCCAGCCCCAGACCCTGCACGCATCCTGCGACAGCATCTCCAGACCGATGCCTTACTCGGCGCGAGCACTGTCCCAACACCCGTTAGGCCATCCCCGCGAACCCAATCCAGTGTTGCGGCACCAGTCGATACCGGGCGATCCCAAACCCCGGTGCGCCCCAAGCCATCCAACTTTGCTCTCACGCCACCAGCCAAACGCGATACAGCGCCTCCATTGCCCCCCGCACACCCTGCTGAAGTGAAGCTGCATACAGACCTGTCTACTGCAGACAAACTCGATCGCCTCAAACAACTCTCCGCCGAATTCGAGGCCGATCCCGCGGTCCAGGCCTTGCGACCAGCCAATACCAATCTCGTCTTTGGCGAAGGCGACCCCGACGCGAAGCTCATGTTCATTGGCGAGGGCCCTGGCGCGGAAGAAGACCGAACAGGTCGGCCATTCGTTGGCCCCGCAGGCGAACTACTCGACAAAATG
>JBMZAP010000058.1:0-20543 GCA_049611445.1 Phycisphaeraceae bacterium | reverse complement strand
AGCGTCTCGTTGTCATGTTCGATGACGTGGTCGGCACTTGTTGCGAGATTGAGTACAGCCCGGAATTCGGTTGCACTGCCGACCTGCAGGCATCGTGCCCGTGTGTCGGCGTCGTCATAGGTCTTTGCGACCAGCGAGAGAAGTTCGAGCTGTGTCTGCGGCTGATCGGTCGGTGTCAGCAGCAGGAAGATCAGCTTGGCCAGTTGGCCGTCGGGCGCGTCGAAGTCTACGCCTGTGCTGGACCGCGCGATGATCACCGTGGGCTTGCTCAGGTCTTTGAGCCGCGCGTGCGGCACGGCCAAGCCGTTGGGCAGCGCGGTGTGCATCACGCTCTCACGTGCCCAGACCTCTTTGAAGATCGCGGCCTCTTCGATCTCGGTCAGTTCGACCGCACGTTCGCTCATCGCGTGCAGCAGCGTTTCGATATCGCTCGCCTCCGGGTCGAGCATGATGTGTCGGTCGGTGAGGAAGTCCTGCAGCTTGCGCTGGCTCTTGACCTGCAGAATGCGCTGCATCGCAGGGCCGGCAAGGATCGACGTGCCCAGCGCCATGATGACGATGGCGACCATGAGTTCCTGGCTGATGAGACCGGCCTGATAGGCAAGTTGGCCAAGGATGATGCCAACCGCGCCCTGTGCTGCCATGCCGAAGCCCACCGCCCAGCTCTCGCGTGGCGATAGCCCTGCGAACTTTGCGCCCAGATAGCAGCCGCTGACCTTGCCGACCAAGGCGATCGTGCAGACGATCACGACGGTTTCGATCTGGAACGCAGTACGGAAGTCAATCGTCAGGCCGATACTCGCAAAGAACACAGGCGCAAAGATGTTCATCACGAACTGGTGGATCGTATCGCGGGTACGTTCGCGTAGATGGTGCGAGTCGCCGATCGCGACGCCGGCAATGAAAGCGCCAAAAATCGAGTGGATGCCGAGGAACTCGGTCAGTGCCGCGCATGCCATTGCAATAACGAAGGCGAACGAGATCACGCCGCCGGGCCATGACCAGCGTGCCTGCACATAAGGCAACGCCTTGTGCATGAACAGTCGGCCGATCGTCAGCATGAAGGCCAGGAAAGCGAGTGTCGCCCCGATCGTCCCGTAGACGCCCAGGTGCGCGCCGCCGGAAGCCGTGGTCCCGCCATCGGCAGACAGCATCGGTGGGAGCAGGGCGAGTACCACCGCGAAACCGATCCAGCCAATCAGGTCGTTGCACATCGCGGAACTGATGACGAGAACGCCCATATCCGACTTGGACAGGTTCAGATCGATCAGGATCTTTGCGATCACGGGCAGCGCGGTGATCGACATCGCCAGGCCACAGAAGATCTGGAATGGAAGCAGGTTGCCCGAAGCTCGCTCGCCAACGCCGAGTAGATCTGTGAAGAAAGTCGCTGCGCCGTACCCAAGCGCGAAGGGGATCAGGATGCCCATCGCACTGACGAGCACCATTGCTTTGCCTTGGCGCACGACGGCGGAGAGATCGACCTCAAGGCCAACCACAAAGAGCAACAATGCTGCCGAGAGCGTAATGAAGCCTTCTTCCGCGATCCATGCGGCAGTGCCTGCCTCAGCGGGGAAGAGGTAGGCGTAGACATCCGGGAAAAGGGTGCCAAGCAGCGTCGGGCCGAGAATGATCCCTGCCAGGATTTCGCCGAGCACGGCTGGCTGATGGAACTTGCGGCAGAGTTCGCCCAGCACGCGCGCCAGCCCGAGCAGCACCGCGATGGCGAGCAGCAATTTAGTGATCGCACTTTCGTCAAGGGCGGAGTCACCGGCGGCAAGGATGAGATGCAAACTTTGATCCATAAAGACGAGCAAGGGTCCGTGACGCCTAAGAGTTTACAGGCTCAGTGAGCCGGCGCACTACCCACGGCGATCGCCGCTCGAAATTCGGTGTATCCATCGGCCTCGACTGCGGAACGACGGATCAATGGGTCGCTGAACGCCTCGGCTACCGCACGCAGCATTTCGATCTGAGAAAGCTGGTCATCGATCGGTGTCAACAGCATGCATACGATCTCTGCAGCAACGCCATCGGCTGCATCGAAGTCAATCCCCGGAGGAGACACGCCGACGATGAGATGCGACTTGGACAGCCCCGGGATGCGGCCATGGGGTACAGCGATGCCGTTGCCTATGCCGGTGGACATGGTCTGCTCGCGTTCCCACACAGCAGAGCTGATCGATTCGGCATCGAAGTCGGAAGCTTTTGCCGCGACCTTGGCCAGTTCGTTGATCGCATCGCGCCGTGTGACGGCTTTAAGCCTGGGGATAAAGGCCTTGCTCGACAGGAGGTCGGAAAACTTCTTCTGCTGCCGACGGTCCAGTGCTTTCTGCATCAGCGGGCCGGCGATGACCGAGGTCACGATCGCCATGATGACAATGGCAACGAACAGATCCTTCTCGATGAGGCCAAAGCTCAACGCGATCTGACCAAGGATAATTTCCATCGCACCGCGTGCGGACATGCCGAACCCGATCGCCCAGCTCTCACGCTTATTCATGCCGGCGAGTTTGGCACCGACATAGCAGCCGATCACCTTGCCGATGATGGCGATGACCAGCACGATCAGAACGATGACGATGTCGAAGTCGGCCCAGAAGTCAACACGCAGCGCGACGCCGGCGAAGAAGATCGGCGCGAAGATATAGGTGACGATCTGCTCGATCGTCTCGCGGGTGCGTGCGACCAGGTGCTTGGAGTCGCCAATCGCGATACCGGCCAGGAAGGCTCCGAAGATCGCGTGGATGCCGATCCACTCGGTGAGTGCGGCACAGAGCAGGGCCAGGACAAAGACGAACCCGAGGATCCCGCCGGGCCAGGACGAATGTGCCTGCACCCACGGGATTATTTTGTCCGCGAGCCAGCGTCCGCCGGTGAGCATGAATCCGACGAATACGAGTGTCGCAGGGATCACGAACTGCAGCGACAGTGCCGACTCCCCTTCGGGAAGGATCATGGCGATGACCAGTGCAAAGCCGATCCATCCAAGCAGGTCGTTAACCATCGCCGAGGACATGATGAGCATGCCCATGTCGGACTTGAACATGTTCAGGTCCATGAGGATCTTGGCGATGACCGGCAGGGCGGTGATCGACATGGCGATACCGAGGAACAGTGCAAAGGGGATCGGCGAGCCCGACTCGGTGTTGTAGCCGATGAGGTTGTCCGCGTTGACGGCGAGCAGGTACGCCACGCCTGCCCCGACTACAAACGGGAACACCATGCCCAGAACGCTGACCAGCACAGCGGCCTTACCCTGCTTGGTCACGATCGAGAGGTCCACCTCAAGGCCCGCAACGAGTAGCAGCAGGCACACCGCCAGGACAAAAAATGCTTCAAGCCCGACCTTGACGAGGCTGGGCACGCGGCCTTCGCTCGTCAGATTGCCCTCCGCGTCATAGTTTCGATCGGGGATGGTGACAACGGTCTGCTCCCCCGTGCTCGGGTCCGTGATGGTCCGTGTGTAGGCCTCGCCGGTCTCCGGGTCGGTCTTGTCGTAAAACACCGGCTCACCGGACTGGTGGTCGTTCAGGTATTGCGGGAACAGCTGGTCGTACGCGCCGGGTGCAAGGTTACCCAAGACTGTCGCGCCCAGGACGACACCCGCGAGGATCTCCCCGAGCACGGTCGGCTGGCCATACCGTTTGGCGATTTCACCGAACAGACGCGCTATGCCGAGGAGAACGGCTAGAGAGAGGAGGAATATCGTGATCTCGTACGGCGTCAGAATGCCGGCGGCAAGCATGTACATAGAAACCATTTTCGGTCCGTTGTTGTCCGCTAGTTTAGAGCGTCAGAATCGCTGAGAGCGAGTTTTGCACGCTTTCGACGAGATTGATTTTGGTGCCATGCCATTGGCGGCTAAGATAGTGGTGTGAGTGAATCTGACTCAACGACGCACGTGAACCCAGACACCGTCCCGACAGGCGGCTGCATCGTACTGATGCGCGAGCGGGAATCCGGCTGTGATGTGTTGATGCGGGCGCTGTCTGCACGTGGATTGACGCCCACCGCAGTGCACGACGAGCCGGGCGTGATGATGGGGCTGGCGGCCTTGGCGGATCGTGGTGCCGAGCGCAGAGTCCTGATTGTGGTCGAGCCGGCAAGATGGCAACGCTTGAGTCAGTTGGTGCAAGCGGTTCATGATTTCCATGGCTCGGTTCATTGCTGGCAGTTTGATCGGCGCGATGGTGTCCAGTCGATGCTCTCGCAACTTGAGGTCACACCTGAGGGACATGATCAGGCTGGCGATAAGTCAGGTGTAGGGCCGATCGGTAGGATCCGGAAACGAAACCGGCCGGTCGATCGGCTATTGGTTAAGCCGGGCAGGGAGGAACTTGCGACACGCGAAGTGGTGACGCAGCAGGAGTTGACGATGTTGCTGGGCCCCGCGCCTGGCGAGGCGGGTTAGTGATGGCGGAGCCGGAAGTTTATTTTGTTGGAGAGACGACGATGGGCGCTATGCCCGATACGCCAAAGGTGTTGGTCATTCGCAGTGATGCGTTGCGCGATCGCGTGGCGGCGGCGCTTGAAGCAGCGGGCGTTCAGGTCGAGATCGAACTGTCGCCGAGTTACCTCTCCGCGATGGGTTGGCTGACGCAGCAGCGTGCTGCGGTTGTCGTGGGTCCGGTGTCGGCGATGACGGGGATGGTGGGATCGACGGCTCGCGCATTGCGAAAGTTGTCGCCGGGAATGCGTCTGGTTGCGGTGGCGGATGATGACGAACGGGCCGAGGCCAGCGCCGCGGCTTCTGCAGGCTTTGATCGCTGCGTCTACGAACCTGCAGATGCGAGCGTGATCGTGGAAGCGATTGGACTCGAGTCGCATCGTCGTGTCGTCGATGGATCGGCCGATCCTGATCGGTCGGAGACCGATGCGCGTGTCAGCGCTGCGGATAACGCGGTGAAGATGGAAACGGCTCAACTTGCAGAATCAGACCCGCAGGATTGGCTGGAGCAGGGCTTTGATGAAGCGTCGCCTGTCGATGTAAACGGGGCGGTTGGTGATGTTGATCTGGCCGAGGCGGTGATGCGTCGTGACGGCTCTTTGATCCCCTTGGCCATGAAACTGCTTCGTGAGCAATCGGGTGTGTCGGACGCGTCTTTCGCGCCGCTGGGCGAAAGCAAGGGCAGTGCACGCTTTGCGGTCGACGTTTCTTTTGAGGGGACGAACTTTGGCTCGCTGACCTCGCAGAACGGGGATGTTCAGGCGCTGGGTTCGTGGTCGGCATGGCTGGCGAGATGGGTCGCGCTGGAGCGTCGCCAGGCCGAACTCTACGAGATGGCGATGCACGACAAGCTTACGGGCACTTGGAATCGTCGCTATTTCGAACTCTTTCTGGAGCGTGTTTTGCAACACGCGGCACAGGGCCGGCAGCAGGTGACGCTGCTGGTTTTCGATATCGATAACTTCAAACAGTACAACGACAATTTTGGCCACCCCGCGGGCGATGAGATTCTTAAGTCAACCGCGGCGCTGATCCAATCCCTGGTCCGTGATCATGATGTCGTGGCCCGTATCGGTGGCGACGAGTTCGCAGTGATTTTCTGGGACAAGGGCGAACCCCGGCACCTGGGAAGCCAGCACCCCAACAACGTCATCGGCATCGCAAAACGTTTCCAGAAAGCGATTTGCGAGCACAAGTTCCCCAAACTCGGCGAGGAAGCAGTCGGTCGCCTGACCGTCAGCGGTGGGCTCGCGGGCTTCCCATGGGATGGCCGAACCCCCGACGAATTGCTTGCACGAGCCGACGCCAACGCGATGCGCTCCAAACAACAGGGCAAAAACGCGATCTGCTTCGGCCCGGGTGCCGCGCCCAACAGTGGCTGATCCACCAAGAGCATCACAAAAGTTGCCGGTAGCTCACGAAGACCCGGCAACTTTCGATATGATGTTTAGCCCTGCCGCGACCGCGGCGATGCCAAACCAAGACAACTTAGACCGGAAGGACCCGATCCCATGTCGTTCGATTCGACGATCCACGCCAAGGCTGTTCAACTCGCCAAGCTCACCTATGAAATCACGGGCAGTGCCGGCTCGGGCCACCCCTCGACCGGCGCATCATTGGCCCATTTGGTGAGCGTGCTGATGTATCAGCACATGCGTTATGAGCCCGCCAACCCGATGCACCCCTCGGCCGATCGCCTCGTGTTATCCGAGGGCCACGCGGTGCCGGTGATCTACGCCGCCTGTGCTGACCTCGGCGTGCGCTACGGCACGGATAAGGACAACCTCAAGCCGCTCACACGGGATATCGCTAAGACGCTGCGTGAGATTGATTCGCCCATCGACGGCCACCCTAACCCGATCGAGGGCTTCCCCTTCTTCGACACAGCGACCGGTTCGCTTGGGCAAGGACTGAGCAGCGCCGCTGGCTTGGCGCTCGCAGCGCGTTTGGATGGCTTCGATAAACGTGTCTTCTGCATCATTGGCGACGGCGAATCACGTGAAGGGCAAATCTGGGAGGCGATCGACTTCATCAAGGACCACGACCTTAAGGCGGTCTGCCCGATCTTCAACTGCAACGCATTTGCACAAACGCAGGAAGTCAGTGAACAGCAGAGTTGGGAGACGACCGCCAGGAAACTTGAAGCGGCGGGATTCAATGCAGTGGTGATCGATGGCCACAAGGGCAGCGAGATCGCTGCAGCACTGAGCGAGCATGCCGAAGCGATAAACCCCGACGCGAAGCCTGTCGCTATCGTCGCCAAGACCGTGAAGGGTTGGGGGGCCGCCTCTCAGCAGGGTAACGGTCACCACGGCACAGCCGTGAAAGGCGATGCGTTACAGTCCGTGCTTGAAGAACTCGACGCGACAGAGGTGAAACTCGGCGCGATCGCGGATGTCCCGCTGAAGATCGCGATGATGTCGCCCCGGCCCGCGCGTGATTCAGGCAAGCCTGCCAAGCCTTTGGCGTTCGAAGACGCGATGCAAGCCTTCGGCCAGACCAAGGCGCTCGAGTCGGGTAAGTTTGCGACCCGCAAGGCCTATGGCGTTGCGCTGCGTGCCATCGGACACGCCTACCCCGATGTTGTCGCGCTCGATGCGGATGTCAACAACTCGACCTTCTCCGGACAGTTCGTCAACGACGAAAAACTGAGCGGCCGCTTCTTCGAGTGCCGGATCGCTGAACAGAACATGTTTTCTGCAGCGGCAGGTCTGGCGGCGGGGGGCAAGACCCCGTTCTGCTCGACCTTCGCCAAGTTTGTGACACGCGGCTACGACCAGATCGAGATGGCCATCAACTCGGGCTGCCAACTGAAGATCGCAGGGAGCCACGCGGGGATCACGCTTGGTGCGGATGGACCTTCGCAGATGGCACTGCCGGATGTTGCCTGGTTCTCAAGTTTTGCAACCATGACACACAACGCTACCGGTCAGCCCGGCTTCTATGTGCTTACGCCATCTGATGCCTACTCCGCTTATGCCCTGACCTGTGCCGCGGCAGAGTATGACGGCAGCGTCTACCTCCGCACACTGCGTCCTGAGACCGAGTTCCTCTACACCGCAGAAGAGGAGTTCAAGCTCGGCGGCCACAACGTGCTTATGGAAGGCAGCGACATCCTCATTATCGCGAGCGGCTATATGGTGCACGAGGTTAACCGGGCACTGGATGCACTGGATGAGCACCACATTGAGCCGACGATTGTCGACCTGTACTCGCTGCCCTACGACGAAGACGCGATTCTCGACTTGGCCAACCAGTGCAACGGACTGGTGTTGACGGTCGAGGATAACTACGGCAACGGCATCGGCGCCCACATCGCCAGTACGGTCGCTCGTAGCGGCGACGGCTTTACCGTCGAGCAGATGCATGTCACCAAGATCCCCAAGTCTGGCAAGAACGAGGCCGATCTTTTGAAGTACTGCGGCCTCAGCAGCGACGACATCGCAAAGAAAGCGATCGCGATGATGGACATGCTTCCCGTATGACGCGGTAGAATCTCTGCATGCTTAACCTGGCATTCAGCTTTACCGAACTCATGGAGCGTGGCGGCATCGTGATGTGGCCGCTTCTCGCGTTGAGTGTGATTGCGGTCACGCTGATCCTCGAACGCACCTGGTTCTACCTGAGCACCAACGGCCCGGCCCGGCGAGAGCGTGTCTATCAACTTGGCAAACTCCTCCGCGCGGGGCGTTTCGACGAGGCCAAGAAAGATGCCCAGCGTGACCGCAGTGTTTACGGCAACGCGGTCACGCAACTCCTTGACGAAGCCCCAACTGAGTCCGCCGCGGTTGATGCCGTTGAAGCCCAACGCAGCCGGCTTGAGCGGTTCCTGCCGATGCTTTCGACGGTCATCACCGCTGCGCCGATGCTCGGCATCCTCGGCACGGTCATCGGCATCATCGGGGCCTTCAACGAACTCTCTGGCAACCGGGCCGACCTCAATCTCAGCGACCTCGGCGGCGACATTGGCCAGGCCCTGATCACGACCGCTGCGGGGATCACGGTTGCGCTGCTGACCCTGCTGCCATACAACCTCTTCCGGGCCCAGGCGGAGCGTTCGCTGTCTCGCCTCGAGTCGCTGGTGGCTGCGGCGATGTCCGGCGACAAGTCCTGAGCCAGATCCTTGCGGTTGTGAACGTTTCGCGAGGACTGTTGGCCTGCCTCAGTCTGCCTCGCTAAACTCAGATCACTTGCTGTGACCTGCCACCTCTCGATCGAGGGTATCCCTATGAGTTGTCCCGACCTCGCCCGCGTCCGCCGTTTTCACGTTGCCCCTGTGATCCCCGACGTACTTCAGCCCCTCGCCGATCTGGCGCGCAACCTGTGGTGGTCCTGGCACAACGATGCGATCGACCTCTTCATTCGCGTGGACCGTGATTTGTGGCAAAAGACGCGGCACAACCCTGTGCAGATGCTCGGGCTTGTCTCGCAACAGCGTCTTGACGAGTTGGCGAACGATCAGACCTTCCTCGACGACCTTCGCGGTGTCTGCGATCGACTCGGCAGGCACAATGACCGGACCGGTTGGTTCAACGAGACCCACGGCGAGGCTGCGGAGAATCCAACACTTGCATACTTCTGTGCCGAGTTCGGTATGACCGAGTCGTTTCAGATTTACTCTGGCGGCCTGGGTATTCTCGCAGGCGATCACCTCAAGTCCGCGAGTGAGCTTGGCCTGCCATTGGTCGCCGTCGGCCTGCTGTACCGCCACGGCTACTTCCAGCAATATCTCACTCCCGATGGCTGGCAGATGGAGTACCTGCCCGACCTGGATTTCTCGCAGATGCCCGTGAGACCAGTGCTTGGCGAGGATGGCGAGCAGATCAAGGTCAGCGTCGCACTGCCCAAACGTGATGTCACCGTTGCATTGTGGGAAGCACGCGTGGGCCGCATCCGTCTGTTCCTTCTGGACACGGATCTGCCGGCCAACGAGGAAAAGGATCGCGCGATCACCGCCCAGCTCTATGGCGGTGATATGGATATGCGCATTCGACAGGAAATCGTTCTGGGCATCGGTGGCGTGCGTGCGTTGAAAAAGATCGGCATCACCCCCGATGTTTGCCACATGAATGAAGGGCATTCCGCTTTTCTCGCGCTTGAGCGAATTGGCGACCTCATCGCGCAGTACGGCCTGACATTCGATGAAGCACGCCAAGGCGCGATGGCCAGCCATGTGTTCACGACGCACACGCCTGTCCCCGCGGGTATTGATCGGTTCCCCGCTGAACTGGTCAAGACCTACTTCAAGTCGTACCACAGCCGACTCAAGCTCGATATGGAAGGCCTGCTCGCGCTTGGCCGTGACGACGTGTTCAATCAGGATGAGCCCTTCTCGATGGCGACACTCGCGATCCGCTGCAGCGACTGGGCTAACGGCGTCTCTGCTCTACATGGCGTTGTGTCGCGTTCGATGTGGAAGGGTGTCTGGCCGAACATCCCTGAGGAAGAAGTGCCGATCGGTCACGTGACCAATGGTGTCCATGCCGCGTCCTGGCTCTCGCGGCCGCTGGCCGAGGCGATCGACCGACAGGCGGGTACGAGCTCGCGTCTCACCAAGCCTGCCGAGCATGACATCTACCGGGTCATCAATGATCTGCCCGACGAACAACTCTGGTCGATCCACACTGAACGCCGCCACAAACTCATTGCCTACACCAAGCGCGACGACCCGGCCCGCCCTGAGAGCCTCGGCCCCGTGCGTCACGCTGACAATGATCTGGACCCTGAGGCACTGACCATCGGCTTTGCCCGGCGCTTTGCAACCTACAAGCGTGGCAACCTGTTCATGCGTGATCCCGACCGCCTCATCGCGCTGCTCAACAACCATGACCGACCCGTCCAGTTTGTGATCTCCGGCAAGTCTCACCCTGCAGACGGCGGCGGCAAGGAACTCATCAAGTCCATCGTCCAGTTCACACGACACCACGGCTTGACGGGCAAAATCGTTTTTATTGAGAACTACTCTATGCACTCGGCTCGCTATCTCGTGCAGGGGTGCGACGTCTGGTTGAACAACCCAAGGCGTGGCATGGAGGCCAGCGGAACCTCCGGCATGAAAGCCGCGATCAATGGTGTGCCTAACGCGTCCATCCTCGACGGCTGGTGGGACGAGGCGCACAACGAGCGCGTCGGATGGGCGATCGGCTACCGCGAGGAACACGACAACCCCGATCTGGCCGACGAGATTGAGTCACGCATGCTCTATGACCTGCTCGAGAAGCAGATCATCCCGATGTTCTATGAACGTGATGAGCAGGGCCTGCCCCTGCGGTGGATCCAGATGATGAAGCAGTCCATCGCCGAGCTCACACCGTTCTTCAATACGAACCGCATGGTGCAGCAGTACACCGAGCAGTTTTATCTGCCCGCCTTGGCACGCGGCCGTGCGTTGATGGCCGATGGCCTTACCGGATCGGTCGCGCGAGCCCAGCTCAAAGAGAAGCTGCGTTTCGCCTGGCCTTCGCTGCGATTCTCAAACATTGAGAGCAACGCAGGCCAGACGCTACGCCCCGATGAGTCAATTGAGGTCACCGCCGAGGTGAATCTTGCAGGCCTCTCGCCCGATGAACTGCGTGTTCAGGCACTCATCGGCCGGACCGATGAGACGGGGCGACTCGTCTCGCCCGGGATCGTAGAGATGACGTGCGTTGAACCCGGTACCAAGACAAGCATCTACAAGGCCAGTGCCCGCGCACTGGGCTGCGGACCGCACGGCCTGGCACTGCGTATCGTGCCCGGCGGTGAATTGATGGACGGCGTGGTCGAGCCCGGGCTGATTTACTGGGACGGTCAGCCGGTGCCCAAGCCGGTCGCGCCTAAGCCTGCGACCCAGTCTGCGAGTTGATCAACGCTCTACACTGTTGCCATGCCTGACGAACTGCTGTTTCCAACCAGCGACGACGACCTGTTGATCAGCGTGTACCAGAAGCAGGGCCGCACGCTCGACGACCTTCCCTATACCGATGAGTTCGAGGCGATCTACCTCGGGATGTATGGCGACGAAGAAGGCGTGCCGACACGGGCCAGCGTCTTTCACCGTCTCCACAATCTCCGTAAGGCCGGCAAGCTGCCGCGCATGGGGCGGGCACACGGTGAGCGTCCCCGGATTACCTCAGAGCAGGAGGGGATGCTGGCCCGGCAGGTCGAAGCCGCAGTGGGGGCGTTGTCCAAACGTGACCAGTTGCTCTATACCCCAGCGTTCGAGGAAATCTGCACCGCATTCAATAGCGAGGCCGGCTTGGAATTATCGCGTCATGACATCTGGCGATTGGTTGCAAAGCTGGCGAAGTGAAGCACATGCGATCGCGAGTACAATTCCGCGATGCGTGAGTTTGAACTCATCCGAACGATTATTGCCCATAACGGCTCGTTGCCTGACTTTGTGTCGATCCCGCCGGGCGATGACATGGCGGCATTAAGCCTGGGCGAAACCGAGTTGCTCGTTGCTGTGGACCAGCTGATCGAGGGCGTGCATGTCAGTCGTCAGTCTGCATCGCTTGAGCAGATCGGTCGAAAGGTCGTGACGCGTAATCTCTCCGATATTGCTGCGATGGCGGGAAAACCCCTTGCGTCACTCGTCTCTGCGATCCTGCCAAAAGGCATGTCTCTTGATGATGCCGAAACTTTAATGGCTTGCATTCGCCGCACGGCAAGCGACTACAACGCGCCCCTCGTGGGAGGCGACACTGCTACGCACGACGGGCCGCTGACATTGAGCGTCACCGTCCTCGCCACCGCGGATGGTATCGACCCGGTCAAACGCGACGGCGCCGAGATTGGCGATGCCATCTATGTCACCGGCGAATTGGGTGGTTCGCTGCATGAATACGAGGGTCGCGTCCATCATCTCGACTTTGAACCGCGGATCAGCATCGCCCGTGAACTGGCCGGTAATCCTGAGACCCGACCCACGGCAATGATCGACTTGTCCGATGGGCTTGCACGCGACCTGCCACACCTGTGCGATGGCGCAGAGATCAACGCTCGCTCACTGCCGACTTCACCGGTGGCACGCCAATGTGCCGCACGTGATGGCCGCCCCGGCTGGATGCACGCCGTCGCCGACGGCGAAGACTACGAGTTGCTTTTTACAACTAAACCTAACGCGCCGATCCCCAAGCAGATCGACGGCGTCAACCTCACGCGCATCGGACAGGTCACGGACAGCGACCACATCACCCTCATCGAGGGTGACGAATACATCAACCTTCAGGGACTGGGCTGGGAGCACCACGGGTGACGAAATTTTCGATCCAGACCACCAGCGTGGACCAGACCGTGCTACTGGGCGAGGCGATCGGAAAGTGTTGCCTGCCCGGCGATATCGTCGCGCTACAGGGCGAACTGGGCGCGGGTAAAACACAATTGGTCCGGGGCATCGCTCAGGGCTTAGGCCTGAACCCGAGGCAGGTCAGCAGCCCGACCTTTGTCATGGTGCAGGAGTATGAGCCCGAGCAAGATGACGACACCCCTGTGCTGGTGCATATCGACGCCTATCGCATCGGCTCGCCCGACGAATTGGAGTCCATCGGATGGACGGGCCATGGGGAGGAACTCCGTGAGAATGCGGTCGTTGCTGTCGAGTGGGCCAAACTGATCCGGCCGGCCATGGGTGACGACCTGCTCTGGGTCGAGATCGAGCACGCCCCGGAAGGAAGGCATATTTTGTGCTCGGCAATAGGATCCTGGCAGGCTAAAATACAGTTGTTGTCGCAGTCTTTTCGTGCTGCCGGACTTGAACCCAAGCAAGGAGCCGAGCCATGAAGAACCCGACCGTACACGACACGAAGAACATGACGCACTGCCCGATCTGTCGGACCCTGACAACGCATGAGAACGAGCACTACCCGTTCTGCTCGACGCGTTGCAAGACAGTCGATCTGGGCCGCTGGGTTGATGAGAAGTACAAGATCACCCGCCCGATCGAGCAGCGTGATCTGGAAGAAGGCGTGGACTAAGAGCGGTTCCTTTTCTTGCCGCAGATTTTGCAGATTCCCGCTGATTTCAAGTCAAAGAAAGCGTCTATTGCATTTTGAGGTTCAACTCGGCCTGCCACCATATGGCCCCGAAGCGCTGCCTTTCAGTGCAACCGGCTTGGGGACACATAGTGAGGGCTATGTCGTCAAGGTTGTTCAATCGACAGGTACAGAATGGACAGGGAACTTTCAGCGTGGGTTGTCTGGTTTTGATGCTGTAATGGAGCATCCGAATAAGCAGCAGATCGTTGTTATCGCTGGCGGGCAGGCCTATGTGGTTGATGTTGACCAGCCGGATCAGTGGTATCACTTCGGCGGAGGTATTGAATATGCCCATCCTTTAGACGAACGGGACGCGATATTGATTGGTAACGGACTTTGGTTTGAGTTGCATGGCCGCCGAGGAATTATTTGGAAATCGCGTCGGATTTCATGGGATGGAATGCGAGAGGTGCGCATTGAGAGTGGAAAGCTTTTCGGGCTGGCTTGGACATATGAGCCACCTGACACCTGGGAAGCATTTTTGCTCGACTTATCAGATGGGTCAGTGACAGGTGGAACGTACACAGGACCAGATTGAACGCCTCTAATTTTCCGTTTATGAATGATCTGGTTTAATCTGTGAAATCTGCGGCTAAAACCAAACCACATCAATCCTCTTCCGCCTCTTCCGCTTCTTGCGTCGCCTGTGCGGCAGGGCTTGAACCGTAGATCACAAACCGGTGGCTCAGCGGCTCGTACCCGTGCTCTTTGCAGAGCTTGTTCATTAGCGTGTCGAGTTCTTCGGTTGGAAACTCAATGATCTGGTTGGTCTCGAGGCAGACCAGGTGGCCGGTGGGCTTTTGTCCGAAGGCGAGCTGGTAGTGAGCCCGGGTGGAATCGATCAGGACTTCCTTGATGATCTTGGATTCGAGCAGGTGCTTGAGCGTGCGGTAGATCGTCGCCTTGGACACCCTGTGGTCAGCTTCGCGCATCTCGGTCAGCAGGTCGTCGGCCTCGAAGACGCCGTCCTTGCCGAGCACGGCATCGAGGATCAGGGCGCGTTCGGTGGTGAACTTCAGGCCTTTACGCTTGAGGAAACGCCGAAAGATCGCACACATCGGCGGGGTGAAGGTGAAATCGTCCGCCGCGGCAGGTGGGGTGTTGGTGCTTGCCATGGGGGTATTGTAGATCGCAGACCGGGTGGCGGTGCGATTTGAGGTATCCTTTGCGGCTCGAATAACTTGCAGACGAATCGGAGCGCTCAGTGTCTGGTGATGTAATTGGTGTCGGGATGATCGGCTTGGGGACCGTCGGCGGCGGTGTCGCGAAGTTGTTGAGCGAGCAGGCCGAGCTGTACACCCAGCGCACGGGCAAGCAGATCGAGCTTCGCCGAGTGCTGGTGCGGGACGTCGAGAAGGCTAAGGCCAGCGGGCTGGTTGATCCGGCGATCGTCACCGACGACCAGGAAGCGATCATCTCGGCTGAGGAGATTGATGTCGTCATCGAGGTGGCCGGCGGCGTCGAGCCGATGGATTGGCTGATTCAGCTTTCGCTGGAGCATGGCAAACACGTCGTCACCGCGAACAAGAGCCTGCTCGCGGCAAAGGGACCTGAGCTCTTTGGCATCGCGCATGCCAACAATGTCTCGATCGCTTTCGAGGCATCGTGCGGCGGCGGGATCCCCTGTGTTACGGCGCTGACCACCGGGCTCATGGCCAACCGTATGGATGCGCTTTACGGCATCCTCAACGGCACTTGCAACTACATCCTCACCGAGATGACGGGTGCCGGGAAGACGTATGCTCAGGCACTGGCCGAGGCTCAGGAGGCGGGCTTCGCGGAAGCGGACCCGACACTCGATGTTTCCGGTGCCGACGCTGCACAGAAGCTGGCGATCCTCGCGTCGCTTGCGTTTGGCGTGCGTATCACTGGTGACGATGTCCACGCGATCGGCGTTGACGGGCTGGACCTTGAAGACATCACGCTCGGCGATGAACTCGGCTTTGATATCAAGCTCCTGGCGATTGCCGAACGCTGGCCGGGCAGCAAGTGGGTGAACATCGGTGTGCAGCCGTGCTTTATTAAGAAGGGTGAATTGCTCGCGCAGGTTGCGGGGCCGTACAACGCGCTATCAGTCCATGGCCATGCCGCAGGTCACACGCTTTACTACGGCCAGGGTGCCGGTCAGATGCCGACTGCCAGTGCGGTCGTGAGCGACCTGCTCGGCATTGTCTCTGGCTCAGGCCCGGCCGCGTTTGCGAATCTCAATCTGACGCCAGACCTGACCCAACCCGCACACATCCTTGATCGCGGCGACACCGAGAGTGCCTACTACCTCCGCATGGAGACGCTCGACGTACCAGGGGTGATGGCGAAGGTCACCTCGATCCTAGGCGACAAGGGCATCTCGCTCTCGGCCGTGCTGCAACACGAGTCCAAGGCTGGCGAAGTTGTCTCGCTCGTCGTGACGACGCACATGACGCGTCTGGGCGACGTCGAAGATGCCGCCAAGGAAATCTCGGCACTGGAGCCGATCCAGGGCGAGCCAGTGATTATCCGTGTCATCGACATGCCGTAGCTATTGCGTGCTGAACTGCTGCACGATCTCCGGCAGCTTCGCGGTAAACGACCCGCGTGTCATCACTTCACTTGCGCCGGCTTGGCCCGCGGCATTCAGAAGTTCGACCGCAACATGTGGCCCCCACGCGATGATGGGCAGGTCGGCGTCATGCCCTCGTGCTTGCTGAATCAATTCGAGCGCGGGTTCTCCGAGATCAAGGTCAATCAGTAGTAGGCTGACCGGGCCGTTGGGCTTGCCATCGTCCACGCGGTCGAGCCGTTTCTGCAGCATCTCCGCGTTGCGCGCGGGCCGGGAGACGGTGCCCAGTGCTTCACACGTCGAACGCACCTTGGTTGCAAAGATCAGATCAGCACAGCAGTAAACAATCATGGCGGTAGTGTAGCCTGTGCGGTGTTTTGCTTATGGAATAACATGCCCGGACCCGGCTGTTTTGCCGATACTGTTGGTACCCAGCGAGGAATCATTTATGGCCAGCGCCCCCAGCACGATTTTGTCCGAACTCGGCTTCCGATTCGACCCCAACAACCTCTACCAGCAGACCGCGACACAAGTGCTCGGTGCAGCCGAGTTGCTGGAACTGCCCAACTTCCTGCAACTCATCCTTGCTCAGCCCAAGAACGAGTTGATGGTGCACTTCCCCGTCCGGATGGACAACGGCAGCTACCGGCTGTTCAAGGGCTACCGCGTTCAGCACAACAACCTGCTCGGGCCATACAAGGGCGGCATCCGTTTCCACCCGTCGGTATCGCTGGACGATGTAAAGTCGCTTTCGCTCCTCATGACAATGAAGTGTGCACTCGTGCGTCTTCCACTGGGTGGCGGCAAAGGCGGAGTGCAGGTAGATCCGCGGGCCCTGTCCAAGGGCGAACTGATGCGACTGACCCGACGGTTCACCAGTGCGCTCGGCGACAACATCGGTCCCGACTATGACATCCCCGCGCCGGACGTCGGCACAAACGCCGAAATCATGGGCTGGATGGCCGATACGTATATGAACATCACCGGCCGGGCGCAACGCAGCTACGGCAACGCGGTGGTAACAGGCAAGCCGCTTGCATTCGGCGGGTCGGAAGGCCGGGAGAAAGCGACCGGGCAGGGCCTGGTCTTCGTGCTCGAGGTGATGCTGCCTGCGATGCACATCGATCCCGCGAAGATGACCTACAGCGTGATCGGATACGGCAACGTCGGCTCTTGGACCGCACGCCTGCTCAAGGAACGTGGCAGCAAGCTCACGGCCGTGCTCGACCACACTGGCGCGATCCTCAATCATGACGGCATGGACGCGGACGAACTCGCCGCCTACGTCAAGCACAACGGTGGTGTCGCTGGATACGCCAATGCGCAGGCGATCGACAATGACACGTTCTACAAGCACGAAGTCGATGTGATGATCCCCGCGGCGTTGGAACAGATGATCGATGAGTCGCGCGGCGCGCAGATCAATTGCAAGGTACTGGCCGAGGGTGCGAACGCGCCTTGTACACCACAGGCCGACCGGTTGCTGGAACAGCGTGGCGTGCAGGTCTTACCAGCCATTCTCTGTAACGCCGGCGGCGTGACGGTGAGCTACTTCGAATGGAAGCAGAATCGTCAGGCCGAGCGTTGGAGTGCCCAGAAGGTCGATGATGAATTGCGCCGCCTGATGCATACCGCAGCGGACCGTGTCACTGACATGGCCAAGAAGAACAAGTGCGATATGCGGACCGCGGCGTACTGTTCGGCCTTGGAATACCTCGACGAGGTGTACGAGATCCGTGGCGTATTCCCGTAAGGCTGCCGCTAATTGACGCGATACAGGCCGTGCTCATCAATGTAGGCACCGACCGAAGCGGGCACCCATGCTTCGATCGAATCGCCCGCCGCGATCTTCTCACGCAACTGCGTCGAACTCAGATCGATCGTGTCTGCCTCGACCAGCCTGGCCGCCCATGCTTCTCGCTGATCGGGTGCAAGCGACTCAAGCAGCGAATGTCGTGTGTCCGGCGGGCGGACCATCACGACCGGCTCAGCTAATTCAATAATCCGATCGGGTTCACGCCAGGAATCGAAAATCCGCAATTGGTCCGCACCGATCAGCAGGCGAAGGTTCGCATCCTGATCGATCCGCTGATGGAGCCGCTCCAACGTGTCCACCGTATAGCTGGGCTCGTCTGGCCCGCGTTCGATTTCATCGGTCAGCACGACAACGGGAACCGCGCCGCGAGATGCTGCGAGCGTCAGGTTCAGCATCGCGAGCCGATGCGGTGGATCGGTCTGCTTCTGGTCGAGCTTGTGCGGTGCGCGCCCGGCGGGGATATACGCGATCAAGTCTGCAGCGATCGCCTGGGCCACCTGCTGCGGCAGCTCAACATGGGCGCGGTGCGGCGGGTCGAAGCTGCCGCCAAAGAGCAGGATCTTTTTGTACCCAGCGAGTTCGTTGGACATGGGTTTAGCTTACGACGTTAACAGGCAGCCCGTCCAGGAAGCCGCGCAGATTGTCCGCCGCGATCTGGACGAGGCGGCGACGACTGGCGACTGTCGCCCAGGCGATATGCGGTGTGATCACGCAATTCTTCGCCGACAGTAATGGGTTGTCCGCACTGGGGGGCTCGGTGCTGAGTACGTCCAGCCCGGCCCCGGCGATGGTTCCGTTGTTCAATGCGTTTGCAAGCGCCGGCTCATCGATCAGCGGTCCGCGGCCGGTATTGATCAGGTAGGCGTTCGACTTCATCGATGCCAGACGCTCTGCATTGACCATGCCTTGGGTCTGTTCGGTCAAGGGGCAGTGCAGGCTGATCACATCCGCCTGCTTGAACAGTTCATCGACCTCAAGCCATTGCACGGGGAGATCGATCTCCTTCTGTGTCCGACTGTGCGCGATGAGATTCATCCCCAGCGCGTGACCGACTCGAGCGGTCGCCAGCCCGATCGCACCCATCCCGACGATCCCGAGCGTCGTGTTCTGGAGTTCGACCAGCGGGCCGGTCATGAAGCTGAAGTCCTTGCAGTTGGCCCATTGGCCATCATGCACGGCTCGGTCGTGTTCGCCACAGCGATTGCAGAGTTCCAGCAGCAAGGCGAAGACATGCTGTGCGACGGATGGCGTTGAGTACCCAGGGATATTGCTGACGGTGACGCCGCTTTCCTTGGCGGCCTCCAGATCAACGACATTGACCCCTGTCGCAAGGACACCGATGTATCGCAGCTTCGGGCAGGACGCGATAACACTCGCATCGATCACCGTCTTGTTGGTCAGTGCGATCTCGGCATCGCCGATGCGTTCGACCACCTCGTCCGGTGCACTGCGCTCATGCACGACCAGTTCGCCCAGTTGATTGAGCGGCTGCCAACTGACCTGAGCATCGGCTGCCGCGGCATCTGCGGGAAGTGGGCTGGTGGTATAGCCATCGAGGACAACGATTCGGGGCATAGGGATTCCTTGTTCGGGTTTGCGGCATCGTAGCGGATCGTGAACGCCTGTCGTGATATGATGCCCTCGTGCCAATCCACATCGACGACCAACCTTCGACCCTGTCCGCGACCTCCATGCGAGAGTTGCTCGCTGTCGTCAGCAGCGAATTGTCTGCCGCCGGGCGGGTGGTGGTTGAAGTCAAGGTCGATGGCGCGGCCATCACCGGCCCTGCGCTCGAAGATGACCAGCCCACTGCGCCCGACAGCGATATCCGCGTCTACTCCGCCAAGCCGGGCGATCTGGTCGTCGGCATCCTCGAAGAAGTCCGGACACAACTGGCCGCGTCGCAGGAGATGCAGCAGCAAGCGGCCGATCACCTGCAGCAGGATGATCCTGCCAAGGCCATGGGCCTGGTCAAGGAATCGATTAACGGCTGGTTGCAGGCCCAGCAGGCCGTCGGCCAGTCCGCCCAACTGCTGCAACTCGATCTGCAGGCCGTCAAGGTCGACGATCAGCCCGTCATTGAGCGGATGAACGAGTTGATCAGCAGCCTGAACGAACTCAAGGACATCCTCGGCGCCAACGACTTTGTCGCGTTGGCCGACGCGCTGCAGTACGAGTGGCCGGAGATCACCGAGCGGTGGGATACCGCCATCGGCGCGATCATCAAGCACATCGAGAACAACGCATAGCCATGATCAACCTCGACCACCCAACCCTGTCGCTGATCAAAGAAGCCCTGCCCGAGGCGAAACTCTTCGCGACCGAGTTCCGCGGCCAGACGACGCTGATCGTCGAACGCGACGTGCTGCATGGTCTGCTCAAGTTTCTGCGTGACGATGAACGGACCCGCTACGACCTGCTCAGCGATATCGCTGGGATCGACTACCTGCGTTACCCCAAGCCGAAGGATGCACCCGAGGGCCTGCCGACCGGCCGGTTCGGCGTGGTCTACAACCTCGTCGCCACCGGGACCGATGGCCCCGAGTCCCGCCGACTCTTCATCAAGGTCCTGCTCGACCCGAGCCTGCCGACCGATGGGATTGAGGAAGACCCCGCGCTTGTGCTGCCGACCGTGACCGATCTCTGGCCCGGTGCCGAGTGGATGGAGCGCGAAATCTTCGACATGTTCGGCATCCGCTTCAGCGACCACCCCGACCTCCG
>JBMZAP010000057.1:0-20831 GCA_049611445.1 Phycisphaeraceae bacterium | reverse complement strand
GCGGGGCTGAACACGCTGAACATCACGGCCCAGCGGCACCGCACCGTTGAGCACGCCGGCTTCTGGACCGGGCTGCGTGCGGAACTGCAACTGACCAGTCAACGCCCCAGCGTGGGGCCAAACGAATAACCGTGTATTGGATCCGGCCGACACGGAGGCGTTCCCCGCTCGGCCGATCATCAAGATTGATTTCTTTCTCATAAAGGAGGCTACGATGCGAATCAAGAATGCAACAAGTTGGAAACTGACGGGGGCGTCTGCCCTGGCGCTGGGCCTGGTGGTCGGCGCGGGCCAGTCGGCCGAGGCGGCGACGATCAGTTTCCAGGAAGGCGTCTCGCCGAGTGGCACCTACAACATGGGCGCGACTTACATTCGACAAAATGAGGCAGACACCAACCAAAACAACGATCCCGATGTGGAATTGATCGCCGGCCCCACGACCAACACCGTGATCCGTGGGTTGTTTGAATTCGACGTCAGCTCGATCCCTGGTGGTGACCAGATCGATTCCGCCTCGCTGGTTTTGACAACCCACGCCACCGGCGTTGGGATCGGCGGCACACAGACCTTCAACCTCCATGCTTACGGGTTTGATGTCGACGAGACGGCCGCGACCTGGAACACGCCAGATAGTGGCGGCAGTGACGTGGCAGGTGGGACGCTCGGCGCCTTGCTCAGCTCTGCGACATTTGATGTCACACAGAATTCGTTGACGGTCACGTTTGGTGACTCGGCCGCCTTCCAGACCGCCGTGAGCAATGCCCTCTCGGGTGATGGCATGCTCCGTTTGATCCTTGTCAACAGCGATGAATCGATCACCGGCAGTCATAAATTCGCCCGCTTTCAGCCTGACAACTCCGCAACGCCCGGTGGCCGCCCAGAGTTGATCGTCACCCACAGCATCCCCGAGCCTACCTCATTGGCGCTGATGGGCCTGGGCGGGCTTCTGATCGCTGTTCGGCGGCGGTAAAATAGCTTCACCTTCAAGCGGTGTCGCGTTTCGAAGGAGACGCGGCGCCTTTCGTTTCTTTTTCCCCTGCTCAGGGAGACAACCTCGTGCGTCGCGCCTTTACCCTCATAGAGTTGTTAGTCGTCATCAGCATCATTGCGCTGCTGATCGCGATCCTCCTGCCGTCGCTCGGCAAGGCCCGCGAGTCGGCGGTACGTCTTGAGTGCTTGAGCAACCAGCGGCAGATCGGCTTATCCGCGATCAGCGCAGCCCTCGATCACGACGATGAGTTCGTTCATCCACGGTATACCGGCACGGAAGAGAACCCGAACTACGCCCCGATCGCGATCAACTTCAACGAGCGTGACATCCTGCTGGACTACGGCATGACCAATGAGGCATGGAGCGACCCGGGCCGGGACTTTGAGCCTTTTGAGCAGCCCACCGCCAGCCCGCCACAACTCGTTATCGCATATGCCTTCCTCGGCGGAGTCAACAAGTGGCGAAACGCTGTAGCGCCGACCGTTCGGGTCGATTCACTCAGCCCGGTGACACTCGATGACAGCACCTCTGAGAGGGCGCTGGTTGTCGATGCACAAGTCCGAACGCTCGGCGGGATCTTCGGCAACACGAATGTCGGTAACGGCGTCGTCCTGGCGGGCAGCCCCGCACACGGGCATCAGGGAGACAACGCACGCACGCCCCTTGGCGGCAACCACGTCTATGGCGACGGATCGGGCCAGTGGGTCCCTTGGAGTGACGAGTGGCGTCGGCTGCACAGCTGGATCGCCGTCGGAACACGAGACCTGTTCTGGTTCCAGAAAGATCTGGGGGTGTTTGAGAATGAGGCGGTGCTGCTGCCTTGAATGATGCATCCAGATAGAGTGTTTTTAATGATGGCGTGTTTGCCACGTCATTTTTTGTACTTACGAGTTGTTTGAAGGACAAATGATGAAGCCAACAGAATCAGATCAACATGCGATCGAACGGCGCAGATTTTTGCAATATGGCGTGGCGGGCATGGCCATTGCGAGCACCAGCCACGTCGTCCTCGCACGCCGCGATGGCATCAATGTCAGCTCGGAGCCCGAAGAGCTCGCCAGCGACGTGACGACGGAGGTCGATGTCGTGGTGGTCGGCGGGGGCACGGCCGGGACGATCGCCGCGATCCAGGCGGGGCGCACCGGGGCGAAGACGCTGCTATTAGAACGCAGCGGCTACCTCGGCGGGATGACCACCGTCGGCGGGGTGTGCTATCCCGGGCTGTTCGACGCGTGGGGCAAGCAGATCATCGCCGGCATCGGCTGGGAGATGGTCAAAGAGTCCGTCGAGCTGGACGGTGGCAAGCTGCCTAACTTCGCAAAGGTGCCGCAGAAACACTATCAGAACCAGGTCGTTATCAATCAACACGTCTACTCGATCCTTGCCGAGGAGAAGTGTGTCGATGCGGGTGTCGAGATGGCGTACCACGAGTTCATCCAGAGCGCCAAGGCCACGTCAACCGGCTGGGAGCTCAAGTGCGCCGGCTTTGGCACCAACCGTACGGTCCGCTGCAAGCAGATCGTTGACTGCACCGGCGGGGCGGAGGTCGTTGGTCTGCTCGGCTACGAGCGGATGCGCGAAGCGGAGACCCAGCCCGGGTCGTACCTCTTCCAGCTCGGCGGGAACTACGAGGTCGGCCGAAAGCAGCTGCACCAGATCTACGTGCACGGCGCCGACTCGACCAACTCCCGCACGGTGACCGAGGCGAAGTTGGCCGGGCGCAAGCTCGTGCTGAAAAAACTCCGTGATGCTCAGGGTAAGAGGCGGCTCATGCACCTGCAGCCCGAGCCGGGTTTCCGCGAGAGCTACCGGATCGTTGGCGAGACCATGATCACGGTCAACGATTACACCGCCGGGCGGAAATTCGACGACGCGGTGTGCAACGCGTTCTACCCGGTCGACCTGCACACGAAGACAGGCGTTCGTCCCAAGCCGCTCAAGCCCGGGACGGTGCCGACGATCCCGCTATCCGCGCTGGTGCCCAAGGGCAGCAAGAACATCATCGTGGCGGGGCGGTGTCTCTCGAGCGACCGCTTGGCGAACTCGGGGCTGCGCGTCCAGGCGCCATGTATGGCGATGGGTCAGGCGGCGGCGTGTGCCGCGGCGATCGCGGCCAAGGACAACACGACGCCCGGCAAGGTCCCGCTGGACAAACTGCATGCGCTCCTCAAGGAGCACGGCGCGATCATCCCGCAGAAAAGCTAGGCTGACGCGTGATGAAACGTCATTGGATCTCGACTCTGATCGCGATGCTGTTCGTGACCCTCGCGGTGACGGGCGTGATGGGGTTTTTCTTCCCCTTCAACCTGCTGACGGTGTCGGTCCACGCGCTGGTGGGCTTCGTGTTCATCGCGGCGGTCGGGCTCCACATCAGGGGCCACTACCATCAGCTCCGCCGATACTTCACTAAGCGGAGTGCGGCGGTGTTGTTTCTTTTCGTCGTCGCACTCATCACGGTGATCCTCTGGCAGCCGCGAGCGGTCACGGCCATCATCGGGCTGAGCGACAACCTCGGACCCGATCCCGGCCGATTTGAACTCGACGGTCAGCGGATGCTCTACCGCTACGACCCTGCACCACACTATCGCATGCTGCTCGAGGTCATGGGCGGGTCAGCATACGACGCACAAGACCCGCCCTTTGTTGCGATCTGGATCGAGAACCGCTCGGGCTACCACATCAAGAGCCTGTACCACAGCGAACGCGATGGCTATGAAACCCAGCTCGCTTACTGGCATTACAAGCGCAGCGAGTACCTCAAGTACAAGGCCGAGCACGAGGCCAAGAGCGAAGCAGAGAAACAGGCTGAAGAAGACGAGCTGGATGCGCTCAGTTCCGCGACAGAGAACGACAGCTTTGACCCGGCCGACTACATCGTGCCGAGGGACCCCGAGCGCGAGGTGCCTTACCGGGTCTTGATCGAAATCAACCAGCCTGGCGACGGTAATGATCATCACGCGGATCAGCCGGCGTTGGTGTATTCGGTTGAAGTCGACAACCTTGACCCGCGCACATTCCAGGTACTTGAGATCGTGGGGTACCCGCAAGCGGAAGAGGGCGAAGGCGGGGAAATGGAGTGGTCGTTGTATTACGCCGACGAGACAATGACGACGGCACGCGACCTGCTGGACAGCGCGCTCTTGCGGATTGCACGTGAGCAAAAGGTAGAGCCGGGCCTTGCACCTGGGGTCGGCGATGAATGATTGGCGTCGATGGGTGGTCCGGCTGACCGCGGCCTTATTGCTCGGTTTCTTTGCCTGGCATGTGAGCCGGGTCCCTGATGATGTGTACACCCACATCGAAGGCGAGGCGTTCGCGACGCAGTATCGCATTACCTACGCCTTTGGTCCGAACCAGAAGAAAGTCCAACGCGCGGTCGATGCGGAACTATCACGAATCGATGCGATGGCTTCGACGTGGCGCGAGGATTCGGAGTTGACGCGGTACAACCGTGCTACTGATCCTGCCCAGTTCGCGTTGTCGCCTGAGTTGTCGGGCCTGATCGCTCAGGCGAAACAGATCGAGACGCAGACAGGCGGGGCGTTCAGCCTGCGACCGAATGGTGAGACAGTTGATCTTTCCGGGATTGCCAAGGGCTATGCCGTGGACCGCATCGTTGAACTGTTACAGGCCGAGTTCGGTGTCACGGACTGCCTGGTCGATATCGGCGGGGAGGTGCGCGCGATCGGCGACGGCCCGAAGGGTGAGGGCTGGCGCGTTGGCTTGTATCTGCCAATGGATGCGGTGGATATCGATGCGCCCGTGCTTCAATTGCGCGATGCTTCGGTTGCGACCTCCGGGGCTTATTTCAAGGGCGATCACATTCTTGATCCTTCGACCGGCAAGCCCGTCGAAAACAACCTGCTCTCCGCAACGGTCATTCACGACAGCAACACGGCCGCGGACGCGTTGGCGACCGCTGTTTATGTGATGGGTCCGGAACAAGGGATCGCGTGGGCCAAAGAGCAGGGGATTTGGGTGATCTTCTTGTTAAAGGACGGCACACACGTGGAGCATCAGCCTCAGTAAAAGGCAGAGCTTCGCATACACTGGAGCGATGCTCAACAGATATCTACTGGCGTTGCTGGTCCTGCCGGTTTTTGTCGTGCTGCTTTGTCACGCGGGTTGTTCATCGACCGGAGCAAAGGATCGGCAGGTGTTGCCAAGTGTGCCGAACAACCCCGGGGCTCGTTTTGATCCAGTGGTTCAGGACATTGAAGGTTGGCAGGTCTACATCGAGCCGGCATTGCTCGCGGGTGAGCACGCGGAGATGGGGGCCAAGTCGATCGGGATGTTACGCAATCACCTGGAGCGGGTCGCGATCCTCGTGCCTGAGCCGGCGCTGACCAAACTCAGGCAGGTTGGGATTTGGATCGAAGTGGATCACCCGTTGACGGATGTCGAGCCCGGGCCATACCACGGCGGCGGTCGTTGGCTGGCGGAGAATGGGTGGGACATCCGGATGGAGAACTGTGTGCATGTGACCAAGGCGGAGTCGCTGCTGGATCGCCACCACATGCTTAAGCACCCGTTCGTGATTTTCCATGAGCTGGCCCATGGCTTCCACGATGAACATGTCGCCGACGGCTATATGAACAAGGCCATCCTCGACGCATATAAGAACGCGATGGAGAAGGGCCTGTACGACCGGGTGAAGGACTACAAGGGCCAGACCGTCAGGGCCTACGGGGCAACAAATCAGATGGAGTACTTCGCCGAGATCAGTGAAGCATATTTTTATCGCAATGACTTTTACCCGTTCCTGAACGTCGAACTCAAAGAACACGACCCGGTCGGCTATGAGTTGATGCGGAAGGTCTGGGGTGAGTTGAAGTAGCCGTGTAAATGGACCCCGCGCAGCAGGATTGCGCTAGTCAATCCCATCTGCATTGCGTATCAATAACAACCGCCCCCACTTTTGGTCAAAAGCGGGGGCGGAGTTGTGAAGCTGCGCTTGCCGCACTGATCGGCAACGGCAAACGTGCTTGTGTTCAAAAATCGTAGACAAGAGACAGTGTCAGGCGTTCGCCGAAGAGCGAGGTATTGTCGGCCAGATCAAACTCATAGGCTGCGCGTACGGCAGCGCTTTCACAAAGCTTGATCTCGCAGCCGATCCCCATGGTGATCACGTCTTCTCCGTCGCCGCCGCCGAGGTTTGCAACGTCTACGCCATTAAAAGCGACCGCCACAGTGCCTTCGTCCACGGTGTGGTAGCCGTTCAGTTCGACCACGGGGCTGAACCACTCGCAGAGGTAGTAGTCTGCATGGACGTGCCAGGTGATCACGTCGGAGTTACCCAGCGTGGACTCTGAATCGGTTGCGATCAGATAGTTGACGGTGCCGCCGAGGTGCAGCTTGTCAAAGCCCTTGTCGCCCGAGACCCATAGCCTGAGGATCTCGTCATCCTGCAGCACTTCATCTTCACCGAGGTCGAGCTGATAGCCGATCCCGGCAGAGAGATAGAGCTGTTCTTCAATGTCGCGGTAGAAGTTGTATTTGAGACCCGCGGCGATATCCATCCAGCCATCGTCATTAACAACGGTGTCATCGAACCAGGCGTAGCCGTCTTTGTACGCGACGAACTGCAAACGGTCGGTCAATGCGAGTCGGACCTGTGCTGCAACGATGCTTGTATCACCACCCAGCGTGTTGTTCGAGAACTCGTGAAAGAGATACCAGACCCGGATATCAGAGTTGATGAACGAGTTGTCGTGGTAGTAAGGCGAGGTGATGGGGTGAATGAACTGCTGTTCCTGGGGCACGGCGGCCATTTCGGGATCAGCATCACCAAACAAAACGAAATCGGCGTGCTGGGCCCGGGTCGGCGCTGCGGCCAGGAGCGCCAGGGCCACTGCGGCGAGGAGGGGTTTTTTGATGTGTTGAAGCATGTTGGATCCTTTCGCGAAGCGGTTGAGCCCGGTTTCAGAGTCCGGGCTGGGGGAGGTGTTCAAGATCTGCCATCAAAATCGGCTCGATTGACAGGAAGCGATAAAAAGATCATATTATCTTTTTATAGGAATGCAACTGCATCCCCGGGGCTGGGACCTCAAGGTGATGTGACTTGGTCAGCTTCGGTGAGCAGGTGCGTAGGACACAAAAAAAATTGAGCCAAGGCGAAAAATAATGCCATAGAGGTCGATAATCTGATATAAAAAGATATAAGAGTCGTTTATCTTATTATACTATGGCCCTTCGGCCACCCAGCCTTCCCCTGGCAACACGGCCAGCACCGCAGACGAAAACCGCCCCTAGAGGCACCTTGAATTTGATGCAGGAGTCGACAGCAATGCAATCAGCAGCCACCGAGACAGCCATCGGAGCAGACCTCCCCAAGCTCGAATCGTTCTCGTATGACGACGCGATCGTTCGCAAGTTCCTCTGGGCGATGGTCATCTGGGCCTTGGTCGCTTTTCTGGTCGGCATCATCCTGGCGATCCAGTTGCCCTTCCCGACCATCCCCGGCACGAAGATCCCCACCAACTTTGGCTTGGAGTGGTTCACCTTCGGTCGGCTGCGGCCGCTGCATACCAATGCAGCGATCTTCGCTTTTGCAGGTAACGCAATTTTTGCCGGCATCTACTACTCGACACAGCGCCTGTGCAAGGCGAGGATGTGGAGCGACAAGCTGAGCAAGCTCAACTTCTGGGGTTGGCAGCTCATCATCGTCAGTGCCGCGATCACGCTGCCGATGGGTGTGACGCAATCCAAGGAGTATGCCGAACTTGAATGGCCGATCGACTTGTTGATCGCGGTCGTCTGGCTCGGTTTCTTCGGCGTCAACTTCTTTATGACGTTGCTCAACCGGCGCGAGCGGCACATGTATGTCGCGCTGTGGTTCTATATCGCCACCATCGTCACCGTCACGATCCTGCATGTCTTCAACAACCTTGTTATCCCGACCGGCATCCTGAAGAGCTATCCGATCTATGCCGGCGTGCAGGATGCGTTTATGCAGTGGTGGTACGGTCACAACGCGGTCGCGTTCTTCCTGACCACGCCGTTCCTCGGGCTGATGTACTACTTCCTGCCCAAGCAGGCCGAGCGGCCGGTCTTCTCCTATCGCCTCTCGATCGTGCACTTCTGGTCACTGGTATTCATCTACATCTGGGCCGGCCCGCACCACCTTCAGTACACGGCGCTTCCGGACTGGGCGGCATCCCTGGGCATGGTCTTCTCGCTCATGCTCTGGATGCCGTCCTGGGGCGGGATGATCAACTTCCTGCTCACCCTTCGCGGTGCGTGGCAGAAGGTCGCCAGCGATCCGATCCTCAAGTTCTTCATCGTCGCGACAACGTTCTATGGCATGGCGACTTTCGAAGGCCCGATGCTTTCGATCAAGTCCGTCAACGCGTTGTCCCACTACACCGACTGGACCATCGCACACGTCCACTCCGGCGCACTGGGCTGGAACGGGTTCCTGGCCTTCGGTATGGCGTACTTTCTCGCGCCGCGTCTCTTCCAGACCAAGCTCTTCAGCAGGAAACTCGCCAACACCCACTTCTGGCTGGCGACCTTCGGCATCCTGCTGTACATCATCCCGATCTACGTGGCCGGCATCACTCAGGGCCTCATGTGGCGCGGTATGACCGAGACCGGTCAACTTGCGTACCCCGACTTTGTCGAGACCGTCCGTCAGCTCATCCCGATGTATGTCCTGCGAATCATCGGCGGGCTGGCATACATGGGCGGTGCATGTATCGGCGCTTACAACTTGTATAAGACATGGAAGACTCGCCCTGAAACATATGACGAGCCAGTATTCCAGGCCCCGGCACTGAGCAAAGACTACGACGGCGACCCCACGCGACCTGCCCCGACGATTGACGGCGTCACCGACACTGCCAAGCGACTGAACGTCTGGGCGACTGGCTGGTGGCACCGCAAGTGGGAACGGCTGCCGGTGCGGTTCACCATCTGGGTGGTGATTGCGGTCGTCGTTGCGTCACTGTTCGAGATCATCCCGACCTTTGTGATCCGATCCAATGTGCCAACGATTGACACCGTTAAGCCGTACACGCCATTGGAATTGGCGGGGCGTGATATCTATATCGCCGAGGGTTGTTACAACTGCCACAGCCAGATGATCCGTCCGATTCTCGCGGAAGTGGACCGTTATGGCGATTACTCCAAGCCTGGCGAGTCGGTCTACGACCACCCGTTCCAGTGGGGTAGCCGACGCATTGGACCGGACCTGGCGCGCGAAGGCGGCAAGCAATCGGATCTCTGGCACTACCTGCATTTCCAGAAGCCGCTTGAGATGGTGCCCGGCTCGATCATGCCGCCTTACCCCTGGCTCGAGCAGAAAGAACTCGACTTCGAGTCCATCCCCGTCCGTGTCAATGCCATCATGGTCCTGCACCCGGGTGACAAGAACTGGGACAAGTACCTGTTCAATGACAACAAGCCCTACCCGACCGGCGATGAAGCTGTCGAGCACGCCGAAGCGCAGGCACTTGAAGTCGCCAAGCGGATTGAAGAGCAGGGCGGTCCACCTGCTGACCAGCTTGCAGACAAGCAGGTTGTTGCGGTGATCGCATATCTGCAGCGGCTTGGCACGGACCTGACCCGTGCACCGGAAGCACCTGCCGAAGAAGGGGTTGATGAAAGCGTGCCTGCTGAAGCCGCGGCCCCGAAGCCCGCACCGACGCTTGGTAGCGCGAAGGGAGGCCACTGATGTTTAAGGATGTGCTACGAGCGATGGATTTCACGCTGCTCTCGCAGATCGCGCTGGTCCTGTTCTTCGGCGTCTTCGTCGCGGTCGTCATCCGAACGTGGACCCGACCCAAGAAGGAGATGGACAAGCAAAGTCAGATTCCACTTAGCGATGAACCTGTTGAGCCCCGATACCCCGATCAAACCCAGACCGCCTCGGAAGGAGCCGGCCATGAGTGAGCAGCAAACGAACACCAACCCTGCCGATGAATTTGGCCAACTGACGGGCCATAACTACGACGGTATCCAGGAATACGACAACCCCACACCCGCATGGTGGACGTGGGTATTCATCGCGTCCATTTTCTTCTCCTGCTTCTACATGCTTCTGATGACAGTCACGGCAGGGGAACTCTCGCCTGAGGCCGAGTACGAACGTGCGGCGGTCGCCAACCTCAAAAAGAAATTTGGTGAGATCGGAACCCTCGAGCCGGATGCACCGACCATCGTGAAATACATGAATGAGCCCGAGTGGCTTCAGCTTGGCGCGAATGTTTACAAGGCCAACTGCGTGACGTGCCACGGTCTCAATGCGGAGGGTAACTCAGGCCCGAACCTCACCGACGACGCATACATCCACGTCAAGTCGATCGAAGATATTGCGAAAGTCATCAATGAAGGCGCCAAGGGCGGGGCGATGCCTGCCTGGAGCAATCGCCTGCACCCGAATGAAGTCGTTCTGGCTTCGTCGTATCTCGCGTCGCTGCGCGGCACCAATGCCGTGGGCGGTAAGGCACCCGAGGGAGAAGTGCCGGCGCCATGGCCGACGGGAGAAGCGTCACCGGTGGAGCCCGAGGCAGAGGCATCGCCGTAATTCACGGCCGAGCTGTGCACACACAGCCAAACCGAATCAGTCGCCACGCTATGACCAACAACAGCAACAACCCGAACCTGCTGCAGCCGGAGGAGCACGTGCTCTCGACGCTTGAGCATGACGGCTCGCGGCGTTGGCTGTATCCCAAGCTTTCTAAGGGGCCGTACCTGTTCTGGCGTCGGGTTGTGGCATGGGGCCTGATCGCGATCTTCACGGTGCTTCCCTTCATTAAGATCAAGGGAGAACCCGCGATCCTATTGGACATTCTTCGGCGTGAGTTCCATATCTTCGGTGTCACGTTTTTGCCGACGGATACCTTCCTTCTCGCGCTGCTACTGCTGTCCTGGTTCTTGGGCATCTTTGTCATTACCGCGCTGTTCGGTCGCGTATGGTGTGGTTGGGCCTGCCCGCAGACGGTCTATATGGAATTCTTGTTCAGGCCGATCGAACGATTTTTTGATGGCCGGGCCGGGTTGGGCGGCAAACCTGGGAAAGAACTGGCTGCGTGGCGGACGATTGCCAAGTACATCGTGTTTTATGCGCTGTGTCTGCATCTGACGCATGTCTTTCTTGCTTACTTTGTCGGTGTCGATCAGTTATTCAAGTGGTCGCTTGGCTCGCCGGCCAATCACCCTGTGGCGTTTACATTCATCTTCGCGGTGTCTGCTGCATTGATGTTTCACGCCTGCATTTTTCGTGAACAGCTCTGCATCGTGGCCTGCCCATATGGTCGAATGCAATCTGTTCTGCTTGATCAGTCTTCGATGATCATCAGCTACGACGAGGGGAGAGGTGAGCCACGCGGCAAGCTTGGCAAGCAGAAGCGCCGGGCCCTTGAAGAGAAAAATAAGCCTGAAGGCGAGCGCACTGTCGGGCTCGATCTTCTTCAGATGCATGGCGACTGTATTGATTGCGGCGAATGTGTCACCACCTGCCCGACAGGGATTGACATTCGCGAAGGCCTGCAACTTGAGTGTGTTGGCTGCGCACAATGTATTGATGCGTGTAACAGGATCATGACGAAAGTCGGGCGGCCCAAAGGCCTGATCCGCTACACCTCTCAGCAGGCGCTTAAAGGTCATGGCGGGAAGATTCTTCGGCCGCGTGTTTTTGTCTATGCCGCGATGCTCGCCCTAGTATTTGGCACGTTCCTTTTTGCGCTGACCAACCGCTCGATGGCCGACGTCACGCCGATCCGTGAGAAGGGCAGGCCCTTTGTCGTGCTGGACTCTGGCGACATTCTTAATCAGATGCGCCTCAAGATCGTCAATCGCGACCGCACCTCTCACACCTACGTCGTTTATGTGAGTGAACCTGTCGGTGTCACACTGAAGATGCAGGGCGGGTCACTTGTATTGGAGCCTGGCGAAACGAGATCGGTCTCTATTGACCTCAGTGCGCCTTTTGAAAAGTTTACGAACGGCCGACTCGATGTACGTCTCACGGTTCGCGATGACAACACCGTTGTCGCGGAAGAGATTTTCCAGATGAAGGGGCCGTACACACTGCCTGATGCGAACCTGCAGGGCGAACCAAGAACCCCGGAAAGGACACCGTAGCCATGAACCATCCTTCACCGCGCGATGTGCTCCATTCACTCGAACTCATCAAAAAGGTCATGAGTGATGCCGCTGTGACCAGTACGGGCAAATGCGGTGGTGACTGTGCCAACTGCCCGTGTTCCGAAGAGAGTCCGAAATCCACGAAGAAAGCCGGCGGTCAAGAAACGAGCGATCCTTGTGACAAATGCTAAAACCGAGATAACGCGTAATGATTCCGTCGAGACGACTTCCCGACGTCGCTTTGTGATGCCTGCTGTCGTGCTAGGTCTACTCGGCGGACACATGATCTTTATCTTCACCGCGATCACGCTTGGGACCGGCGACCCTTCTTTTGCTGTTGTTCCGGATTACTACGAAAAAGCGGTGGACTACGACGATCGTAAGGCACTGTTAGCACAGAGCGCGGCACTGGGGTGGTCGGTTCAGCTTCAGCCCAGTCAGCGCGCGGACACGATCGGGCAACGCGAACTGGTGGTGCAGGTATTGGACCGCGAGGGAGAACCGGTCCACGGCCTGACCGTTCGGGTGGATGCGTATCACATGGCACGCGCAGGCGACCCGGTTGGGTTCGATTGTGTCGAGGTCTTACCGGGCCAATACATGGGCCAGTCGCGCATGAACAGGGAGGGCTTCTGGCAGTTTGCCATCGAAGCGTCTTCAGAACACCATCGATTTATTGCCGATCGCAAACAGTTTGTCCGTGCAGCGGAGGCAATCAAATGATTGCCCTGATTACCGCTGTCTTTCTTGCCAGCCTGTTGGGCTCACTGCACTGCGCAGGGATGTGCGGTGCGTTTGTCGCGTTTGCAGTCAGCGGCAGTGATGATAAGCCGGGCCAGCGTGCTGCCTTGAATCTCGCGTATCACGTTGGGCGGCTGACGACCTATGTTGCGCTTGGCGTAGCAGCAGGTTCGGTCGGGGCGTTGCTCGATTTGAGTGGGGCGTTGGTGGGCTTGAGTCGGGTCGCGATGTCGCTGGCAGGCGCGGTGATGATTCTCTTTGGGTTTTCCGCGGCGATGGCGGCGATGGGCAAGCGATCGATCCGTATGCCGGTGCCCGCGTTAATGCACAAGATCCTTGCCGTCGGACACCGCGTCGCGATGAAGCTGAGCCCGGTGCGGCGTGCACTGATGATCGGCCTGTTGACCACGCTCTTGCCTTGCGGCTGGCTCTATGCGTTTGCTGCGGTAGCAGGTGGAACCGCAAGCCCGCTACTCGGCGGCCTGACCATGGCGGTGTTCTGGCTGGGGACGCTGCCAGTTCTCGTTTCGCTGGGTGTCGGTGTACAACGGCTCAGCGGCGCGTTTGGCAGGCGGCTCCCGCATGTGACAGCGCTCGCACTCATCCTCGTCGGGCTCTGGACACTGATCGGCCGAGGCGGGCTTGACGCTGCCTCCCTCGCTGCTCAACAGCCCACACTGACTGATTCGGCCTCCGCGACAGCCGCGATCGATGCCATAGGTGAGTCGACCCCCGCCTGTTGTGAGGCTAAGCCTTGAACACGACGCTGACACAACCCGGCTACGTATCGCAGGCAACTGTCCAACCGTCCCCGTGCGCTTGTACACACTGTGGCTTGCCTGTCCCTCAAGGGCTGGTCGTGCCGGGCCAAGCCAATCAGTTCTGCTGCCAGGGCTGTGCGTCGGCATACGAGATCATCCATGGGTGCGGTCTCGATGCGTATTACCGTCTGCGTGAGCAGAGTGAATCCAACCCGCAACCGAGACAGGCAGCTGATCAGGATCGCCTCGCTGTCTTCGATACTGCTAAGTTTCACGAGCTGTACGTACGCAGGCGTTACGACGGCACGCACGTTGTTGACCTCATGCTCGAGGGCGTGCATTGCGCCGCATGTATCTGGCTGATTGAAAAACTGCCACGCGTGGTGCCCGGGGTAATCGAGGCGCGGTTGAGCCTGAGCAGCCGGACGGTACGTATCGTGTGGGAGCCCGAGCGGGTCGCGCTCTCGGAAATTGCGAAAAAACTCAGCTCATTGGGATACATCCCACACCCGGCACGCGGTAGCGATGCAAGCGGTATTCAGTTGGCAGAGCAACGAGCCATGCTTATCCGGCTTGGTGTTTCAGGAGCCATTGCGGGCAACACGATGCTGCTTGCCTTTGCCCTCTACACCGGCATGTTCGGCGGGATGGAGCAGCGTTTTGCGGATTTCTTCCGTTGGATCAGTGCCGTGCTGGGTGTTCTGTCGCTGGCCTGGCCGGGCCGGGTGTTTTTCAAAGGCGCGCTCGCCGCGCTACGTACCCGGACCCCGCACCTGGATGTGCCGATCGCACTGGCTCTGGGGGTTGGTGGTCTAGCCGGGACGATCAATGTCGTACTGGGGCGAGGCGAAATCTACTTCGATTCACTCACCGTATTGGTCTTCCTTCTGCTTGTCGGCAGGTTTATTCAATACCGGCAACAGCGCCGCGCAGATGAAGCAGTTGGGCTCCTGCTTTCGTTGACACCGACCAACAGCCGACGCGTGACAACAAACGCATATGGAGAATCGATCGAGACAATTCCGATCGAAGCGGTTGAGGTCGGTGATGTATTGGAGGTTCGTTCGGGGGAACTGGTTCCTGCCGATGGCAGGGTCGAGCAGGGCCGTGCCTCGGTCATCGCTGCACTGATCACCGGCGAGTCTAGGCCTGTTCCAATTGATGAAGGCGATCTTGTGTGTGCGGGCTCTCGATTGTCCGGCGCGACGATCCGCCTGCGTGTGTCTGCGGTCGGTGAATCGAGCCGTGTTGGCCAACTGCTGTCGCTGGTCCAGCAGGGGATGGCTGATAAGCCGCCGGTTGTCGCTGTGACAGACCGAGTCGCCGGCTGGTTTGTCTGTGTGGTTTCTCTACTCGCGTTGGCGGTCTTTTCGGTATGGAGTCTTTTTGATCTCGCGTTGGCGGTCGATCACACCGTCGCGCTGCTGATCATTGCTTGCCCCTGTGCTCTGGGGCTGGCGACGCCCCTCAGTCTGTCGGTCGCAATCGGGCGATCCGCAAAGCGTGACATCCTCATCAAGAGCGCTGCTGCTCTTGACCGCCTGGCCAGGCCCGGGCAGATTTGGATCGACAAAACCGGGACGATCACGCGCGGCCAGATGTGTGTCGTCGCGTGGTCGGGTGATACAGCGCTGCAGCCGATCGTTGCGGAGGTCGAGCGGCATGCCACGCACCCGATCGCCCGAGCGATAGTTGAGGCTTATGCCGAGCAGGAACCTGCTGCCGCCGATCGTGTCGCTGTAGAAGAGGTTCAGGTCGAGCCAAGCGGGATAGCAGCGAAGACCGCCATGGGGCCTTTGCTGATTGGCTCGAGACAATACCTCGCTGATCGTGGGGTTGTAACACCCGCGCAGCAAGAGCATGACGCGGTTGATTGCATGGATCGCAGCCATACGTCGGTGTTTGTCGCGCTGCGCCGAGAGATTGTGGCGAAGCTTACGATCGGCGACGCGATCTACGATGATGCTCGGGCTTCGCTCAAGCAACTCAGGCAATGGGGCTGGGAGGTACGGATGTTGACGGGCGACGAGCAGGCCGTTGCGGATGCGGTCGGTCATGCTGTCGGCTTGAACACCGGGCAGATTGATGCGGGTGTGACCCCGGAAGAAAAACTGGCTGCCACGAGGCGATCTACAGTAAACGACCGTGCGGTGGTCATGGTCGGTGACGGGGTCAACGACGCTGCTGCGCTGGCTGCAGCTGATGTGGGTATCGCGGTCAGCGGGGGGGCAGAGGCATCGATGGCGGCGGCTGATATCTATCTCGCTAAGCCCGGGCTTTCGGGCCTGGTGGACCTGATCGCCACGGCTCGCAACACACGGCGTGTCATCCGCAGAAACCTGGTGGTGTCGTTTGCCTACAACGCGATCGGCATCACCCTCGCCGCGCTGGGCCTCATCAACCCGCTGGTTGCAGCTGTACTGATGCCCGCAAGCAGTGCGCTTGTGCTGGCGCTGGCCATGCACGGCCAATGCATTCATCAGACCCACAAGGATTTGCCGCACGATCAGGCCGTGGAGGCTTCACGATGAGCATACTTTTTATTGTCTTACCCGTTGCTTTGGTCCTTGCCGCCTGTGGCGTAGCCGGCTTCCTGTGGGCGGTTCGTCAGGGTCAGTACGACGATCTCGATACGCCGCCTTACCGCGCGATCTTTGATGATGAGGATGTCTCACCGCAGCCTTCTCAATCCGGGAGCAGCCGATGAAATCGAATCTGAAGCAGACAAGCGTGCAAGCAGATCACATCGTTCGTACGTGCCCGATCATCTATTCGACGACGTGCTCCTATGCCATCCGGGCCATGAGCCGGCTGGCGATGATCAAGCCGCAGGGCTATGTCAGCCTACAAGCGGTCTGCGAGGGCTCAGACCTGCCTGCGACTTTTATCGCCAAGATTTTTGGTGAGCTGGTCCGCGCGGGTCTACTCTCGAGCGCTAAAGGACGCGGTGGGGGCTTTGCTCTGACCCGTAAACCCAATGAGATCACCCTCAGCGATATCGTCTCGGTCATTGATGGCGACGAGCAATACACACGTTGTGTCGTCGGGCTGTCTCAATGCGACGATCGCCAACCCTGTGCACAGCACGATTATTTCAAGCCCATCCGCACGCAGATCCTGCGGTATCTCAGCACCACGACCCTCGATCAAATGAGCGAGGCTCTGGTCAAAAAACTTGAACTCATTGGCATGCCCATGCCTTGTGCGCATTAGTCAATTAGCAGGGACATAAGACATTTCGATTACCCCGGGATAATCGGGGCGTACAGCGGTCAAAGAATGGCTCGCCATTTACGAAAAATACCCATAACAGGTAATGGCCTTGCCAGCCTATTTGCTTAATAATTAGTCGCTACACCAAACATGGGTGCGACAAGACGTTAGTCGCATCACAAGGGCCCACCCCCTGGGCCCCGAGAGAAGGACCCACAGCAATAAGCAGCAAGGACCTACCAGGCATTCCTGCCTGTCTGTAGAAGCCGAAGGCCTCGGAGGCTTCGTAACGCTTAGAGGAAAGACATGGCTCAACCGAAATTAGCCCAATATTTCGCTGCGATCCTGACGACGACCGCGGCCTGTTCAGTTCAGGCGGTCACGCTTCAATACGACCCTGCGGAGTCCTCGAATTACGCCATCGCGGATATCACGCTGAGCCTCACGGCATTTGGCGGAACGAACGATGTCGTTCACGATTCTGCGCTGTTGACCGATGGTGACCTGTCAACCGGCCACAACTTTGGTCGATTCCTGGATCCGGGCCTGCTGGATGTCAGTGTGGACCTGAACAGCCCGTCAACGACAGACCTTTTTCGCCTGACACGGTTTTCAGTCATCTTTGCAATCGACGGCGTACCTCTTGACGCGGGTAGCCCACAGCTTCTTTTCACCGATGCGAGCGGTACGCCTCAGACGCTTTCAACCACGACCACAAGCCTGCCGAATGCTCGAATTGAAGTCGAAGCGGCTATTGATCCGTCCGGGTTTCTGCTGGATCCGGGCACTTCCCTGACGCTCGAAAACATCGACCTGCCATTCACCGAGCCAGAAGCTTTGATTCGTGAAGTGATCGTGGAAGGAAGTTCGGAGCCGATCCCCGAGCCGAGTTCGCTGGCGCTACTGACCTTGAGCGGGTTACTTGTCACGCGGCGGCGGCGTTGTTTCATGCGGTGAAATCAACACCACAGCAATTACTTGCAAATCCATAAAAGGAAACGAATGAAATTAATTAATTCCACTGTGATCGCGGCCGGCTGGTTGTTTGCCGCTTTGTTTATTTTTTCCTTACCCGCCCATGGTGCGATGGTGTTTACGTTTTCAGAAGCGTTTGATGGCGGTGTCGAAATGACCGTCAGCGGCAGCCCGGACGAGGACTTCGGTAATGGGCGCGACAACCGCATCGACTTTGGTGTTTTGATTGACAACCTCTTCGGCCCAAATAATTCGAATTTTGTATCTGACTCGGCTTCTGGAACGGTGAACGTCGATGGATTCATTTCCAACGTGACAGAAGTACAACTGCAGACATATGAGTCCACCGACGATGTCGACCTGATTACCAGCCCGACGCCTGGCTTTGGCAGCCTGACATTGATCAATGTGTCCGCGACTTGGAATGTAGGAACGCTTGCTTTCGCAGATCTCACACCGGGCACATACAACGGTGAGCAGGCAGGCGTTTCTGTGTCGATTGTCCCCGAGCCGACCTCACTCGCGCTGCTGGGCTTCGGTGGCTTGCTCATCACTCGCCGCCGTCGCTAGCGACGTATCTATCGTTTCCCGGGGCATGCCAAGCTTTATGACCCCCATCAGAACAGACCAACCCAACCAACTCTAACAGCCTGCACCAACCAAAAACAATTATGAAGAAGTTTGCAACCATCGCTCTCACCTGCCTCAGCATCGCCACACAGAACAGCGCCCAAGCGGAACTGTTTGGCCTCTTCAAGGGGCCCTCTTCCAACACCTCCGCACAGCCGTTCATGATCGATCCGGCAACCGGTGTCGTGACAGCTTTTGGTGATGCGTTCACCTTCGGCTTTTTCAGCAGCGGCGTGGATGCCACGGACCCTACGACCGGTCGGCTGTTCTTCTCCGCATCAGCCCTCGGGGAGACCAGCAGTACCCGGCGTATCTATACCATCGACGGCAACGACGGCTCAAACGTTCAGGGTGGGGTACTGACCGCTTCCGGTTCCATCACCAGCGGCAGGCCCCATGCCATCGAATACGGCAACGGCTCGCTCTACGGCATCGTGGATGGCGGCACCGAACGCATCCTCGCCAGCATCGACCCGATCACCGGGGCAATGACCGGTATCGGCTCAGGGTTCAATTCGGGCGGGTTCAGCTCCGGCGTCTCGGCCATCGACCCCGGCTCCAACACCTTTTACTGGATCGCCAATGGCGAATCGACCTCTAACCGCAACGTCTTCAGCATCGACACCAATACCGGTGCCGCAACGAGCTTTGAGATCACGGAAGCCTCGGGCAACTTCTCGACCGCTCCGCGTTTGATCGAGTTCGATCCAGTCAGCGGCAACATCATCGCCGTGCTCGATGGGACGGGCGGTCTTTCGGGCACCGACGCCGTGTTCACGATCGACCCGACGACCGGCGTGGCCACGCAATTAGGCAGCGACACTTTCTCCGCGACGTACAACAACACCGTCTCGGTCTTTGACCCTTTTGAAGGATCAATCTTCCACGCCACGGCCCTCAACGGTGACGCAAGCTCGGACCGACGTGTTCTCTCGATCGCAACCGACGGTACGGCAGGGGCCGGTTCACCGATCACGATAGACGTCACCTTCCAGAATGCTCCGATTGCCTTTGGTGTCGTTCCCGAGCCGACCTCGCTGGCGCTGCTGGGCCTGGGCGGTCTGCTCGTCGCTCGCCGGCGTCGTTGAACTTCGTTAACACAATGGACTAGCCCACGGCACGGCTACGGCGTTTTTGGATCTGCAGCAGCCCGCATACTCCATGACTTCTTTTGAATAACAAACTTCAACTAACCAAAGCTATGAATTTTCAGAAACAATTCGCTCTCTTTGTAGCAATCTTCTTGTATTCGGCACATGCAGATGCAACAGTCATTCGCTACACCTTTGACCAGACAACGTTGGCTGGCGGCGGCACAGTGACGGGTTTCTTCGACTGGGACACCACGCTGCCAGACCTTCAGCCCAACTATGAGGGCTCTGTATCAAACTATGATTTCTTCATCACTGGCGGGAATACCTCGCTCTTCGTGCCGGTGACGATGACGGACGAGATCTTCGGCCCGGTGAATCAAGGGGGTATTGCTGGGACACGATCCGGAATCACGTTTGGCAATGTCTTCAGCGATGACTTTCAACTCAGTGTTTGGCTGGATACGGCAATCTATAATTTTGGGCAGGACTTAGTGATCAGCAGCATTGTGCATCCTGGCTTTTCTGGCCAGGCGGTCGATCCTCCAGGTGATGATACGCTTGAACAGCGGGGGGTCGAAACCGGTCAACTCATCGGCACCGTGATACCCGAACCGACCAGCCTGGCGCTGCTGGGCCTGGGCGGGTTACTTGTCGGGCGGCGACGGCGCTCGTATTAGCCCCAAGAAATACTCAAATTGAATCAGAGAATTGATATGAAATACACACTCGCATTCCTCGCCATGACCCTGCCGACTGTACACGCTTCCGCGGCGCTATGGCAGATCACCTGGACCGGTAACGTCAACACCGTCGATACTGAACTCGCCAGTTTCTTCTCCGTCGGCGATACCGTCACCGGCGTGCTGGTCTTTGACGACACCACGCCCGACACCGATACAGATACGCTTAACTCAGGCTCTTACGTCGGCGAGAGCTTCGTGCTGACCATCAACCGCCAACTCGGCGCGGACTATGTCTCGGGTACGGAATCTGGTAAAGCCTTCATCAGTATCACCAACGACGCGAGTCTGACGGATCGCCTCTCTGTTGGCGGGGGCAAACTGATTGGTCCGGATGTCAACGGTATCCCTGCGAACTCTGCGGGCATCTCCCTCCGAGACTCGACGGGCACCGCGATCGATTCGCCGGCCCTGCCAACGACACTCAACCTTGGTGACTGGGATACCACAGATTTCTCGGTCGGCTTTGAAAACGGCGTTGAGGCCGATCTCCGTGGCAATGTAACCGGTCTGTCACTCGTACAGGTTCCCGAGCCGACCTCGCTGGCACTGCTGGGCCTGGGCGGGCTGCTCATCGCGCGCCGGCGGCGATAAGCGC